>JAPLSM010000394.1 GCA_026398635.1 Spirochaetota bacterium | reverse complement strand
ATGGAAACCACCCGGATCCTCCTCCACCCCTCCTTCAGGGTCGGGCCCGTCGACCCGCGCGTGTTCGGGGGCTTCCTCGAGCACCTCGGCCGGGCCGTCTACGAAGGCGTGTACGAGCCCGCGAGCCGGCACGCGGACGCCGACGGGTGCCGGTCGGACGTGCAGACCGCGCTTCGCCGGCTCCGCATGACTGCCATGCGCTACCCGGGCGGCAACTTCGCCTCTGGCTACCACTGGCGGGACGGCGTGGGACCGCGCGGCGATCGTCCGACGGTGCGGGAGCTCGCCTGGCAGAGCATCGAACCGAACACATTCGGCACGGACGAATTCGTGTCCCTCTGCCGCAGGATGGACTGGACGCCGATGCTCACCGTCAACCTCGGCACCGGCACACCCGAGGAGGCGCGCGACTGGGTCGAGTACTGCAACTGCCCGGCAGGGACCCGGGAAGCGGACCGCCGCGCGCTGAGCGGCTACCCCGAGCCTCACGCGGTGAAGCTCTGGTGCCTGGGCAACGAGATGGACGGTCCGTGGCAGCTCGGTCACGTTCCCGCGGACCAGTACGCGATCAGGGCGCAGCAGGCCGCGAAGATGATGAAGGACTGCGACCGGACCATCGAGACCGTGGTCTGCGGCTCGTGCACGACGGGCCTGCCCACCTACATGGAATGGGACCGCCAGGTGCTCGAGCACCTCGGGGACGCGGCCGACTACGTCAGCCTTCATCGTTACGTGGGAAACCGGGAGGACGACACGCCGGATTTCCTCGCGGTCACCGCCTCCATCGACCGGCAGATCGAGGACATGGACGCCGTCTGCCGGTTCGTGCAGGCCCGGCGGAAAAGCGCCCGGCGGGCGTTTCTCTGCTTCGACGAGTGGAACGTGTGGTACAAGGCCACGGTCGGCGACGGGCAGGGGAAGCGCGTGCCGCACCTGATCGAGGAGGTCTACAACCTCGAGGACGCGCTCGTCGCGGCCGGATTCCTCAACAGCTTCATTCGGCACGCCGACTGCGTGAAGATCGCCAACCTCGCCCAGATCGTGAACGTGATCGCCCCGCTCCTCACCCGGGGCGACGAGCTGCTCCTGCAGTCCACTTTCTTCCCGTTCGAGATGATGTCCCGGCGCCGGGCCGGCGACTCGCTGCGGGTGGCAGTCGACGGCCCGTCGTACGAGGGGCGCACGAACGGCCGGGTGCCGTTCGTCGACGCGAGCGCCATCCTCGGCGAGGGCGTGCTGCACGTGTTCCTGACGAACCGCAGCGACCGGGCCTCCGCCCCGGTGTCCATCGAGCCGGCCGACGGATCGATCCTCGCCCTCGAATCGGCAGAGATCCTGACCGGACCTGGGCCGAAGGCCGCGAACAGCTTCGAGCATCCCGACGTCGTGGCTTCCCGGAAGTTCGACGAGGTCTCGGTTCGGGCCGGCAAGGCGCGCCTGAAGCTGCCCCCGCTGTCGATGGCGGCCATCAGCCTGAAGGTGGGGTAGCGCCGATGCCCGCCGCAGCAAAACGCCGCGGGACCGGACCTGCAGCTGCGATCGTGACGACCCTCGCACGCCTCCATCCCCTCGACCGGGTGCCGCGCTCCGGATGGCTCCTGCGCGGCGTGACGGAACCCGAGAGCGTGGCATCCCACAGCCACGCCTTGGCCTTGCTCACCCTGCTCGCCTGCGATGCCTGGCCCGGCAGCTGCGATGCCGGTCGGGCGATCGCCATGGCGCTCGTGCATGACTGCGCGGAAGTCGTGACCATGGACATCCCCATGCCGGCCGGCGACGCGGGCTTCCGCGACTCGAAGAGCCGGACCGAACTGGCGGCCATCGAATCGCTCTTCGACGGATTGCCCTCCCGCTCGGCGGAGCTTTTCAAGGAGTTCGAGCGCGCGGAGACGCCGGAAGCGAAGTTGGTGCGCGGCCTGGACAAGGTGCAGATGATGATCCGGGCAGCCTGCTACCAGCGCGAGGGCCGCGGCACCCTCGAGGATTTCTGGACCCACGGGCGCAACTTCGAGGATTACGGGATCGAGGCCGTGCGGGAGCTTTTCGCCGAGGTCGCGCGCTTCGCGGGGCGAAAGCTTCCCCGGATCGCGAGGCGGCGCGCGAGAGCTTCGGGATGAGGTGCCGGTACAGCCCTAGAGCGTCCGGGTGACAGTGACGACATAGGTAGTCGTCGTCGATCCGTTCTTCGATGTCACGACGATCGTCATCGTGGTGACATCGTTCGTGGCGCCGGTGGTCAACGTGGTGTTGGAGCCGCGACTCCGTCATAAGCGGGTTCGTACACCCGCAGGGGCTCAGGGTCAGCGCCTCGAAGGGTTCGCGGGTCGACACCGGACCTTCGGGTGCATCGGCGGCCGAGGCCGCGCACCTGCGCGGCCTCAGCGCAACGATTCCCCGATGCACAGCGCGTCCACGAGTGGCCCGCGCGCCGCGAAGGCCCTGCAACTGATATATTCACCGCATGCCCCGAGCCGCCCGCAGCACGCCCCGTTCCCCGTCCCGGGCGTCCGCCGTACCATCGGTCCGCCGAGCCTCCCCGCGTTCCGCGCCCCGGGGATTCATCCTCGTCGAGGGAGCCCGGCAGAACAACCTCAAGGGTTTTGACCTGAAGGTGCCGCTCGGGAAGCTGATCGTGGTGACCGGCGTCAGCGGCAGCGGCAAGTCCTCTCTGGCCTTCGACACCCTCTACGCCGAAGGACAGCGCCGGTACGTCGAGACCTTCTCCGCCTACACCCGGCAGTTCCTCGAGCGCATGGACAAGCCGCGCGTCGACCGGGTCGACGGCATCCCGCCCGCCATCGCCATCGACCAGACGAACCCCGTGCGCACCTCGCGGTCCACGGTCGGCACGATGACCGAGCTGGCTGACCACCTCAAGCTGCTGTACGCCCGGGCCGCCACGCTGTACTGCCGGCAATGCGACCGGCCCGTACGACGCGATACCCCTGAAACCATCGCGGATGAGCTGCTGGGACCCGAGCGCGAACCGCCGCAGCTGGGCGGCCGGGCGGGCGGAGCAGCGGCCCGCCCTAGGGGCGGAAGCTCCGGCCGGGCCCTGGTCACCTTCCCCGTCGTCGTGCCGCACAACTTCTCCGAGGATGAGGTGCTCGACCTGCTCGCGAAGCAGGGCTACACCCGGATCCACACGCGGGAAGACGGCCGGCTCGAGGTGGTGCAGGACCGGATCGGGCTCGACCGGGCCAACCGGGGAAGGCTCGTCGAGGACCTCGAGGCAGGGCTGAAGCACGGCCAGGGACGAGTGAGCGTGCACCGGCTCGACGTTGCCGGCGTTCCCCGGCCGGGCGCCACCCGGCGCTTCTCCTCCGACCTGCACTGCGCGGAGTGCGACATCCACTACCGGGACCCGGTGCCCAACCTCTTCTCGTTCAACTCGCCGATCGGCGCCTGCGACACATGCCGGGGGTTCGGCCGGACCATGGGCATCGACTGGGGCCTCGTGGTGCCCGACGACACCCGGACCCTGAAAGGCGGCGCGGTCAAGCCGTGGCAGACCGACGCATACAAGGAAAGCCAGGACGACCTGCTGTCGTTCGCCCGCAAGCGGGGCGTGCCGGTGGACGTTCCGTGGCGCGAACTCTCCGCCGAGCACCGGCGCTGGGTGCTCGAGGGTGAGGGCAGCTGGGAGGAGAAGAAGTGGTACGGCGCGCGCCGGTTCTTCGAGTGGCTGGAGTCGCGCAGCTACCGGATGCACATCCGGGTGCTGCTGTCGCGCTACCGGACCTACACCGCCTGCCCGGCGTGCGGAGGCTCGCGCCTGAAGCCCGAGGCCCTGCTCTGGAGGATCGGTGATCGCCGGCTCTCCGTGCACGACGCGGCGCTCCTGCCGATCGACGAGCTCGCCACGTTCTTCCGGAGGCTGCGTTTTCCCGGCTCCCTCGACGAGGCCACGGAGCTTCTTCTGGCGGAGGTGCGCGCGCGCCTCGCGTACCTCGTGGACGTGGGCCTCGGCTATCTCACGCTTGACCGGCAGTCTCGCACCCTGAGCGGCGGCGAGGTGCAGCGCATCAACCTGACCACCGCGCTCGGCACCTCGCTCGTGAACGTCCTGTTCGTGCTCGACGAGCCGAGCGTAGGCCTGCACCCGCGCGACATCGGCCGGCTCATCGCGGTGCTCGAGCGCCTGCGCGACGCGGGCAACACCCTCATCGTGGTCGAGCACGACCCCGACGTGATCCGGGCTGCCGACCTCGTGCTCGACATGGGCCCGGGCCCCGGCGAGCGCGGCGGGGAGGTCGTGCACTTCGGCGACCTCGCAGGCCTGCTCGCGAACCGCCGGTCAGTGACCGGCGCGTACCTGCGCGGTGAGCGGACGGTGAAGCCCCTGGGCCAGCGCTCTCGCGAGTCGCCAAGCGACTCGCTGCCGCGCCACGGGGCCGCTGCACCGCTCCACGCGAGGACCCCCAGCCGCGCCACCGCGAAACGCGCCCTCGTGGTGAAGGGCGCAGCCGAGCACAACCTGAAAGACCTCGACGTCTCGTTCCCCCTGGGCCGGATCGTGTGCGTGACGGGCGTGAGCGGCAGCGGCAAGTCCACGCTGGTGCAGGACATTCTCTTCAACGGACTGCGCCGGCTGAAGCGGAAGCCCGTGGACCCGCCGGGCCGGCACCGCTACATCGCCGGCCACGAGCTGGTCGACGACGCGGTGCTCGTAGACCAGTCGCCCATCGGCCGGACCGCGCGGTCCAACCCCGTGAGCCACGTGGGAGCCTTCGACGCCATCAGGCGCCTCTTCGCGCTCGAGCCCCTGGCGCGCGAGCGCGGCTACACCGCGGGCACCTTCAGCTTCAACGCGGGCACGGGCCGATGCCCGACCTGCGGAGGCAGCGGCTTCGAGCACGTGGAGATGCAGTTCCTGAGCGACGTGTACCTGCGCTGCCCCGACTGCGACGGTCGGCGCTACCGGTCAGAGGTGCTCGAGGTGAGGATCCTGCCGCCGAGCCGGGCCCCGGGGGATGCCTCTCCCGAAGGTCCGGGCGCCGGTGGCCCGGCTGCCACCACGCGCTCGATCGCCGACGTCCTGGGCATGACCGTCACCGAGGCCTGCGCGTTCTTTGCCGGCGAGCCGGAGGTGGCCGAGGCGCTCGCGCCGCTCTCCGAGGTCGGGCTCGGTTACCTCACCCTCGGTCAGCCCGTGCCGAGCTTAAGCGGCGGCGAGGCGCAGCGCCTGAAGCTGGCCGGCCACCTCGCCGCCCCCGCCGCGCCGAAGGCGCCGGGCGGAACGCTCTTCCTCTTCGACGAGCCGACCACCGGCCTGCATTTCGAGGACATTGCGCGACTGCTCGGCGCCCTGCGCCGCCTGACCGACGCCGGCCACTCGGTGATCGTCATCGAGCACAACCTCGACGTGATCCGGGCCGCCGACTGGGTGATCGACCTGGGGCCCGAGGGGGGGGAGGCCGGCGGGCGGCTCGTGTGCGAGGGGACACCGGCCGAGGTGCAACGCAACCCGGACAGCAGGACCGGGGCAGCCCTGCGAACCCAGGGGCTCGCCGCGCTGCGAAAGTACGCCGCGACGGCAGCCCGTCGCTCTGACGCGGCGAAGCCGCGGCAATCCGCTTCCGCGAAGCCGTCCCGCCGCGCCCGCGAAGACCTCTCCATGACCCGATCCGACGACGGCCGCGCCGACGAGATCGTCATCCGGCACGCGCGCGAGCACAACCTCCGCAACCTCGACGTGCGCATCCCAAGGGACGCCTTCAGCGTGATCACCGGCGTGAGCGGCAGCGGCAAGAGCACGCTCGCCTTCGACATCATCTTCGCCGAGGGCCAGCGCCGGTATCTGGAGTCGCTGAACGCCTACGCCCGACAGTTCGTCCAGCCCGCGCACCGCCCCGACGTGGACGGGGTCTTCGGCGTGCCGCCGACCGTCGCCATCGAGCAGCGCACGAGCCGGGGCGGCCGCAAGAGCACGGTGGCCACGCTCACCGAGATCTACCCATTCCTGCGCCTGCTGTTCGTGAAGCTCGGCGTGCAGCATTGCCCGGAGTGCCGGGTGCCGATCGAGCCTCAGTCGAAGGAGGCCATCCTCGCCCGGATCATGAAGGACTGGCGGGGCCGACGCATCATGCTGCTCGCCCCGCTCGTGGTGGCCCGGAAGGGCTACTACACCGACCTCGCCCGGTGGGCAGCGGCCCGGGGATTCGCGAAGCTTCGCGTGGACGGCGCCATGCTTCCGACACAGCCCTGGCCCCGGCTGGACCGCTTCAAGGAGCACACGATCGAGCTTCCCGTGGCCGAGCTCGAGGCGTCGCCCGAGTCGGAACGCGGGCTCGCCGACGCCGTCGGGCGCGGGCTGGATCTCGGCAAGGGCGTGCTCCACGCACTCGAGGCGAAGCACCGGGGCTCGCGCGGCAGACCGGTCTCCGCGCCGGTCGTCTTCTCGACCCGGCGCGCCTGCCCCCGGTGCGGGAGGAGCTTCCCCGACCTGGACCCGCGTCTCTTCTCCTACAACTCGAAGCACGGGTGGTGCCCGTCCTGCTACGGCACCGGCCTGCACCTGCAGGGATTCGACGGCGAGCAGACCGGCGAAGAAATCTGGTGGAACGACTGGTGGGACGGCGCGGAACGGACCTGCGAGGCATGCGGGGGCCGGCGCCTGAGGCCCGAGGCGCTCGCCGTCACCTTCCGGGGCAGGAACATCGCGGACTACACCCGGCTTCCCGTCGCGGAGGCGGCGCGCGAGATCGCCGCGCTCGAGCTCACGGGCCGGGAGCGCGAAATCGCGCGGGATATCGTGTCCGAGCTCGCCTCCCGGTTCGCGTTCCTCGACCAGGTGGGCCTCTCGTACCTGTCGCTCGACCGGTCCGCGCCGACTTTGAGCGGCGGCGAGGCGCAGCGCATCCGCCTGGCGTCGCAGCTCGGCTCGAACCTGCGCGGCGTGTGCTACATCCTCGACGAGCCGACCATCGGCCTGCACGCCCGGGACAACGAGGTGCTGCTCGAAACCCTGGAACGCCTCCGGGACAAGGGTAACACCGTGATCGTGGTCGAGCACGACGCGGAAACCATAAGGCGTGCCGAGCACCTCGTGGACCTCGGGCCCGGCGGCGGGGTGAACGGCGGCCGGCTCGTGGCCGAAGGCACGGTGCAGGCGATCATGAGGAACCGGACCTCGCTCACGGGCCGGTTCCTGCGCGACCCGCTGCATCATCCCCTGCGCGATCCCGCCGCCCCGCGGCCACCCTCGCCCGGGACCCTGCACGTGAAGAGCGCGAACCTGCACAACCTCGCGCGCATCGATGCGGCCATCCCCCTCGGACGCCTGACGGTGGTGACGGGGGTGAGCGGCAGCGGTAAAAGCACGCTCGTGCGCGACGTGCTGCACGACAACGTGCACGCCCTGGTGGCCAGCCGTTCACGGCGCCGGGCCGCACCGACCGCCCTGCGGGGATGCGCCGCCGTCAGCGGCTGGGAGCCCGTGGGCAGGGTGCTCGAGGTCGACCAGACGCCGATCGGAAGGACCCCGCGCTCGTGTCCGGCCACCTACGTGGGCATCTGGGACGACGTGCGCCGCCTTTTCGCCGCCTCGTCCGAGGCGCGCATGCGCGGCTACACCGCGAGCCGGTTCTCCTTCAATGTTAAAGGCGGCCGGTGCGAGGAGTGCGAGGGCCAGGGCCTGCGCACCATCGAGATGAGCTTCCTGCCCGACGTCACGGTGGCCTGCGACGCGTGCACTGGCGCCCGGTTCTCCGCCGAGACCCTCGCGGTGCGGTTCCGCGACGCGAGCATCGCCGATGTGCTCGCCATGAGCGTCGACGAGGCGGTCGCGTTCTTCGACTTCCACCCCGGCATCCGGCACACGCTGCGCCTTTTACAGGATGTGGGCCTCGGCTACATCACCCTCGGCCAGCGCAGCCCGAGCCTGAGCGGCGGGGAGGCGCAGCGCATCAAGCTCGTGACCGAGCTGGCCCGAGCGCGCTCGGGTCCCGCCGACGGCGGCCCCCGGCGGGGCGCCGCGGTGCACACCCTCTACGTGCTCGACGAGCCGACCATCGGCCTGCACATGGCCGACGTGGAGCGGCTCGTACGGGTGCTGCACCGGCTCGTGGACGCGGGCAACACGGTGGTCGTCATCGAGCACAACCTCGATATCATCGCCGAGAGCGACCTGGTGATCGACCTCGGCCCCGAGGGCGGTGACGGGGGCGGCAGAGTCGTGGCCGAAGGCGCGCCCGCGGAGGTGGCGGCTGCAGCCGGACCGCGCAGCCCCTCCCACACGGCCCGGTTCCTCAAGCGTTTCCTGGAGCGCCCGGGCTAAAGCGCCGGGTAGAGCAACGCCGGCGCACAGCATCCGCGTCCTCCTCGTCTCGGCGATCCGGTCCCGTCACGCTTGACACGTGTCTCGAAGCGAACCACCCTCTCGCACGGTGGAAAATGGATACACGCTGCGCTGGCCGGGCATCCGCTGGGCCATCCGGCACGCCGCTGCATCACCGGTTGAGCGCTTCGCTCTCGCCGAAGCCCAGCGCCTCGTGCAGCGCCAGGTCCCCTACCTCGTCCGCGTCGAGCCGGCCGCGGAGGATCTTTCGGGCCACGCCGATCACCTCCTGCTGCTGGGGACCCCCGTCACTCCCCGGGTGAGGGAGCTGTGCGAGCGCTGGCAACTCTCGGTGCCCGAGGCGCCCGGCTCGTACCTCCTCGCCTGCCGGCCGTCACCCTGGAACCCGGACCGCACGGTGCTCCTGGCGGCCGGCCGCGACGCGGCGGGGGTACTCCACGGGGTCGAGGATCTCGCGGCCCGGGTGGTCGGCATCGGCGCAGCCAACTCGCAGGCGTGGGGCAGCCAGCGAGCGCTTGACGGTGTAGCCCCCTTCGCGAGGACCGAGATCCCGAGGATCGCCCGCCGGGGCATCTGGAGCTGGGGCTACGTGGTCTACGACCACCGCCGGTTCCTCGACGCCATGGCGCGCCTCAGGATGAACGCGCTCACGCTGTGGAACGACGTGCCGCCGGTGAATGCGGCCGAGATCGTGACGCACGCGCACGATCGCGGCATCGAGGTGGTCTGGGGGTTCCACTGGGGGTGGGGCATCCGTGACCTCGACCTCGCGAACCCGGACCACGTGGCCTGGGTGCGGCGCACTGTGCTGGATACCTACGAACGTCAGTACGCCGGCATCCCCCACGACGGCATCTATTTCCAGACGGCTACCGAGGTGCGCGACACCCTTATCGGAGGGGTTCCCATCGCCCGGCTGGCCCGCAACCTGGTAAATGACGTCGGCCGCGCCCTGCTGGAGCGGCACCCCGGCCTGCGCATCCAATTCGGTCTCCACGCCACCTCGATCCTCGATCACTGCGGGGAGCTGGAGGAGCTGGATCCCCGGATCTCGATCGTCTGGGAGGACGCAGGGGTGATCCCCTGGAGCTACGTGCCGGTGAGCGAACTGTCCGGCGCGCCGCTGGGCACCGTCGACGCCACGGCCGCGTACGGCCGGCGGATCGCGGCGCTGCGCGGACGGGCCGAGCTCGCCATGGTCGCCAAGGGCTTCACCGCCCTGCGGTGGGACACGGAGTTCGAGCACCACGGACCGTTCCTGCTCGGGGAGCGCAGCCCGGGGTGGATCCACCGGCGGCTGGCCGAGCGCCAGCCGATCTGGGACCGGGCTGACGACCTGTGGATGGCAAACTGGCCGCACGCCTCCCGGTTCTTCCGCGAGGCGCTCGCGGAAGGCCCGCGGTCGACCGACGTGCGGGCCCTGGTGGAGGACGGCCTGCTGGAGGAGCGCATAGCGCCGTCGATCGCACTGTTCGCCAACTTGCTGTGGGATCCGTTGACCGACGGCCGCGACCTGCCAGCACTGGCCCACAGCCCCTGGTACGCGGAGGCATCCGCGGTCGCGGCTTCCCCCTAGATGCCCAGGAATGCCCTGGGTACGCTGGAGGCCATTTCCTCCAGCCGCCGGCTGCCGAAGGTTTCCAGGAACCGCCGATAATACTTGTCCAGCGTCATACACGGCTCGGTGAAGTACAGGACGTTGAAGTCGCTGCCGAACATGGTCCGCTGCCTGACGTTCGGCAGATCCTGGAATCTCGCGATGTATCGCTCGAGGGGAGCCTCGTGGGTGTAGCAGGACAGGTCCGAGTACGCGCCCTCGAAATCCCGCATGAGGCCGGCGATCGCGCCGCCCCAGGCCTCGATCATGCCGGGTTCGTTCGACCGGTCGCCGAAGTGCGCCAGGTTGATCCTGAGGCCGGGGTTCCCCTCGAGGATCGGCCGATAATGCTTCGGATTGCCGAACTCCGCGAAGGTCGGGAGCCCGTCAGGGAAGCCGCGCCAGCTCGCGTGCGCGGTAACGGGTATTCCCTCGCGCGCGCAGAACGCGAAAAGCGGGGATAGCTCGGTCCGCAGCGGATGATACCCCAGCCGGGGGTACAGCTTCACGCCGTAGAATGGGCCATTGCGTCCGACCTGCCCGCTGGTGATCACCCATTCCACGGCGCCGTCACGCCTCGGGTCCACGGCGAAGAAGGGAAAGATCCCGGATCCCTTCCTGCCGAGGGCGGACATGGCCTGGAACTGGCGCGCAAAGCC
>JAPLSM010000430.1 GCA_026398635.1 Spirochaetota bacterium | reverse complement strand
GCCAGCACCTGGGTCTCGCCAGGCTGCACCACCCGGAACGGTGAGAGCTTCCAGCCCTGGCCGAGATCGCGCGCGCACTTCGCCGCGGGTCCGTCGACCGCCATGCCCCCCTTGCCCCGTTCGCCGGTGAGATTCTCGGGGCTGATCGAGCGCGTCTCCGCCGCCGACAGGCGCGAGAGATTTCCGAGTCCCATACCCAGTCCGTTGAATACCGCCATGGTCGGCAGGGTACCCGCCGAGATCGGACGGGTCAACCCAGCCATGTTGCGAAGCGACATGGCGAGAGGCGCGGTGTGGTCCGTGCGGTGCGGCGTGCCCGCGCGTCCGCGGAATGCGTCAGCTGCCCGCGAGCAGCCGCGCGGCCGCCCGGTTGGCCCGGTCGGCGAGCTCGCGCTCGTCGATCCCCGCCAGCCTTCCCCCGTCGACGACCACCCGGCCGTTGACGATCGTGTACGCGGTGCCGTGGTCGTAGCCCGCGAACACGAGCGCCGCAAGCGGGTCGGACAGGCTGCCGGCGTACTCCAGCCGTCCCACGTCGAACACCGCGAGGTCGGCCGCGTACCCCGGCTCGATCCTGCCGATGCGTTCGAAGCCCAGGGCTTTGGCGCCGCTGTCGGTGGCCATGCGCAGCACGTCCCGCGCGCCGAGCGCGGCGCTGCCCCGGGCCACCCGCTGCAGCAGCAGCGCGTGGCGCATCTCGCCGAGGAAGTCGGAGGAGTCGTTCGAAGCCGACCCGTCCACGGCGAGCGACACCGTGATGCCCCGGTCGAGCATGTCCCTGACCCGGCAGATGCCGGAGCCGAGCCGCATGTTGGAAGTGGGGCAGTGCGCGATCTGCGAGCCATGGCGGGCGAGGGCGTCCAGCTCGTCGTCCGTGAAGTGGATGCCGTGCGCGAAGGACACGTCGGGCCCGACGAAGCCGCACCGTTCCATCAGCGCGAGGGGCCGCACCCCGTGCCGCTCGAGGCAGAACTCGTTCTCGTCCGCGGTTTCCGCGAGGTGCGTGTGCAGGCGCACGCCGAGCCGGCGCGCGAGCGCCGAGGTCTCCTTCAACAGTTCCTCGGACACCGAGAAGGGGCTGCACGGGGCCAGCATCACCCGGTGCATGGCGAGCGGAGCCGGGTCGTGGAAGGCGCGCACCGCGCGCTCGCTGTCCGTCAGGATCGACGCTTCGTCCTGAACCACGTCGTCCGGGGGGAGTCCCCCGTCCTTGCGGCTGCGCGACATGGATCCCCGGCAGGGCGCGAATCGCATGCCGAGCGAGTCCGCCGCGGCGAACTGCAGGGCCGTGAAGTCGGCGTCCGCGCCGCGCGGATAGAGGTAGAGGTGGTCGGTGGAGCAGGTGCAGCCCGTCTTGGCCAGCTCCGCGAGCGCGAGGAGCGTGGACACCGTCACCGCCTCCGCGTCGATGCGGCGCCAGACGCCGTAGAGGTGAACGAGCCAGTCGAAGAGCTTCGCGTCCTGCACGGCCGGCAGGTTGCGCGTGAGGGTCTGGAAGAAGTGATGGTGCGTGTTGACGAAGCCCGGCACCACGACGTGCGTGGAGCAGTCGATGACGCGAGCGCCTACGGGCGCGGCGATGCCGGGCGCGACCCTCCGCACCGTGTTCCCCTCGACGAGCACGTCGTGCCGGGGGAGGCCCGGCGCATCGGCCGACGGCTGGACGAGCAGGCAGTCCTTCAGCAGCAGGCCGGTCGGAGCGCTCACGGCAGGAACAGCGTACCCGCGGCGCCGCGCAGCGCGTGCCCGATGTTGGCCGGGTCGGTGATGATGGCCCGGCCGCTGCCCGCCTCGAGGTAGCCGATCACGGCCCGTATCTTCGGCGCCATCGAGCCCTTCGCGAAGTGAACGCCCTCGGCAAGGTACCGGCGGGCCTCCGCGAGGTCCATGCGGTCGATCCACCGCTGGGTCGGCTTCCCCCAATCCAGCGCCACGCGATCGACCACGGTGGAGATGAGGAAGAGCTCGGCACCGAGCGACCGGGCGAGCAGGCTGGAGGCGAGGTCCTTGTCGATCACCGCGGCCACACCCCGGTATTCTCCCTCGCCCACGTCCACCACGGGGATCCCGCCGCCGCCCACGGTGATTACCACCGTGCCCGAGGCGAGCAGGACCTTGATCGAGTCCAGCTCCACGATCTCCTTCGGCACGGGCGAGGGCACGACCCGGCGCCAGCCGCGCCCGGCGTCCTCGGCCACGGCCCAGCCGTCCTCGCGCTCGCGGCGCCGGGCCTCGGTCTCGTCCAGAAAGCCGCCGATCGGCTTGGACGGCGCATGGAACGCCGGGTCATCGCGGTCCACGAGGGTCTGGGAGATGACCGTGGCCACGTTCTTCTTCAGCGCCCGGTGGTAGAGCTCGTTCTGGAGCGCCTGCTGCAGCTCGTAGCCGATGGCGCCCTGCGTGTCCGCGCCGCACACGTCGAGCGGCACCTCGTGCATGCCCTCGACCCGGTGGGCGATCTCGCTGCGCCGAAAGATGAAGCCGACCTGCGGGCCGTTGCCGTGCGTGACGGCGAGGTCCCAGCCCGCGTTCACCATGTCCGCGAGCTGGTGCGCGGTCTCTCGCAGCGCCTCCATCTGGTCCTCCACGGTGATGTGGTTCCTGTCCCGGATGAGCGAGTTGCCGCCGATGGCGACCACCGCGATGCGCCGGCCCTTCATGCGCGCCTCCCACTCAGCACCGCCGAGATGAAATGCCCGACGAGGTCGCAGGCCACCCGGCGGCGGTAGTCCGCGGTGGAGCGCTGGTCGTCGATCGGCCGCACCGCCGCGGCGCAGGCCTCGGCAGCCCGGGCTGCGATGCCGGCGAGGTCGACCACGGCCGTTCCCTCGAGGAGGCGCTCGACCTCGCGCAGCCGAAGGACGGTCGGAGCCACGGCGCCAAGGCTGATCCGTGCCCGGTGCACCGTGACGCCGTCGGTGTCCGCGCACGCGAAGAGCGAGACCTTGGTCAGGGCGTTCGCCCGCCGGGTGCCCGCTTTGCGCCAGAAGGACACGGCGGGGGACCACGCCGGCACGATGAGCGCCGCGAGCAGCTCGTCGGGTTCGACCACCGTTGTGCCGGGGCCCGTCACCAGCTCCTCAACGGGCAGGGTCCGACGTGCGGTCTTCGAGATGAGCCGGGCCCGGGCGTTGTGCGCGCAGAGGAAGGGCATCAGGTCCGCTGCGGGCGAGGCATTGCAGACGTTGCCGCCGACCGTGGCCACCGAACGGATACCGGGGCCGGCCATGGAGAGCGCGACCTCGGCGAGCGGCCGTGGCACGAGGGGGTTCGCGGCAAGTGCAGCCAGGGTGACCATGGACCCGATCTCGAGCGCCCGGTCGTCGGCCGAAAGGTTCGCGAGCTCCGCGCACCGGTCGAGGAAGAGTACCGGTTGCTCGAAGCCGGGCAGAACGCCCGGGCCTCGGCGCAGGCGCACCATGAGATCGGTGCCCCCGGCAAAGGGCACGGCCCGGTGCGCGGCCCGGATCTCGAGCGCCTCCTCGAGGGTGGTCGGCCGGAAGGTTTCTACCACCGGCCCCTGCCTTCCCGTGCCGCGGCAGCCACGGCCCTCACGACCGTCTCGTAGCCGGTGCACCGGCACAGGTTGCCCGAGAGGCCGAACCTGATGGCCTGCTCGTCGGGCGCGGGGTCGGCGGAGAGCAGCGCCTCGGCGGCCATGACGAGCCCCGGCGTGCAGAACCCGCACTGCACGGCGCCTTCGCGGGCGAAGGCCTCCACGAGAGCCCTGCCCCGGGGCGTTTCGCGCACCCCGGCCATGGTGACGACCGCGCACCCGTCGACCCGTCCGAGGGGTAGCAGGCAGGCGTTGGCGAGCCGGCCGTCGAGCAGCACCGAGCAGGCCCCGCACTCGCCCTCGCCGCATCCTTCTTTAAGAGAAAGGTCGCCCAGCTCGTCGCGCAGCGCGTCGAGGAGCCGGGTGAGCGGATGGGAGTCGGAGGAGACCGCGACGCCGTTCAGGGTGAACCGGGTCATGGCGTCGCCTCCGCGATGCGCTCGGGTGTCAGGGGCAGGTCGTGGAACTCGGCACCCACCGCCTGCTGCACCGCCATGGCGAAGGCCGCGGCAGCGCCGTCGAAGACCAGTTCGCCGGCGCCCTTGGCGCCAGAGGGGCCGAGTGGATACGGGTTCTCGATGAAGTCGACCTCGATGGCCGGCGCGTCGAGCGACGTGGGAATTGCGTAGTCGGCGAGGGTCGCCTGCCGGTATTCCCCCGCCCGGTTCTCGAGCTTTTCGAGTCCGGCCCACCCGAGGGCCTGGACCATGCCGCCGTGTGCCTGGCCTTCCACCGCCAGCCGGTCCACGGGCACACCCACGTCGTACACCGCCCACGCCTTCACCACCGAGACCTCGCGGGTGGCGTGATCCACCGCGACTTCCACGGCGTTCACGCCCCAGCCCCACGCGGGGTACGCGTCGCCCTGCAGGGTTTCGGGGTTCCAGGAGAGGTGCGGGGGGTGCGCGTAGTCCTGCCACGCCTCCTGCTCCTCGCCGTCGCGCCATTTCTCCTTCAGGGCACCGGCGGCGAGCTCGAGGAGGTGCCCGACGATCATGGTCGAGCGCGAGGCGATGGTCGGCCCGGAGTCGGGCATGAGGTCCGTGTCGGCCCGGTCGTACTGAACGCTCGCGAGCGGGATGCCGAGAGCGCCCGCGACCACCTTGCGGAACGCGGTGGCGAGGCCCTGGCCCATGTCGACACCTGCGGCGAGGATCTCGACCCGGTCGTCCGCCCGCTTGCGCAGGCCGACCCGGGCTTTGATGAGATCACGCTCGCCGCTTCCGGTGAACGCGCACCCGTGGGCCGCGAACGAGATGCCGATGCCCCGGCCGATCCCCTGGGCGATGGACTTCGCCCGGTAGCCTGATGCGTCCAGCACCCGGTCGAGCATCCGGCCCAGGAGCACCTCCTCGTGGATACGTCCGTTGGTGACGGTCGTGCCGCCCTGCCGGATGAAGTGCCGGCGACGGAAGTCGACGGGGTCGGCGCCGTCCCGGCGGGCGAGGTGGTCCATGTGCATCTCAATGGCGAACAGGGCCTGCGGCGCCCCGAAACCCCGGAAGGCGTCGGACGGGACCACGTTGGTAGCCACAGCCCTGCCGCGCGCCCGGACGTTCGGGATGTCGTAGACGCCGGTGGAGGTGAAGATGGCGCGCTGCAGCACGACCGGGCTGCACGTCTCGTAGGCGCCCGCGTCGAGGACCGTGTCGATCTCCATGCCGAGCACCGAGCCTCGGTCGTCGAGCGCGGTGCGGAAGGCGATGCGAGAAGGGTGGCGCTTGCAGGTGACGCGCATGTCCTCGGCCCGGTCGAGCACGATGCGCACCGGCCGGCCTGTTTTAAGCGCCGCGACGGCAGCAGCGGTGGCCAGCACGTCGGGATAGTGCTCCTTTCCCCCGAAGCCGCCGCCCACCTCGGGCACCTCCACGCGAACCCGCTCCCGCGGCCAGCCCAGGGCGTGCGCCACAGCCTTTCGCACGTAGAACGGGCACTGGGTAGACACGTGGAGCGTCACGCGGCCGTCGCCGGGCACGGCCACGCAGCCCTGCGGCTCCAGGTACACGTGCTCCTGCGCGCCGGTCGAGAACTGCTCCTCGACCACGGCCGAGGCTCGCGCGAACGCAGCGTCGGGGTCGCCCTTGACGACCGTGTAGTCGGCGAAGAGGTTGTTCGCGCCGTGGAGGGGACCGCCGACGAGCGCGAGCGAATCGTCGATCGAGAGCACGGGCTTCGTTTCGGCATACTCGACCGCGGTGCGGGCCGCGAGGGACGCGAGCACCGCCCGGTCCGGACCGACGAGCAGGGCGATGGTCTGGCCCTTGAACCGGACCTCGGCGTCCGCGAACACGGGCCAGTCGTCCTTGATCATCAGGATCCGGTTTTCGCCGCCTTCGGGGATGTCGCGCGCCTCGACCACCGCGTACCCCTGCGGCAGATCGGGGTATCGTATCGACCGCACCCGGCCCCTGGCGCACGTCGAAGCGACGATGCGGGCGTGCAGCATGTCGTCGAACCGGAGATCCGCGAGGTATTCGGCCCTGCCCTCGGCCTTGGGAACCGCGTCGAGGCGCTGCACGGGCGCGCTGATCGAGGCCATCGCCTAGGCCTTCCTCCCCGCGAGCGCGAAGGGGAGCATGGCGTAGAAGGCGCTGCACGCGACCAGGTCTTCCACCCGGTTCCACTCGTTCGGCGCGTGGGCCTTGTCCTCGTCGCCCGGGCCGAAACCGATGGTCGGGATGCCGTGCGTTCCGCAGATGGCCACGCCGTTGGTGCTGAAGGTCCAGCGTCCCACCTCGGGCTCCCGGCCGAATAACCGCCGGTGCGCTTCCCTGCCGGCAGCCACGAGGAGGTGATCGGCGTCGATCTTCCAGGCAGGGAAGTACAGGTCCTGGACGTAGGCGGCGCCGTTCCAGCCCTTCGCCTCGTACCGTGGCATGGCAACGGACGCCGCGTCCGCTCCCATGGCCCGGCGGACCTCCGCGAGCGCGCCCTCCGCGGTCTCGCCCCACGTCAGGCGCCGGTCGAGGTACACGGTGCCCTGGTCCGGCACGGCGCAGAGGCTCGGACCCTTCACGTCGACCTTCGAGACCGCGACGGTCCCCTTGCCGAGGAACTCGTCCGCCGGCAGCCCCTCGTTGAGGCGTTCCATGGCGAGCGCGGCCCGGGCGGCCTTGTACGCGGCGCTGTCGCCCCGCTCCGGCGCGCTGCCGTGCGCGGACACGCCCTTCACCGTGGCCTCGATTTCCATGCGGCCGCGCTGCCCCCGATAGAGCCGGCACGAGGTCGGCTCGGTGCAGACCGCGAGGTCGGGACGCAGACCCTCGCGTTCGACGAGGAACCGCCAGCAGAGGCCGTCGCAGTCTTCTTCGAGCACGGTGAAGGCGAAGTACACGGACCAGTCGTCGGGGCAGCCGGTCTCCGCGAGGATCCGGGCAGCGGTAATCATGGCCGCTGCGCCGCCCTTCTGGTCGGCTGCGCCCCGGCCATGCACCCGGCCGTCCCTGACGAGGCCCGAGAACGGGTCGAGCTCCCACTGGGCAGGATCGCCCACGCCCACCGTGTCCACGTGCGCGTCGAAGGCGAGTGTGCGGGGACCGGAGCCGATGCGCGCGATCACGCTGCCGAGGCCGTCGAACCGGACCTCGGTGCAGCCGGCCTCGCGGCACATCGCCGCGATGGCCCGGCACACCACCTCTTCGTGGCCGCAGGGGGAGGGAATTTTCACGAGCGCTGACAGGGTTCCGGCGGAGAAGTCGCGGAGCGCCTGCGCGCGGGTCATTACGGATCGGGCGACGTCTGTCATGCCATTCCGGAGTATGGTACCATTGAAGCGATCCCGCAAGCGAAGGTGTGGAGCGCGGCGGCCCGAAGCCACCGCCCCGGAGGACGGCGTGAAGCGAAAGGGGACCACTGGGGACTGGCTGCCGCTCGCGAAGCCGGGTAGGGTCGCGCCGGGCGAGCCGACGGGAGAGACGTTCGACGCCGCGTGCATCGATTTCGAGAACGGCATCCGTGTCGGCAACCTCGAGCCTCACGAGCGCATCACGCGGATCCTCAAGTACCACCTCGAGACCGTCTACTCGGTCCCGATCGTGACGGACCGGTGGGGACGCGGCGTGTTCTGGCAGTGGATCTGCTGGGTGCCGAGGCCGAACCGGGAAGCCAAGCCCGTGTCGCACGATGCCAACTGGGGGTCGGCCAAGTTCTACATCACCGTCAACCGGGAGGAGCGGGTCTTCGAGCCGGGGATGACGGTGGAGCGGGGGTATATCTCGGGCCCGGAGTCCCGGAAGTCCTGGGGACTGAAGGACGACTGGGACTGGCACCGGCTGATGCGGCAGTGCGCGAAGGGGAGCGCGCTCGACGAGGAGCTGCGCCGCCTTTTACAGATCGAGGGCTTCGCCGTCTCGGTGAGGAGCGGCGCCGGCACGGTCCAACTAGATGCCCGGAACTTCACCTCGGCGCTTCAGGTGCGGAACGCGGCGAAGAAATGCCCGCCCCGCGATTGGGCGGGCGTCAACGTGTACTACCCGATGCCGGAGGCGGAGGTGCGCTCGTGCTCGGGATTCGAGCTGGTGAAGGCGGTCGAGGGCGTCTTCGCGCAGGTCGTCCCCGCGATGAACCTGTGCATGCAGGTGCCCCTCGGCCCGGGGCTCATCGGCCGATGATGCCCAGGAAGGCGAGCACCGCGAGCGCGCCTGCGACCACCACGCAAACCGCAGCCGCGATCGTGAGGCCCCTGGCCGCGGAACCGGCCTTCCGCACGAGCTCCTCCTCGCTGCGAACGCTGATCACGAACCGGACATCCTTCTTCACCGGCTTCTTCACCGTGAGCGTGCCGCCGGCATCCACGGCCTCGCCGAGCACGTAGACCTGCACTCCCACGGGCACGACGGTCTCTTCGTACCGGTAGCCCAGAGTCCTGCGGCCGCCGGCTCCGACAAAGCCGGGCAGGCTGATGCTGAAGCCCTTATACGTCAGGGATCCCCCCGCCGGCTCGCCGGGCTGGAACGTGGAGACCGCCTTCTCGCCGTCGATCTTCGCCCCGCTCGGGTCCACGTCCACCGCACCCGTCGCGTCCTTCACGCGGAAGCGCACACTGCGGGTGTTCGAAGCCACGGTGTCCGAGCCCTTGTTCGTCTCCTGCGTCCGCCTGCCCTGTGCGTCAGTTTTCCAGGATGTCTCCTCCCATTCGCGCCTGATTGACATCGCGTAGTGCACGCAGGGGACGAGCGAAAGCTCGCCGGTGAGCGGGGAGTCGCACTCGACCGCCCCCTTCACCTCGGTCACCTGGTTGAACGAACCGGCGCCGATCTCCTTCGCCACCGAGTCGGCGAGGCCGCGCAGGTCCGCGGCGGTGGAGGTGTCGGTCGCCTTCATGGCGTACACCTTGCGGCGCTGCGAGCCCGAGCCCAGGAACAGGCCAACCGCGACCGCCACCAGCACTCCCCCGAGAACGTAGAAGATCATGATTTGCCTCCCAATGCGTCCATGTTGCGCCACAGCTTCCGGGCCGCTTCCCGTGCCCGCCGGAGCACCGGCTCCGTGTCGAACGGGAACCTGCGGCCTTCCATTATGAAATGGCCATTAACGATCACCGTGTCCACGTCGGCGCTTCTCATACCGAACACGAGGTGCCCTGCCACGTTCTCCGGCACGAGCGGCGTCGGCGGCCGGTAGTCGAGCACCACCAGGTCGGCCACGGCGCCCCGCTCCACCGAGCCGAACGTACCGCCGAAGCAGCGCTGCACGACCTCATTGCCGGCCTGCAGGAAACGCGCGAAATCGCCGGGCCAGAGCGGGCCGCCCGCGTCCCGGTGCTTGAAGTACGCGGCCCGGCACTCCTCGAGCATGTCCGACCCGATCCCATCGGTGCCGAGCACGACCTTCGCGAGCGTCGGCAGCGCGTGCTGGTAGCCGATGTGGTTGTTCATGTTGGACCGGGCGTTGTGCGCGAGGAAGGCACCGCTCGAGGCGAGGATCTCGCGATCTGCTGCCGGAAGGTGCACGCCGTGCGCAACCAGGGCCCGGTCCGACAGCAGGCCGTGCGCGGCGAGGCGCGCGAGCGGGTCCTGTCCGTATGTGTGGTGCGAGTGCGAAGCGTCGAAGGAGTCTTCACACACGTGCACGTGGAAGCCCCGGCCTGTGTCGCGCACCGCGGCGGCGAGCGCCTCGAGGGTCGTGTCGCCGAGCGTGAAGGGCGCGTGACCGCCGATCATCGCCTCCACGAGGGGCGCGGGCCCGCCGGTCCGGCGCTCCGCGTCGACCCGAACGGCGAACCGGCGGTTCTCTTCGACTCCCTGTTCCGCACCGTCCCGGCCGTTCCGGTCCGTCGTCTCGTAGCAGAGCACGCCGCGCAGCCCCACCCGCTCCAGGCAGGAGGCGAGCACGTCCAGCGATCCGGCGATGAACGACGGCGAGGCGTGGTGGTCGATCACGCTCGTGCATCCCGAGCTGACCGCGTCGAGCGCCGCCGCCATGCCGCTCGCCTCGAGGATCTCCCGGTCGATGGCCCGATCGAGCCTCCACCAGAGGTTCTGCAGGGCGGACACGAAGTCGGAGGATGGCTCGACGCGGGCGAGCACGCCGCGCGCGAGGGCGGAGTAGAAGTGGGTGTGGCCGCAGACGAGGCCGGGCATCACGATCCGGCCGTCCAGGTCGATCGTCCGCTCCACCGGGGCCTTCGC
>JAPLSM010000482.1 GCA_026398635.1 Spirochaetota bacterium | reverse complement strand
GACCCTGCTCGCCGATCAGCGCGGTACCCTGGTGACGAAGGTGGAGCTGCCGCCCGAGACGGACATCGCGGGCCAGGAGCCGCGCATCGGCGTGTTCGTCTGCCACTGCGGCAAGAACAGCGGCGCCTACGTCGATGTTCCCGCGGTGCGGGAGTACGCGCGGACCCTGCCGTACGTCGTGTTCGCCATGGACAACCTTTACACCTGCTCGTCCGACACGCAGGTGATCATCAAATCGAAGATCGCCGAGCACCGGTTGAACCGGGTGGTGGTCGCCTCCTGCTCGCCGCGCACGCACGAGCCGCTGTTCCAACAGACAATCCGCGAGCAGGGCCTGAACGTGCACCTCTTCGAGATGGCGAACATCCGGGACCAGTGCTCGTGGGTGCACATGGACCTGAAGCGCGAGGCTACCGAGAAGTCCAAGGACCTCGTGCGCATGGCCGTGGCCAAGTCGCGGCTGACGGAACCGCTGCACGCGCAGACGCTGCCCGTAACGCACGCCGCGCTGGTGGTCGGCGGCGGGGCCGCGGGCATGAGCGCAGCACTCAACCTCGCCGACCAGGGCTACGACACGTTCCTCGTGGAGAAGTCGAGCCGGTTGGGCGGCGTGGCGGCCGCGATCGAGCGCAACCTCGCGGGGCACGGCATCGCCGAGCACGTGGCCGGCCTGGCGAAGCGCGTCTCGAGCCATACCCGGGTCAAGGTGTTCACGGATTCGCACCTCGAGAAGGTCGACGGCTTCGTGGGCAACTTCGAGACCACAATCGCACCGAACGCATCGAACGGGCGGCGCGCGGCAGCGGGCGGGCCGGTCACGGTGAAGCACGGGGCGGTGGTCCTCGCGGTCGGAGCGCACGAGAGCCGTCCGACCGAGTATCTGTACGGACAGCATCCCTCGGTAGTCACGCTCCTCGAGCTGGAGCGGCGGATGGCGGGGGGCAAGGCGCTGCTGCCCGCGGGCCGGACGTCGGCGGCCGCAGGCAAAGCCCCTGCGGGGACCCCCAACGGTAGCGCCTCCACGCCTGCCGGCACCGTGGTGTTCATCCAGTGCGTAGGCTCGCGCGAGGGCGACCACCTCTACTGCAGCCGGACCTGCTGCTCCGTGGCCATCAAGCAGGCCATCCGGATCAAGGAGCAGTCGCCCGAGACGAACGTCCTGGTGCTCTACCGGGACATCAGAACCTACGGCTTCCGCGAGACCGCGTACGAGCGCGCGCGGGAGATGGGCGTGGCCTTCATCCGCTACGACCGGGAGCGCAAGCCCGCGGTCGCGCCTCGCGGCCCGGACGACAGCTCCGGCGTCACGGTCACGGTGCGCGACCCCATCCTCGGCGCCGACCTCGCCATCCCCGCGGACCTGCTCGTGCTTTCGTCCCGCGTGGATGCGAACCCCGACAACGCGCGCCTGTCGCAGCTCTTCAAGGTTCCCCTGAACGCGAACGGCTTCTTCCTCGAGGCGCACGCCAAGCTGCGGCCCGTGGATTTCGCCACGGAGGGCGTGTTCGTCTGCGGTTCCGCGCACTACCCCAAGGACACGACCGAGGCGATCGCGCAGGCAAAGGCAGCAGCGGCCCGGGCAGCCACCGTGCTGGCCCGTGAGTCGATCGAGGCCGAGGGCAAGATCTCGTTCGTGCGCGAGAGCCGGTGCGAAGCCTGCGGCGCGTGCGTCGAAGTCTGCCCCTACCACGCCGTGGAGATCGACCCGGCGCGGAACAAGGCGAAGGTGAACGACGCCCTGTGCAAGGGCTGCGGCATCTGCGCGGCCACCTGCCGGAGCTCGGCCATCGACCTGAAGGGCTTCCGCGACGAGCAGATCATGGCCGTGCTGAAGACGGTGGTGACATTCTGATGAGCGAAGCCTGGGAGCCGAAGATCGTCGCCTTCCTCTGCACCTGGTGCTCGTACGCCGGCGCGGACCTCGCGGGCATCAGCCGCATGCAGTACCCCCCGAACATCCGGGTTGTCCGGGTGCCGTGCTCGGGCCGGATCAACCCGCTGTTCATCCTTGCCGCCCTGCAGAACGGCGCCGACGGCGTGCTGGTGTCGGGCTGCCACCCCGGCGACTGCCACTACCTCAGCGGCAATCTCGTGGCACGCCGCAAGTTCAACACGATCAAGGACCTGCTCGCGTACGTCGGCATCGAGTCGGGGCGGGTGCAGTTTTCCTGGGTGTCCGCCTCCGAGGGCGGCCGGTTCTCAGACCTGGTGCGCCAGGTGTCCGAGGATGTGAAGAAGCTCGGCCCCCAGCGCCGGCTGGCCAAGGAGCCCGCATGAGCGCGAAGCCTGGCGCGGGGGGCCGGGGCATGCACGCGGCCGCATTCGAAGCCGTCCGTGACGCCATCCGCGCGTCCGCGCGATCCCTGCTCGCCGAGGGGAAGGTGAGCCTGCTCGTGGGCTACGAGCGGGGAAGCGCCGGCACCCGGTGCCGCCCGTCGTTCGCGGCCCGGTCGGAAGACGTCGACCGGCTGGAGTGGGACTCGACCTGCTCGAACAACCTCGCGGTGTACCTGCCGGGTCTCTTCCAGCGGCCGCCGCAGAAGATGGGCGCCGAAACGCCGCTTCCCCGGATCGCCTTCGTGGCCAAGGCGTGCGACCTGCGCTCGATCGTGGCCCTGGTGAAGGAGCGGCAGGCACCGCGCGAGAACCTCGTGCTGATCGGCGTGCCCTGCACGGGCATGGTGGACGAGCGGAAGGTTCGCGAGGCGGCGGGCGGTGCGGAGATCGCGTCCTTCGCCGACGACGGGACCATGGTTACGGTCCGCACGGACGCGGGTGTCGAGCACCGGTTCGCGAGAGAAGAGGTGCTACAGGAAGCCTGCCGGTGCTGCCAGTTCCCGACTCCCGTGGGCGCGGACATCGTCATCGAAGGTCCTGCCCGCACGCCGGGCGACAATGGCGACAGTCTCGTGAAGGAGATCGAGAGCCTGACGCCGGGCGAACGCTGGAAGCGATTCTCGGCCGAGATGTCCCGGTGCATCCGCTGCTACGCCTGCCGGCAGGCCTGCCCGACCTGCTACTGCAGGGAATGCTTCGCCGAGCAGAACAATCCCGCCTGGATCGGCATCGGCGCGGAGCGCACGGACGTGTCGATCTTCCACCTCGTGCGCATCTTCCACCAGGCGGGCCGGTGTGTGGAGTGCGACGCGTGCGTACGCGCCTGTCCAATGGGGATCGACCTCAGGACCTGGACCAAGAAGATCGCGGCCGACGTGCGGGAGTTGTACGG
>JAPLSM010000401.1 GCA_026398635.1 Spirochaetota bacterium | reverse complement strand
TCAGCCCCCTCGCCGGAGGCCTCCTCGCCGGGACCGTGCTCTTCGGCGGCGCGATCCTGCAGCAGGCGGGCCTCGTCTGGACCACCGCCGGCAAGGCGGGGTTCGTCACGGGGCTCTACGTGGTGCTCGTTCCGCTCGCGGGACTCTTCTGGGGTCAGCGCCCGGGGTGGGCCCGGTGGTTCGGTGCCGCGCTCGCCGCCGCGGGCCTGTTCCTCCTCAGCGTCACCCGGTCATTCACGCTCGAGCGCGGCGACCTGCTCGTGCTGGTCGGCGCCCTGTTCTGGACTGCGCACGTGCACGTGCTCGGCTGGCTCTCACCCCGCACCCGGGTGGTCGCGCTCTCGTGCGTGCAGTTCGCCGTGTGCGCGGCGCTGAGTGCTGTGGCGACGGCGTTCGCCGAGCAGGTCACCGCCGCCTCGCTCGCGTCCGCTGCGGTGCCCATCCTGTACGGCGGGCTCGTGTCGGTCGGCGTGGCCTACACCCTGCAGGTGGTCGCGCAGCGGCACGCGCCGCCTGCGCACGCGGCGATCCTCCTCAGCCTCGAGACGGTGTTCGCCGCGCTCGGCGGGTGGATCGTGCTGGGGGAGCGCCTGTCGCGGCGCGGCATCGCGGGGTGCTGCCTGATGCTCGCGGGCATGCTCTGTTCGCAGCTGCCGCTGCTCCTGCCGGTTCGCCGCGCGAAACAGTTGAATCCTTGACACCACTCGGCCCGCCGCTCACACTGGCGTCATGAGCGGGCGGCGCACCGGGATCTTCCCCGTCCTCCTCCTCGCCCTGCTCGCGCCGTGCGCGGCCTCGCCCGCATCCGCGGGGGGCGCCCCGGCCAACCTCGCCGCCAACAGCGGCTTCGAGCGCGAGGAGCTCGGCAGCGTGGCCATGCGGTCCACGTCCGCGTGGCTCCAGACCGACGAGGCGGTGAGGTTCTTCGTCACCTCCGACGCGAAGCACGCCGGCAGCCGCAGCTTCGCCATCGCGAACCTTCAGCCAAACAACTCCCGGGCCGTGCAGTGGATTGCTGTGAAGCCTGACACGTACTATCGCCTGTCCTGCTGGATCCGCGCGCAGGGCGTCGACACGCCCTCGATCGGGGCGAACATCTCGGTGCTCGGCGCCACGGCCGCGGCCGGCGACCTCCGAGACACGGGCAGCTCCTGGCAGCTCTTGGAGCTGTATGGGAAGACCGGGCCGAAGCAGCAGGCGATCGCCGTCGCGGCCCGGCTCGGTTTCCACGGCTCGCTCGCCACCGGCCTCGCCCTGTTCGACGATTCCTCGGTCGAGGAGCTGCCGAAACCGTCGGCGGCGAAGGTCGTCGCGAACCTGGACACCAGAGAGACGGTCGTCGTCCAGTCCCTGCCCCCGGCACCCTCCGGCACGGCGTCGCCGGCCTGGCTGCAGAGCATTCTCTCCTTCACCTGGCTGCGAACCCTCTTCACCCCGCCGTGGCTCTACCTTGTGGTCACGGTGCTCCCGCTGCTCGTGCTAGCGGCGATCATCGTGGCCGTGTTCGCGCTCGCCTCGGCCCTGGTCACCCGGCGCTACGGTCCGGCAGTCGCGGCCCCCTCCGGGCGCATCCCGATCACGGCGCTCATCTCCGGCTTCGCGTCGCGCTCGCCGCAGGCGGGACGACCGCGCGGGGGGCGCCGTCGCGGCGCAGCCCACGAGATCGAGCACCGCGGCTGGGCCCGGGACCCGCTCGAGGCGCCGATCACGGTCCGCCGCAGGCGGAAGGACGCCGGCGTCGACACGTTCCGAATGCGCACCGTCAACGCCTCCGGGGGGAGGTTGTTCCTCGCGAGCGGGGACACCTCGCTGCTCGGCCTGGACGACGAGGTGAACCTCGAGGTGCTGCGGGAAAACGCCAAGGTGGAGCTGGGCAG
Organism: Spirochaetota bacterium; assembly: GCA_026398635.1. GTDB lineage: Bacteria > Spirochaetota > Spirochaetia > SZUA-6 > Fen-1364 > JAPLSM01. The sequence continues at coordinate 3,499 of JAPLSM010000401.1, read as the reverse complement.
GGCGTGCGTCGTCCGCGCGGGACGGGACGGGTTCGCCCTCAGGTTCGGCTCGCCGAACGCGCGGATCCGCCGGTTGCTCCGCGGCGTTTGCTGAGTGGACCCCAGCGGCACCGGCCTCCCGCTCGTCCCATTCCTACCCCGCATCGACGCGGTGCTCGAGCAGCGCCGGCTCTGCGTGCTGACCGCCGAGCCGGGAGCCGGGAAATCTACCCTGGTACCCGCGTATCTCCTCGACCGGCCCTGGCTCGCTGGCCGGAAGATCCGCATGCTGGAGCCCCGGCGCCTCGCCGCGGCCGCGGTGGCCGCGCGGATCAGCGAGCTGCTCGGCGAGCCGCTCGGCCGGCGGGCGGGCTACCGGGTCCGATCGGCCGCGCGGGTGGGTCCCGAGACCCGCCTTGAAGTGATCACCGAGGCGCTTCTCGCGCGAGCGCTCGAAGCCGACCCCCTGCTCGCGGACACGGGCCTCGTCATCCTCGACGAGTTCCACGAGCGCTCGATCCACGCCGACCTCGCCCTCGCCCTGCTGCTCGAGACGCGACGGGCCCGACCCGACCTCGCGCTGCTTCTGATGTCCGCCACCCTGGACGCGGAGCGGGTGGCCGCGTTCATCTCGGCCGACGATCCGGCCGGGCCCGCGCCGGTGATCGAGTGTCCAGGCCGGGTCTTCCCCGTGGAGACCTCGTACCGCCCTCTTTCCGGCAGCACCCGCTGGGAGGGGGAGTTCGCCAACCTGGTCGCCGGCCTGATCCCGGAGGCTGGGGGGGACGTTCTCGCATTTCTGCCCGGGGTCCGAGAGATCGAACGGGTCGCCTCACGGCTCGCTGCCGGGCCGGCGGGCCCCGAGGTGCTTCCCCTCCACGGATCGCTCCCGCTCGAGCGCCAGCAGGCGGTGCTGCGGCCGCGCGACGCCGGGGCGGGCCGGCGCGTGGTGCTCGCCACCTCGATCGCCGAAACCAGCCTCACCGTGCCGGGCATCCGCCTCGTCGTGGACGCCGGCTGGGCGCGTACCGCGGAGCTGCACCATGCCACCGGACTCGAGCGGCTCGTCACCGCACGGGTCAGTGCCTCGTCCGCCGACCAGCGCCGGGGCCGGGCAGGCAGGCTCTGCCCGGGACGGTGCGTGCGTGCCTGGAAGGAGAACGAGCCGCTGCCCGACCGGCCGGCGCCCGAAATCCTGCGTGCCGATCTCTCGGGACTGGTGCTGGAGTGCGCGCTGTGGGGCGCGCGGGAAACCGACAGCCTCCGCTGGCTCGATCCGCCGCCGCCGGCCTCGTGGGCCGCCGCCCGCGAGCTCGACCGGATGCTCGGCCTCCTGGACGACGATGGTCGTCCGACGGACGCGGGCCGGGCCGCGTCCGGCCTCGGCCTTGCACCCCGGCTCGCGGTGCTCGTCCTCGAGGGGGTCCGGTCGGGCGCTGCCTCCGCGGCTGCCGAGACGGCGGCGCTCCTGGAGGAGCGGGACGGCTCGGGTCTCGGCCGGAACCCCGACTTCGCGGCAAGGATCGAGCGGCTTCATGCCGGGGGAGGCAGTCCCGCGTGGCGGCAAGCCGTCGCCCGGGAGACGCGCCGGATCCTGTCGAGGGTGGGGTCCCGGACTGGTGAGCTTGGACGGCCGCTCGACGGACGCACTCTCGCCGTTCTCCTCAGCCGCGCCTTCCCCGATCGGATCGCCCGGAGGGAACGCGACGGTACGTTCCGGTTCGTGACCGGCAGGGCGGCCCGGTACCCCGGCGACTTGAGGGGGCCGGAGTGGCTCGTGGCGCCCGATGCGGACGCAGGCGAGACCACCGGAACGATCCGTCTCGCCGCTGAGCTTGACGCCGCGGATGCCGATCGGCTGCTCGCGCCGCTCGTGCGGGAGTCGGTGATCATCCGGTGGAACGGGCTCGCGCCGAAGGGTGTGCGCGTGAAGGCGGCCGGTCGGCTCGTGCTGGCCGAGCAGCCCTGGCGTGGCACGGGGTTCCCCGAAGCCGCGGCAGCATCCTTGCTCGACCGGTTACGACGCGAGGGCGCCGGCATCCTGCCGTGGGACGACCGGGCCCGCGGCCTCCTGGCGAGGATCCGTTTCCTCGCCGCGCACGGAAGCTCTACGCGCGGAACCGCCGGCCCGGGGGAGCTCGACGATGCGGAGCTGGTCCGGCGGGCCCCGGAGTGGTTCGTGCCCAGGTTGGATTTTTCGGGCGGACCGGTGATCGATGACGACGGCCTGTGCCGGGCACTCTCCGCACTCATCCCCGGCCGGCGCGCCGACCTCGACCGGCTCGCTCCTGCATTACTCGTGCTCCCCACCGGCACCCGGTGCCCGATCGACTACTCCTCGGGTGTTCCCGTGGTCGAAGCGCGCATGCAGGAGGTCTTCGGCATGCGGGCGGGCCCGGTTATCTGCGGGGTGCCGTTGGTGTTCCGGCTCCTGTCGCCCGCGATGCGGCCCCTTCAGGTGACGGACGACCTCGCGGGATTCTGGCGCTCTTCGTACGCGGAGGTGCGGAAGCAGATGCGCGGCCGGTATCCCCGGCACCACTGGCCCGAGGACCCGTCGACCGCGAGCCCGACACGCGGCCCGCGTCGGCGCCGGGGCTGACCCGACCCGTCAGACCTTCAGGAACCCTTTCAGCTGGTCGCAGGTCTCGCCGATCTGCGCGAGGCGCACGCCGTAGCGGGTCTCGCCCGAGCCCTCGCCGATGTACGCGATGAGCCCCGCGATGCGCAGGGACTTCAGGTGGTGGCTGATGGTCGGCGGCCTGAGGCGCAGGCGCCGCGCGATGTCCGCCTGCGTGAGCGGCGCTTCCGCCAGAGCCTGCAGGATCGTGAGGCGTGTGGGGTCCGAGAGCGCCTCGAGGGCGAGCAGCAGCTCGCCCGGCACCGAGTCTCCCGGCACGAGCGACGCCTCGGCCGGCCTGGCGCCGAACAGCACCACCTGCCGGCTGGGCTCCAGGCTCATGTAGAGGATGCAGGGCGAGCACCACCAGCAGGGCACCAGCACGAGCTCGCGCTGCTGCAGGTGAGATTCGACACGGATGCCCCGCGAGAGCTTCTCGAACAGCTCGGCCGTCGAAACGCGACCGGCGAGCTCCTGCGCCCGGGCCAGGGAGCGCTCCAGGTCGGGCAGGATGCGCCGCTCCTCTTCCCGGTAGAACACCTCGTAGTACGTGCGCAGCCCGCGGCGGAAAGACTCGCCGAACCGGTCGGGTTTGGCCCAGCAGTCCAGCCACCGGCCGATGGTCTTCGTTTCACCGGCAGGCGTCTTTTTATACGAGGGCCCCATGCACGAGCGGTACGCCTCGACGTCCGCTTCGTCCCACCGGCCCTTGTCGAGCACCTTCCGTACCAGCAGCTCGCACGGTTCCTGGCTTTCCGGTTCCGAGGCCAGAGCCGGGAGGATCTCCTCCGGGCGCAAGGCCTCGAGAGCGTCGAGAACGCTGCGCGCGGGTTTCGGCTGCGGGAGGCCGAGGAGCCAGGGCGCGGGGATGTTCATATGGATGGAGGTGATGGAGAAAAC
>JAPLSM010000144.1 GCA_026398635.1 Spirochaetota bacterium | reverse complement strand
TAGAAGGATCTCGAATGACCAGAAGGCCGACCCGCGAGGGCCGGCCTTCTGTTGTTGCGGACGGGCTGGCCCCCCTCACCGCCCTGCGGCAAGGATCGCCCCGATCGCCGCCTCCTCCGCCTTCGCCTCGTCGGGCGTGAGCAGCCCTGCTTCCATCTCGTAACGGACCGTCGCTGCGGCCGCGAGCGTCCCCACGTTCCCCTTCGTCTTCTCGGCGGCGTAGCCTTCGGGCTCGGCCGTGGCGGGCAGCACGACGCCGAGGCAGTCCTGGTCCGGCGTGCGGCTGATCCATCGGACCCCGTGGCGGAGCTGGGAGGGCCGGTGCCGGATGCAGCTCGCGTACCCATCGGGGTGCACCATCATGCTGTGCGCCCACCCGTCGCTGTCGGCGAGGTAGTTCAGGTAGAGCACCACCTCGGGGTCGAAGGCGAGGCCCGGCGAAAGCACGTTGTGCCGCGACGGGTCGCGCGCCAGCTCCTGGAGGAACTCGGCATGGCCGGGGGGTACCGGGATGTGGGTCGGCGCGCCGCGCACCCGAACGGTCTTCGGGGTGCACGGTGCGCTGTAGACCAGCCGGCCGCCGTCGAGCGGACGGAAGTTGACGTGCGCCATGTACATCAGGTCCATGGGCGTGCGCTTCAGGTTCTCGATCCCGATGGCGATCGACAGCATCGTCGACCCCTCGTACAGCTTCACCAGGGGCCGGGCCACGTAGTTGCAGGTGAACGCGAGGGTGTGCCGGTACTCGCCGCCCACGGCGAGATACCTGCCGCGCGCGTCGGTACCTGCAGCCACGAATGCCGAGTCGTAGAGCGCGTTGGGCAGCTCCCCGTGCAGCGGGTGCGCGTCGCCCCTCGCAGCCGAGGGAACGCCCATCGCCGTGGCTCCGCAATGCACGAGGAACGCCCCGTAGGTCGCGAGGTACTCGCGCGTGGGCCGGGGCCGGTCGAACATGGATTTCATGGTCAGCGTGCGGCCGTCGAATGCAGCGTCCCACACCTGCTGGCCCTGCCAGGGCAGCACCACGATCGCGCCTCGCTCGTTGGCGAGTCGCAGGCCGGCCACCCCACCGGGGTAGGTGAAAGCGGCGGCGCTCAGTGTTCCATGGGAGACGAGCCGGCGCTCGGCCTCGCCGAAGAATCCGTGATGCAGGTGGACGACGGTCTCGGTGCTCACCAGAGGTCTCCTTCCGCGCGGGCACGATACAGGGTAGAATCGCGGGCATGAAACGTCAACACCGGCGGTCCGACGCGACGGGGCTCCTCTCGATGTACGCGTGGGTCGTCCAGACCCGCGCCGTGCTGCACGGATTCCTCGCGAAGGTGCCTTGGGACACGCTGTCCCGCGAGGTACCCACCCTCGGCCACGGTTCGGTACGCAACCTCCTCGTGCACACGGCGAGCGTGTACCGCTGGTGGCTGGACGGGTTCGTGAGAGGCCTCGAAATGCCCCAGATGGAGGGCAGCCAGTACGCCAGCCTCGCGGCCGTGCAGGCCGAGTTCGCGGGCGTCGACCGGCTGGTGCGGCGGTTCCTCCGCGACCACGAGGGATCGATCGACACGCCGCGCCGGCACCCGGTGCCCTGGGAGGAGAAGCTCTTCACGGCCACGCCGCGCTGGCTCTTCACGCACGCTGTCACGCACGAGTTCCACCACAAGGGCCAGATCGTCACGATCACCCGGCAGCTCGGCTACCAGCCCGTGGAGACCGATCTCGTTGCCCCGCGAAGGTGGACCTGACCATGGACGTGTTCGAGGCCATCGAGCGGAGACACAGCTACCGGGGCACCTTCGCGCCGCAACGGGTGCCTCGGGCCGACCTCGAGCGGATCGTGATCGCCGGCATCCGCGCTCCCTCCGGCTACAACGCCCAAAGTACGAGCTTCGTGATCGTCGACGACGCCGACCTGCTCGCAAAGATGGCCGGGATCACCGGCAGCGCGATCATCGGCGGTGCCCCCGCCGCGGTCGCGGTGGTGATGGACCCCGACGCCACGGCGGACAAGGAATTCCGGTTCGGCATCGAGGACTACGCGGCTGCCGCGGAGAACATGCTGCTGGCGGTCACGGCCCTCGGGTACGCGACGGTGTGGCTCGACGGCATGCTGCGGCGGGAGGACCGCGCGGCGAAGGTGGGCGCCCTCCTCGGCGTACCCGCCTCCCGCGAGGTGCGCGTGATCCTCCCCATCGGCGTGCCCGCGGAGCTGGGAGTGCAGCGGGAGAAGAAGCCCTTTGCCGAACGGGCGTGGTTCAACGCGTGGGCAGCGCCCGCATCTCCTTCTCGAACCGGGTCCTGATCTCCTTTTCGCCCTGCAGCACGGTGCTGCCGATCACCAGGACCGGAAGCCTCTCGAGATCGAGCTTCAGGGCCGCGAGCACGCCGTCCAGCTCGTCGAGCACTCCCGGTTCCCTGATGTCCTGCCGGTCCACCTCGATGGTACGGCCAATCGCCTTTTCGACCCGGGGAATCTCCCGGTCGAGGAAGTCCGTGCAGTTACGGCAGTCGGCCGAGTAGTAGTAGTGCAGGACGCCCTCGCGCTTGCGCCAGGAGTCGTAGGCCTGCTTCCGCAGCTCGGCGGAGAGCTTCTTGCACCACTCGCATTCCGTCTCCTGCCGGACCGTCGGCGGGGCCTTCGATCGGACCGTGCCGTTCACGGCGAGCAGCCGGTCGAGACCGTCCGCGTTCTCGACCTTCGCGAGCACGAGCTTCGAGATGCCACCCGACAAGCCGGCGGGGTCGAGCGTCAGCCGCACCGATGCGGCCACCCCGGGGTCGAGCCGCAGACGATCTGGCTGCACGGTCAGGCAGCTGCAGGAGGAGAGGAGCCGGACCGCGAGCGGAATCCGGCCGGTGTTCTGCAGGGTGATCGTCCGGGACACGGCTGCGGTGTCGCCGATGGTTCCCACGTCCCAGGAGCCGGGCAGCACGAGGTCCGCGCAGAGCTGCGGCGCCGCGATCGCGGCCAGCAGCACGGCGAGCGTTGCGACGGGGATCCTGCGGCTCACGGCTCGCCCCTGTCCGCGGCGTGCGGCACCCGGGCTCTCCAGATGACGGCGGTGCCGTCAACTGCCTCGAGCCGGTAGGCGATTCCAGCCGGTGCGAGGCACGCGGCCCCCCGATGCAGCTCGAGGGCATCATCCATGGTGACGGCCCGGGCCGCGCCTGCGAGCACGATCAGGCAGTCGGCGCCGTGGTCGCGCGCTTCCGCGTGGGGCTTCCCCCGAGCCGTTTCAATCCGTGACAGCAGGAACTCGCCCACCGGCGCCTCGTACACCGTCTCGGTGTCCGACACCTGCCGGCCGTCAAGTGGGGGCGGCTGTCCCGCCTCGAAGGTGAGGGTGTCCAGCAGCCCCTGCGCGTCGACGTGCTTGGCGGTGAGCCCGCCGCGTAGCACGTTGTCCGAGTTGGCCATCAGCTCCATGGTGACTCCCTCGAGGTACGCGTGCAGGGTGCCCGCGGGCTGGAACGTGCCCTCCCCGGGGTGCAGGTGGACGAGGTTGAGCAGGTAGATCGCGGCGATGCCCCGGTCCCGGTGGCCGTCGGGGAGCGGGAAGGTGCGTGCCGCCCGAAGAGCCCAGAAGTCGCGGCGGTCGCGGTCGGACGGGGAGGTTCGCTCCAGTCGGCCGACGATGGGGTCGAGCATGCGGTCGACCTCCGACTGCGGCATGAACATGAGCGCGCGGTACAGCTCACGGAGCAGGCCGCGCCCGGCACCCGGGTCGGTGCCGGCCCGATGCAGCAGTGTGCGGAACCCGGGCGCGAGGCGGGTGAGCTCCGGAACCGTCTCGAGGGTTTCCGCGATCTCGTCCAGCGGACGGAAGCCATGCAGCATCCAGAACTCCGTGAGCGCCGCGTGCGCCTCCGGCTTGTGGTTGTCGTCCCGGTAGCTGCGTGTCGGCGCGTCGAGAGGGATGCCGGCCTCGTTCTCTCGCGCGAAGCCGGCCCGTGCCTGGGCGAGCGAGGGGTGGGCCTGGAGCGACAGCATCGTCCGCGCGTCCAGCACTTTCAGGAGGTACGGCAGCCTGCCGCCGAAGCGCCGGGCGTCGCCCTCCCCAAGAACCGCCTCGGGTGCCGAGGCCACCAGTGCGTCGAGGCCCACGGTAGCGCCGTCGATGACGACCGTGGCGGGTGCCCCCGGGTGTGCACCGATCCACAGCTCCGCGAAGGGGAGGCCGCCCGGATTGGCGCGCCCGAGCAGGCCGGGTATGAACTCCCTGCCGCCCCAGTCGTAGTGCTGCACGGCGCCTTCGAGCGGGAGCAGGCGGGGCCGGGACGTGAACGTGCGGATGGCGGCAGCCGTGTCTCCTGCCGGGTTCATGCCGGGATCCCCGGTGCGAGGCCGTAGAGCGTCCGTGTGCCCTGCCCCCGGATGGCCGTCCTGCCGATGCGTGCGAATGCGGATTGGAGCCGCGGGGTCGCGGCGAGGGCCCGGTGCATCTCTTCCGAGATGACCAGGGAGGTCTTCAGGGTCTTGGTGAGCGTCTGGAGCCGCGAGGCACCGTTGATGCAGTTGCCGATGATGTCGAATTGGTTCTTCGTCCTGCCGCCGACCTCCGCAAAGGTCGCGGGTCCCCGGTCCAGCCCGATGCCGATTCGCTGGATCGCCGGCATTCCCCGCTCGGTCCACGAGCGGCGCAGCGACTCCATGGTCTGCAGCATCGCCCGCGCGGCGGCGACCGCGCGCTCTTCGCACCGCTCGTCGGAGAGCGGGAAGCCGAAGACCGCCACCACCTCGTCGCCGACGTACTTGTTCACGTACCCGCCCCGCGACGTGATGATGCCCTCGATCGCAGATAAATACTCACCCATCACCGCGGCCACCTGCCGCGATTCGTGGGTCGACACGAACCGTGTGTAGTCGCGCACGTCGGCGACCAGGACGCACACCTCCCGCTCCAGGTGCCCGCCGGCCCGCACCTGCTCGCGGCGGAATGCCTCGATCAGGCCGGCGTCGAACCCGATGGTGCGCGAGAGCGCCCGGGAAAGCACCAGGCGGCGCGTCATCCAGTGCAGCACGAGGGCTGCGGAGAACGTTGCTGCCAACGGCGCGAGCTGCAGCCAGATCGCCGCGCGCAGTAGGAGGAGTTCCGCGGCTATGAACACGGCGACCGGAAGCAGGACGAGGGCGACGATCCGGATCGCACGCCACCGCATGCCCAGGAGGGCACCGAGCGTCAGGGCGATCGCGGCTACCATCCCGGCTTCGAGCCACGTCGGAAGGGTGCGCACCGGTGTTCCCGACAGCAGGGTCTGCACGGCGTAGGCGTGGCCGGTGACGCCCGGCAGCATCCTCCCAGGGGCTGAGGGCAGCTTGAAACGATCTCCGCCGGGAATGTCGCGGCCGATGAGCACAATCCTCCCCTGGCACAGGGAAAGCGGCGTTCGGTCGGCGTCCGAGATTCTCCCCTCGGCCGCTCGAAGGATGTCGATGTAGGAAAACGTCGGGAAGTACTTAGGGGGATGGCGGAAGTCGATCCAGAACCGGGGATCCGCCGGCTTGGTACCATTGCAATGTCGGACGACGCAGGCCGAGAGAGCCTCGGTCCCTTCGTCTGGCGAACCGGGGATCACTTCGCGTGGCACGCCGCCGTACTCGCGGATCGTGAGCGAACCGACGTCCAGCAGCGCAGCCCTCACCGCGGGGGGCATTGCGCCGCCCTGGGAAATGCCGGCGATCACGTTGCCCGATGCCTGCAGCGCGGCCGCGAAATCCGGGTCCAGGTCTGGCTCCTCGCCCATGAACTCCGCATCGAACACCACGAGCGAGGCTCCGGCCCCATCGAGCACGGACAGCAGATCCGGGTGGAATTTCCGCCACCGGCTGCCGTACGGGACGCTGAGAGCCGCCTCGCTCGCCTCGTCCATCAGCACGATCGCGATGTCGCCCGAGCGCTCCCCGGGGGACGCGACCGCAGCGGCGATCGCGAACCGCGTGTCGAGCAAGGACAGCTCGATGGGATTGGTGCGCGGCAGGACAAGCAGGAGAAGACCGGCAGCCGCGGATCCGAGGACGACGGGCACACGCGTCAGCCAGCCGCGCACGGGCATCACCTCACGGGGCCGGCGGCAGGGACATGAACTCCCTCTCGTGCACCGTGCCCACGAACCGGACCTTTGCCTGCGCGAGGACTTGCTGGGCCCGGGTGCGCTCGCCCTGTGCCATCAGCGCCTGGAGTAGGAGTTGGTAGGCGTAGGGGGCGAATGGGCTGTCGGCATCAAGGGCCACGAACGACGTGAGCGCGGCGACCGCCGGACCGTCCTCCCCGACGAAGAATCGGGAGGCGCCGAGCTGGAACAGGAGCACAGGCAGGATTTCCGCTGCTTCGGGCTCTGCGCTGCCCCGGATGATCGGCTCGGCCTTCGCGAGGTGCATCCGGGCAGCCGCGTAATCGCCCAAGCCGAAGCAGGCGGACCCGCGGAGGAAAGAGACTTCCCCCGGCAGCAGGGCATCTGCCGCGTTTTCTGGAATCGCGTCAAGAATGTTGAGCGCGTGCAGCCAGTCCCCCTCACGAACCGCCTTGCGCGCATCGATGAGCTGCTCCTGCGGATCGTCCTCCTCGACGATCCATTCCTCATCGTCGGCCGTCGCCTCGGCGGCTTTGCTGCCAAGGACCACGTCGCTGCCCGAAGCACCGAAGGATGCGACCGCATCTCTCACCACGCCGAGGAGGGCGGGGAACCAGCCCAGCCGGTTCGTGCGGCGTTGTCCTTCCATCGCGTCGACGATCCGGAATGTGGTGTCCGGGGGGATCTGGCTGAGCTTCCCCAGCAGCTCGATCGTCGCGCCGCTGCGCGGTCCTGTCCGGATCACCGTCGTGTCGTAGATCCGGTCGCCGCGCATCGCGGCGATGAAGGCGCCCTTGCCGAATGCGTCGATCTGGACCGTGCCGGAGAGTGAGGAGATGGTGCCGACTGCCGTGTCGGCAGCGACTGACGCGGG
>JAPLSM010000399.1 GCA_026398635.1 Spirochaetota bacterium | reverse complement strand
GGCACCGGCGACCGCGCCGCGCTCGCCGAACTGGAGAAGCGCTGCCTCGCCAACAACGCACGCTTCAAGTCCTGGGAGTGCACGAACGCGCTCATGTCGCGGACGCGCGATGCGCTGTACCTCCACTGCCTGCCCGCGGACATCACGGGCGTGAGCTGCGTGCAGGGCGAGGTGGCGGCCGACGTGTTCGAGCACTTCCGGGTCCCGCTCTACCGGCAGGCAGGCTGGAAACCGTACGTGATCGCCGCGATGATCCTGGCGGCGAAGTTCCCGGATCCCGCGGCCCGGCTCGCGCGGCTCGCCGGGGACCGGCGGCCGAGGCTCTGAATCCTGGTGGAGGATCCGCGCGCGGTCATCCTCACCAGCGAGCGGGGTGCCGGAAAGACGATGCTGTGCCTCGCGCTCGCCGCGCTGTCGCCCCGCTACACCGGCCTCGTCTCGCCGCCCATGTTCATCGGTGCGGGGAACCGCATCGGCTTCTCCGCACGGTGTCTCGCCACAGGTGAGGAGTGGGTGCTCGGCAGGTCGGACACGGAGCTGGACGGGCCCCGGTTCGGTGGTCATCGTCGACGAGATCGGGCCGCTCGAGCTCGAGCAGGGCGCCGGCCTGGCACCGGTGCTGCCGCTGCTCGCGGGGGCTGGTCACCTGCTGCTCGTGGTGCGGCCTTCGCTGGCGGGCCGGGTGGAGGCGCTCGTGCCAGGGCACCGGCGCACGGTCATCATGGTCACGCCGGAGCACCGGGCGTCGCTGGCCACTGCAATCGACGTTTTGTTCGATTGACGGAGAACCGCTGCGCGATCACCCGTCCCAGCTGACGTGCGGCCCGCGGCGGGTCCACGCCACGCGAAACGGCACGCCGTAGACAGCGCGGAGAGCGTCGGGGGTGAGCGTCCGGCGCGGTGTGCCCGAGAAGGCGAACCTGCCCTTCGACAGCAGGTGCACGGTGTCCGCCGCCGCGGCTGCGGCCTGCGGGTCGTGGCTCGTGTACACCACGGAGAGACCCCGGTCAGCCAGCCGCCGCAGCAGGTCGGTCACCCGCAGGCGGTTCGCGGGATCCAGCTGGCTCGCGGGTTCGTCGAGCAGCAGCAGAGCCGCCTGCTGCGCGAGGCTGCGGGCGACCAGCATCAGCTGGTACTCGCCGCCGCTCAGCGTCGCGATGGACCGCTCGGCGAGCCCCGCGATGCCCGCGGTGCGCAATGCGTCGTGCACGAGGGCGAGATCGACGGGGCCGGGGGCGCCGAGCGCCGCAAGATGCGGCGAGCGGCCGAGCAGGACGTAGTCCGCCACGGTGAAGTCGAAACGGACGTTCTCCCGCTGCGGCACGAGGCTCATGGCCCGGGCCCGCTCCTCCCGGCCCCACGACGCGAGCGGTCTTCCGTGCAGCTGCACGGTTCCCCGGTCGGGCCGGCGCCAGCCCAGGCAGATGTCCAGCAGCGTGGTCTTGCCGGATCCGTTGGGTCCGAGCACCGCGGTCACCGTGCCGGGCATGGCGACGAACGAGAGACCGCGGAGCACGCTCCCCCGGCCTGGAAACGAGCAGCAGATGCCGCGGGCCTCGAGCACGGGTGCGACAGCGGCGCGTCCGCCCGATGCAGCCGCGGTCCGGCGCGCGTTCATCCCCCGTGCTCCCGCCTGCCGGTCGCCATCAGGGCGAGGAAGCTGCCCGCACCGACGACGGCCGTGACGATGCCGAGCGGGATTTCCGAGGGCAGCAGGGTGCGGGCCAGGTCGTCGCAGACGAGGACGGTAGCCGCGCCGAGAAGCAGGGAGGCCGGAAGCGACCTGCGGGACGAGGCGCCGACGATGCGCCTCGCCGCATGCGGGGCCATCAGGCCCACCCAGCCCACCAGCCCGCTCACGGAGACCGCGGCTGCGGCGGCGAGGGTGGCGGCGAGGAGCAGCAGGAGGCGCTCGCGGGCGGGGGCGGCGCCGAGGGAATGGGCGACCCGGTCGTCGAGGGAGAGAACGTCGAGCCGCCCCTTCAGCAGCAGCATCGCGCCGAGTCCCGCGCACACGGCGGGCAGCACCGCGAGCACGTCGCGCCACGAGGCGCGCCACAGGCCGCCGAGCAGCCAGAAGGTTATCTCGGGAAGCTCGCCCAATGGGTCCGCCACAAGCTTGAGCGCGCCGACGCCGGCCGAAAGCAGGGCCGACACCGCGATCCCCGCGAGCACGAGGCGCAGCACCCACCCGCCGTAGCGGAAGGTTCGGGCCACGAGGTACGAGCCGGCGAGTCCCGCCAGGCCGCAGGCGAGCGCCAGGGCCTGCACGCCGGCCGGGCCCGCGTGGAAGGCGACGATCCCGAGGGCGGCGCCGAAGGCGGCGCCCTGGGACACGCCGAGGAACCCGGGTTCGACCAGCGGGTTCGCGAAGATCATCTGGAACACCGTGCCCGCCCCGGCGAGGGACGTGCCGAGGAGGATGCCGGCGACAATCCGCGGCAGGCGCACGCCGATGAGGAGGCGCAGGGCGAGCGGGTCCTCCACGAACGCGATCGGGGAGGTGAACCCGGGCGCGGGGTAGCGCCCCGCGAGCGCCGAGGCGACCGCCGCTGCAGCGAGCGGCAGGAGGAGCCAGGCCACGCGGAGCGACGCCGCTCTGCGCCGCATCGGCTACCGGCCCGTCATCACCGGCGCGAGCCGGGGCAGGACGAGCGACTCGATCGTTGCCAAATCGATACCATACATCTCCCGGTAGAAGACCGTCGCCTCGGCGCGCAGGTCGAATCCGGGGAACCGGTCGGGGTGAAGAGTCGCGGCGATCCACGCGAGGCCGAGGATCCAGTGCGTGTCGCTCTGGTCCCAGGACATGAGGTCCGCGGGGAACGGCCGGATCGCTCCCGCCTTGCCCGCACTGGTGGCCTGCCATGCCGGCGAGTTCGCGAGCCGGCGGGCCGCTTCCGCGGCGCTCGATGCGTAGGAGACCACGAGCACGTGCTCGGGGTCCCAGGAGGCCACCTGCTCGATGCCGACCTTCAGCCAGCCGGTCGTCCGGTTTTCGGCGACCCACACGGGGGTCCCGCCCGCGGTCTCCGCCATCCGGGCCTGGATCCAGCTCGCGGGCGGTACCGTGACCGCGAGATCGGTGTCCTTTGCGGTCGCCTGCACGACGAGCACCCTCGGCCGCGTGACCCCGGCTGCGCCCGCCGCGGTACCCGATCCCACGGCCGCCGCGACGGCCGCGACCCGCGACTCGTACCAGCGGACGATCGATGCCGC
>JAPLSM010000207.1 GCA_026398635.1 Spirochaetota bacterium | reverse complement strand
CGGGAAGCCGAGACCGAGGGTCTCTTGGACCGCAACCCGCTGGAGCACGTCGAGCCCATGGGGGCCGATTACAGGGCGCGAGACATCCTGACCGCCGAGGAGCTCCGCCTGCTGTTTCCCGAGGACGACAGCGAGTGCCTCGCGATCTGGCGGGGCCGCAAGTACTACACGATGTTCCTCACAATGGCGACCACGGGGTGCAGGATCGGGGAAGCCCGGGCGCTCCAGTGGCGGCACGTGCTGCCGCGGGGGTGGCTGTACGTCGAACGGGCCGTGAAAGCTGACGGAACTGTCGGACCGACGAAGGGACGCGAGGTCCGCGTGGTGGCGCTGCCGGCCAGGACACAGTTCGCGCTGTCAGCTTGGCGATCGGACACCCCATGGCCCGAGCCTGAGCATTTGACATTCCCTGGCGACAGTCCCGCGCATGCCCTGAACAAGCGCACTTTCGTGGATCTGTGGCGGGGAGCTCTCGGGCACGCCGGGGTGCAGGTGGGGAAGCGGAACCTCGTGGTTCACTCACTGAGGCACGGCTACAACACGATGCTCCGCCGGGTGCTGCCGGCGGATGTCCTGCGAGCCATGGTTGGGCACAAGAGCGAGGCCCTGACGGACCGCTACGATCATCCGGCGGTTGAAGATCGAATCCGATTGCTGGAGGACAGCAGGGGGCAGGTCGAGGCGGCCTTCGCTGCGCTTGGCAAGGAGGCGGGGAAGTGAGACGCAAGAAGCCAATGCCGGAGGAGCGAGTCCCCGGCCGCCCCGATTCCGATGGAGCCCAGCCGTTTCCCGACCCCCTGGAGAGACTCGCCATATTGGCGGATGATGCGATCGGATACTTCGAGCAAAGCCACAACGACGGGTTCAAGCAGCGTGGGCCGATACAACTCCTCAAGCTCGTGGCTGAGTGCCGCGCAGCCATGGATGAGGGGCGCAGTGAAGACGCTGAGCATCTTCAACGAGAGGCGGATTACCTTCAGATGATGATCGGCATGGCGAGAGGCAAGGGAGTATAACCGCCCGTTCATCATAACAGGGATGCGACAACGCGCAGCTCTCGCGCGCATGAATGCAGAACGGTATGGCAGCCCGGAACAGAGAGAGGCCAAGTGGCAGAATATCCGGGACTGGATCGCCGAAGAACACAAGAAGCATCCGGGCTGGACCCACAATTGCCTGACGAAAATGGCAGCTGACCGGTTCGGCTACTCTCAGCGTTCGGTGAAACGGCACTTGACCAGCGACTCATACCGCTCTTGAAGTCCTATTCCCGACCTGCACCTGTCTGCTGGTGACATCCTTGGTTTGTCACCACTCCACCGTGCGATGTTATTTCCGAGAGTAACCCGTGAGTGCCTTGGGTTACCCCGAGGAGGTAGTGGTGGTCGCACAAATGCTTACGGTCCAGCAGGCCGCTGAGCGCTTGCACCGTTCTGAGTCGTACCTGTTCAAACTCGTCGCGTGGAGGAAGATCCCGCATACTAAACTCGGGCGGCGCGTGCGATTCGACGAGGATCGGTTGGCGGAATGGCTGCAGGAACACGCTATCGAGCCAGTGGCTCCTACAGCTCCTCGGCGGCATGGGCGGGTGGCGTAGGGTGGTCGTGGGGCTAAGATGAACGTGGCCCGGGGTCTTCGAGTGATCGCTTCCGCTCGCGGGTTCTCTCCCGTACCTTGCGGTATGCTCCAGGACGCACGCATCACAGACCCAACTACGATCGCAATCTACGCAGCCTTGGGATCGTTCGTGAATTCCCATAACGCGAAATGCAATCGAGGCATCAGCGAGATCGCCAAACGCGGTCGGTGCTCAACCAGGAGTGCATGGAGGCACATCCAACTACTCTGCGATCTCGGCTACGTCGGGCGAGTAGCCAGAGGACCCGGTATAGCGAACACCTATCAGCTGGTCGATCCGTGGTCGCGACGTTGTGGCGCCGGCGAACCCGTGACACCCATGGCACGGGTAACCCCTCAAGCCGTGACACCCATGGCACGCGCTCCAGAGAGGAGAGACATAAAGAGGGGGAGGCTCAGCCCTCCCTTCTCCTTTCGATCCGGGAAGTAGCCCGGAAGTGCGGCGTCGGCTGGTCGTTCGCGACCCAGGCCTGGCGGAACGGGATCCAGGCGCTCCTGAGTGAAGGGATCAAACCAGATCGAATCCTTGCTGCATTTCAAATCTGCCTCCGCGATCACCCCGACAAGCTTGCGTGGTTCGTGCAGGACTTTGGCAGGTGGGTGTCGGCGGTCGACGGTGAGAAGCGCAGAGAGAACCAGCCGAGGTGCGCGGAATGCGGCTGCACCCCGCCCTCCCACGCCGAGAGCTGCTCCCAAGTAAGCCGGAGGGCGTCATGAGCCAATAGTACGACGACTACGACCAGGAAGGGCTCGCCAACCCTGGCGAAGACCAGCTTCATGATCCCGACGACCCCTGGGACTTCGCAAACCTTGGCGTCGAGGAGCAGAAGGCCGTCGAGGCCGAGCAAACGGCCGCGGACATCTACGAAGAGATCGCCCAGGATCGCGAGGAACTCGGGGAAGGCAGTGAGGCGGAGTGGGGTGAGGAAGGAGAAGACGAGGCCGAAGGCGGGACCGTCAGGCATTCGGGTGGGCACCGCGGGCCTTTCGCCGGCACCTTTTGGAGAGGCAAATGACCGCACGCGGCCATCGACCCTGCCTTTGCTGCATCCACCACCAGGCGAAGCAGCTCAGCGAGGAGTTGCTCAACCACCTGGCCGCCACGCTCAAAAGCGAGCGAGAATCCCTCGAGAAGCGTGTCGCCGCTTTGAATCGGACCGTACCATCGGCGGTCGTTTCTCAGCCTCCAAACGGACCACTACGCACGCGGAGGCAGCGTACTGCGATGGGTAGAACCCTGTATCGCGGGAAAGTAACCCTTGCCATGTTGGCGCGGAAGTATGGTGTTTCCAAGACCGGCCTTCTCCGCCACCGGACGCACCTGCTGAGACAGATGGGCCGCGAAATGCGGGAGCGACGCAATGCCTGAGCCAGTGACCGCGCTCGAAAAGCTCGCGCACGAGCTCGTCTTGGAAGTGCTCCTTCGTGGCAAAGGCAACGAGAAACAGACCGAAAATCCAGCGAGCGTAACCCATGAGAAGGAGCAGGGTCATGACATCGAGAAGATCGAGATCGCTGGCGCTTTCAGCACAGAGCGGATCAACCACAAGAAAGTCGCAGCGATCATGTACCGCACGAAGAGGGACTGCTTGGGGCCGCCGCCGCTCATGATCTATTACGAGAGAGACAGCGCTGAGTGGTTCCCGCCAGGCTGCGACCTTCCGAGCTATTGGCAGCCTCTCGCCGTCGATCCCGTGCAGGTCGACGAGGCGGTCATCGGACGAGGTACGCTGAGGGGCAGCGGCCTGATGGAACCGGGCACGATCTCTCCCTCGCGCAGCACCTTCTCGACCTCATCCCGCGTTATACCTTCACCCCCAATGCGCGCAGGTAGCGTTCCGTGTGCGCGACGCCCTGGTGGTTCAGCGCCAGCTTCACCGCGTACACGTCGTGCGTCCGTTCGTACACCCCGACCGCGAACGCGTGCCGCAGGTCATGCACGCTGTACTCCGCCGCCAGCTTGCCCGCCTCGTGCATCCGCCGCGTCAATGCCCGAACCGAGTGCGCAAGCCCGTCCGCCGACCGATGCGCGAACGGCCGCGAGCACCCAAGCGCCTTCTTGAGGTCCTCGGGGATCTCGCCCGAGATCTCCCGCCCCTTGCTCGTGGCGGTCCAGCGCTTGCCCCGGATTTCCAACGTCGGCAGCGCCCCCACCCGCAGCCCAATCTCCGAGAGCACCAGCACCGCCGCGCGTGTCTCGCCCGTGGCCTCCACGAGCATTGCCGCCACCTCGGCCGCCGTCGGCACCTCCAGCCGCCGTACCGCCTTCTCCGCTGGCCGCTCCCGCGTGCCGCGGAACGGGTTCCGCACCGTCGCGTGCCGCCGCTCCAGCCACGAGAAGAACGCCGCGCACGCGCTCACCTCCAGCCGCACCGTCGCAGGCGCCCGCCCGTCGCCGCGGGCCTCCACCACGTAGTCGTCCGCCTCCGCAGGCCCGAGCGCGAGCACCACCTGGTCGTGTGCGTTGCACCACTCCTCGAGTCGCCCGAGGGCGCGCCCGTACACCCGCGCCGTCCCCGGCGACCGCCTCGAGCGCAGGAAAGCCGCCCGCTCGCCCTCGTAGTCCACCCGTTCCAGCGCCACGGCTGCCTTCATCTTGTCCTTCATGCCGTCGAACGCGACCGCCCGCGCGATCTGCTCCTGCGCCTCGGGCGTAAGATCCGCAGCGTCGGGCATCTCGTGGGCGAGGATGCGCACGATCCCCCGCATCCGCGCGTCGCGCTCCGCCTTCACCTTCTCGACCAGCGCCGCGCTCATGTCTCGTCCTCCCACGGCCTGCGCCTGCACGGCGTGAGGTTCCAATCCTCCCATGCGCCCTTCCGCCACTGGTAGAGGTCGAACTGCCCCCGCCGCGCCATGCGGTCGACCACATCGACTCCCTCGGGGCCCTTGGGGTCGTTGAGCATCCGTAGGTAGCGCCCCGCTTCCTCCAGCGTCGAGAAGTGCCCGAGCACCCCGACACCCTCGCGCCCCACCTCGAACCGCTCGTGCACCGTCATGCTTCCCACCTCCATCATCCGAAAATGTGCCCTTTTCAGAGTGGCTTTTCAAGCACTATCTTTGTGGTCGTGGTGGTGGGGCATCCTTGTTGCATCTAATACGAGGTCGTGCAGGGGGTCGGGAGATCCGCGCGAGTTCCTCGAGGGCGAGCACCTCGGCCCGGTGGGAGCGCCGGGCCGGCGCTAAGGTTGTCGGGAGGTCGAAAACGGGGTCGCGGGAGGCCCGCGGGGTCCCGCCCAAGCGGCCGCCGACGGTCAGATCTCGTGGTCCTGCAGGTCGTGCCCTCCCACGGAGGGGGTGCTTCACGTTGCAGTTGCAACGTCGTTCTCTGTCTCTATTGTCTGTCTTGTGTGTTTCTGCTCTCGGCGCGGGGTGCAGAGGCTATCGGCGCGAAACGAACCCACCAGCCTCGCGCCCCGACCCTGCAGCGCGTTTTCCAAGGGCTTGCCGTATGGGTTTCCCCACCACCCGGAAACGAGATCAGGCGAGAACAAGTCACGGATGCCCGCCATGTCATCCGTCCTCGTCGCACTCCCGTGCGCGGAGATCCGCCACCTGCCACTCGCGAAACCCGTCACGCCTGGCGGGGCGCCCGTTGCCACCCCTGGGGCCATCCTGTCCCGATCCGTCCCGCTTTCCGTCCCGCTCGTGCGGGACAGCCGCGGCGTAGTCCTCGGGGTCGGTGCTGTCTGATAGCGGTAGGCCTGCGCCTGGCGGCGTCGGCAGGTAGGGCTCGTTGTCCTTGCCTGGGCACGCCTCGGTGCCGCAGCGGTCGGGTCTGCCCTCCGCCTCCTCGGTCGAACCGTAGCCGCGGATGCAGAAGTGAAGCCTGAACGCGTCCTGCTTCTCCGCCTGCTCGCGCAGGTTCCGCGCGTGCAGCACGATCTCGGCGATCTTCGAGGTCAGTTCCAACACGCCGCGGATCTCGCGCACGGCCGCAAGAGCGGTCCTCGGGTCCTTCGCCTTCTCGGCCCCGTCGAGTATCGCGGTCGCCCGCCCTTTATGCTCGGAGATCTCCGCCATGAGCGAGTCCCCGTCGGCCTGCTTGGCGAGGTCCGCTCGAGCGGCGATCTCCGCGGCGATGTGCTGCGCCCGGTGTCGGTGAACCGACGATTTCGTCAGCGACCACCTGGCCGCCACGTCGCGGACCCCGACGCCCCGCAAGAGTTCCGCGTCGATCTCCCGCCGGCTTGCGTGCTCGCAGACGGTACAACCGCCCACATCAGCCTCCAGCGATCTCGGCGAGATCCTCGTGCAGACGGTCCTGCGCCGCGCGTTGTTGCTCGCTCCTAATCCTCGCCGCCTCCTCAGCCTCGCCCTCGTCGCTGTCTCGCGCTGCAGGGTGCCGCTCATGTGCCCGTTAAAGCGCTGTCCTATGGATCGCTTGCTGCGGTAAACAATGTGCGCGATGATGCCCAATTGTGGTCCGCGTGAAACCGAAGCGCTCTGCCACCTTGCGGACGGGAACCACCTCGGCCAGAGCCTTCGCCTCGCCTTCGTCGGGGTCGAACATGGTCTACCCTGGCGTATTCGGCGTAATTACGACTTCCCGCAGCTATCGCGTCTGAGAAAACTGCGAAACTTCACTAAACCGGGGCTGAAAGAACTTGACATAAGCTCCCGAAAAGAACACCCTTAAGATAGGTAGGGACCGTTATTGATTAACGAGAGGGAGGCATCTAACTATGGCAGTAAAAATTGGTGAAGTTACATCTGAAATGACTGCTGATGTCAAGAAGACAGAGGACATGAAGGCTTCACTAAAAGTCGGTTATTCAGAGAGGAGTAAGGAAATCACATTCAAGCCTTCCGAAGACCTGAAAAAGGGCGACAAGGTAAAAATCATTTTTGAGAAGATATAATTCTGGGGGGGATCTTTCCTAAATCTTTTTGAGTCGCTCCGTAGCTTCTCAAACACAACTTACGACTTTGACGGCCCCCTACCCACCATTAAAAATTTGGGTTAGCCTGGATTTCCACGACACTAATTCACCTAAGCCCCAGGAGCGTCTGAGGGGCCATTGTAAGTGGTGAGGCGCAGCTTTTTGCCCTCCCACCACGGCACGGCGATAGGCCGATCCATCAAACCCGAAGCGAGGATGATC
>JAPLSM010000484.1 GCA_026398635.1 Spirochaetota bacterium | reverse complement strand
CGGCGCGATCATCACCGATACCCGCGGGCTCTTCCACCCACCGACCCAGACCGACAAGACGGTCATCCTGGTGCCCAAGGCTGACCTCGCGCAGCCTGCCGCACTGAACGTCACCCTTTCGGACGGTACGGTGCTGAGCTTCAAGCTCGTGTCGGTGCCCAAGGAGGCCGACGTCCAGGTGGATGTCGTGCTTGCCTTGCAGAGCCGGGCCGCACCTGGGTCTGTCCAGGGGCTGAAGACCACGATCGAGCAGCTTCGCGGCGAGCTCGACGAGTGCCAGGCATCATCGGCGACCGCTGGAGCCGCCAAGATCGCTTCCCTCTTCCTGGGCCAGAGCCTGGACGAGCCCCAGGTTTTCGACCGACACGAGTTCCGAGGCCGGGACAAGCAGGACCGCTTGCTCGTCGAGGGGCGATGGATCTACCGCCTGGTCGGGCTCACCTACATGCTCTTCACGGTCGAGAATCGGGATCCCGTGAAGCCGTGGAGTCTGGACCGGGCTGAAGTGAAGGTCTCGGGTACGGGTGAGACCCAGGACGTGCGTGTGCTCGCTGCATCCGCAGAGGACGCTCCCGTCGCACCGGGGCAGGCGACGAAGGTCGTCGTGGCGTTCAAGACTCCGGCGAAGTCCACGTCGCATCGGTACACCGTGACCTTCGTCGAGAAGGGCGGGGGTCGGCGGGTCGTCCTCGAAGGGCTGACGCCGTGAGCGGAGGGGCCGACAAGCCGGGATACGTGATGCCCGGAATGGCCGTCGGCCCCTACACAGTCGAGGGGCAGATCGGCAGCGGTGGCTTCGGCTTCGTGTACCGGGTGAAGCGGGACGGGCGGGCCTACGCGCTCAAGATCGCACACACGCGGCTCGGTGACCTCCGGGACGAAGATCGGGAGTCCACGATCGAGCGGCTCGATCGGGAGATTGCAGCCCTGAAGACCCTGCGCCACCCGAACATCGTCCGGGTCCACTCCTTCGACCGCTGGCCGGAGATGGAGAGCGGCTACCCGTACCTGGTGATGGACCTGGTGGACGGGACGCCGCTTCAGGAGTGGATTGCCGTGGCGGCCCCATCGGTCGCTCGCATCGTGGCCGCCTTCGAGAAGGTGGCGGACGCGCTCGCCCACATGCACGAGCTCGGGATCATTCACCGCGACCTGAAGAGCCAGAACATCCTCGTCACCGCCGGCGGCGAGCCGTTCATCGTGGACTTCGGGATCGCGAGGCCGCGCGTGGCCTACGACGTCACCCGCGCGGCCGGCGTGGGTACGCTGAGTCACCTCACGCCGGAGTACGTCGCCTACCTGGACTCGGCGGGGGCGGGGAGCGGGGCTCCGTTCGAGTGGAAGCCCACGACCGACCTCTATGCGCTCGGCTTCGTGCTGTACGAGGCGCTCACCGGCAAGCCCCCGGTGCCGACGTTCGCGGAGGCGACGGCGAAGGCGGAGGCGGAGCTGCTGGCGGCAATCAAGACTGGCGTTCCACGCCGGCCGCGCGAGGTCGAGCCGAATGTTCCGGAGGGACTGGACGCCCTCGTGATGGAGCTCCTCGAGAAGGATCCGGCGCGGCGACCCCAAGATGCGTCGCAAGTGCTCGAGCGACTCCGGGCGACGCGCGAGGCTGGGGTGGCGGCGGGAGATCCAGCCTGGGTGAACCCCTTCGATCAGGATGGGCAAGCCGCGTCTGGCGATCCGGTCGACGAGAACGTCATCGACCCCCTCGAGCCGCCAGGGCCCGGTGACTCCACGCCGACGGTACGGGCACCTCCGCAGCCGCAAGTCCCGCCGAAGAGGCCGGAGGTCTCCCTCCCTACAGCCGAAAGGGCCACACCGTTCGCGGATGAAGGGGAGTCGGGAGCCGACGAGGCGACTCGCGGGCCGAGGGCGCCAGATAAGTGGGGAAGCGAGAGCCAGATCCTGAGGCGTGCTGCCACCGAGTGGGGCGTTGCGACATCGAAGCCTCGGCGCTGGCAACTCGCGGCCGGGGCGGGAGCCATTCTGGCCGTCCTCGCCTTCATCTTCGTCGCCGGGCGCTCGGCGGATGAAAGGCCGAAGGCGAAGACCTTGCTTTCGGCGGCCGAACCCGGAGCGCTCCCCGCGGCGCCCGCCGCAGCTGCGCCCACGATCCAGCAGCAATTGGCGATGCCGTCACCTTCGCCCGCGAACGTTTCCCCTTCGTCGTCAGGGGAGCGGGTCCCGAGGAGGAGTATCGCGAGCGCGCCCACGCCGCTGGCTGCCAAGGGCCCGACTCGGGCGCCCGCAGCGGAACCGAGCGGCATCCTGCGATCGCGGCCAGTCGGCGCGGAGCCCGACGTTCTGCAGACTTCCACGAGACTCGCTTCGGCCGGTGGTGCCGCCGCCGCCGGCTCGAAGCTCCGCGGGGTCCCGTACGGAGCGCACGTCCAGGCCCGCCTGCTGAGTAGCCTCGACAGTCGGACCATCGCCAACGGGCCGGTCGAGGCGCAGCTTCACGTGCCGTACATCGTTCGAGGCCAGGTCGTGCTGCCGACGCGGACCATGGTCTACGGGACGGCTTCCGAGGCAGGCGGGCGCTTCACGG
>JAPLSM010000047.1 GCA_026398635.1 Spirochaetota bacterium | reverse complement strand
CGAGGCCGCGCGCCACAAGGGCATCGCGAGCCCGCTCGCCGGCCGGGCCGACATCCTCGTGGCGCCCGACATCGAGGCTGCCAACATCCTCTACAAGTCGCTCACGTGCTTCGCGCGGGCGGAGGTCGCCGGCATCCTGGTGGGCGCCCGTGCGCCGATCGTGGTCACCTCGCGCTCCGACAGCGCGGCGGGCAAGCTTCACTCGATGGCGCTGGCCGTGCTCTGCTCCGCGGCTACCCCTTGAACTCCCGGAACAGCACCACCGCGTTGTGCCCGCCGAAGCCGAGCGCGTTCGAGATCGCGGCCCGGATGCGCCCGGGAGCCCCCGTGTTCGCCACGTAGTCCAGGTCGCAGGCCGGGTCGGGGTTCTCGAGGTTGCGCGTCGGCGGGAAGAACTGGTCGCGGATCGCCATGATCGTCATCACCGCCTCAACGCCGCCCGCGCCCCCGAGCAGATGCCCGTGCATCGACTTGGTCGAGGACACCCGCAGCTTCCGGGCATGGTCGCCGAACACGGCCTTGATGGCCTTCGTCTCGATGGGGTCGTTGATCGGGGTCGAGGTGCCGTGCGCGTTGACGTAGTCCACGTCGCCGGGCGCGAGTCCCGCGGCGGAGAGGGCAGCCTTGATGGCCTGGATCGCGCCGCGGCCCTCGGGGTGCGGGGCCGTGAGGTGGTTGGCATCGCAGCTCGAGCCGTAGCCGGCCAGCTCCGCGAGCACCGTGGCGCCCCGGCGCCGGGCATGCTCCAGCTCCTCGAGCACGAGGATGCCCGCGCCCTCGCCCATGACGAATCCGTCGCGGTCCCGGTCGAACGGACGGGAGGCGTGGGCGGGATCGTCGTTCATTTTCGTGCTGACAGCCTGCAGCTGGCAGAAGCCCGCGAGCGCGAGCGGCGTGATCCCCGCCTCGGTGCCGCCCGCGATCGCGACGTCGACGCGCCCCTCCCGGATCAGCCGCCAGGCGTCTCCCATGGCGTCGTTGGACGACGCGCACGCGGTGACCACGCAGAAGCAGGGGCCATGGGCCTGGAACCGGATGGCGATGTTGCCCGCCACCTCGTTCATGATCATCATGGGCACGAACAGCGGGTGCACGCCCTTGGGCCCGCGATCGACGAGCCTGCGCATCGCGTTCTCCAGCGTCTCGATGCCACCGATGCCGTTGCCGAGGACCACTGCGAAGCGCTCGGGGTCGGCCTGCCCGGAAGTGAGACCCGCCTGCGCCATGGCCTCGATGCCGGCGACCATCGCGTACTGCGTGAACCGGTCCATGCGCCGGGCGTCCTTCGACTCCATCACCTTTTCGGGCGCGAAGTCCTTCAGTTCGCCAGCGATCTTCGAGGGGAAGTCGGAGACGTCGAACCGGGTGATCCGGCCGATGCCGTTCTCGCCCGCCTTGGTTCGTTTCCAGGAGTCCTGGACATTGTTGCCCAGGGGATTCACCGTCCCCAGGCCGGTCACGACGACCCTGCGCGTCATCTCCCCTCCTTCAGATCGCCATGCACCCATCGACCCGCAGCACGTCGCCCGAGACGTAGGAGGCCATGTCCGAGGCAAGGAAGGTGACGACCCGCGCCACCTCGGCCGGGGTGCCTGGCCGCCGGAGCGACACCTGCGTGAGGAACGCCTGCCGAGCCTGCTCGGGAAGGGCCCGGGTCATGTCCGTGTCGATGTAGCCGGGAGCCACCGCGTTCACCCGGACCCCGCGGCTGCCCGCCTCCTTGGCGACGCTGCGCGTCAGGCCGATGAGCCCGGCCTTGGAGGCCGCGTAGTTGGCCTGGCCGGCATTTCCCCCGATGCCGACGACGGATGCCATGTTGATGATGGAGCCGCGGCGCTGCCTGATCATGTGCCGGGCCACGACCTGGCTGCACAGGAACGCCGAGGTGAGGTTGATCTTGAGCACCTTCTCCCATTGCTCCACGGGCATGCGGAAGACGAGGCCGTCGCGGGTGATGCCCGCGTTGTTGACGAGGATGTCGATGCTCCCGGCCTCCCGGATGATCTCCTCCAGCAGGGCGGTGATCCCGGCCGGGTCCGAGACGTCCCCCGCGCGGAAGGAGACCGCGGCGCCGCTGGCGTTCGCCGCCTGTTCCATCTCCGCCTGGGCGTCGCTGGGATTGAGGTCGATGAAGGTGACGCTGGCGCCCTCGCGGAGAAAATCCATGACGATCTCCTTGCCGATCCCCCGGGCGCCCCCGGTCACGATCGCCTTCTTGCCCTTCAGCAGCATGATCCGTCCTCCCGTCCTTCGTCAGCGCGCCTCCGCGGCGCGGATCTCCCCGAGCTTGCCGGCCGGGCGGCAGTCGACGTCGGGGCGCAAGGCCTTGAACAGGCCGGTGAGCACCGTGCCGGGACCCGCCTCGAGGAAGCTCCCGTACCCGTCGGTGACGAGGCGCGTCTCTTCGTCCACCCAGCGCACGGGCGAGACCACCTGCCGTCCGCAGAGCGCGCGGGCCTCGGCGCCGGAGGCGATCGGCCCGGCGGTGACGTTCGAGTAGACGGGCAGGACTGGGTCGGCGAAGATGAACCCCGCGAGCGCCTCCTCGAAGGCGGCCCGGGCGCCCTCCATGAGCGGCGAGTGGAACGGGCCCGAGACCTTCAGCCGGACGAACCGTTTCGCACCCTCCGCCTTGAGGCGCTCCTCGGCTCGTGACAGGCCCGCCGCGGTGCCCGAGAGCACGAGCTGCACGGGGCTGTTGTGGTTCGCGACGAACACACCCTCGATGCCCGATGCCACGGCCGCAGCCTTCTCGGCCGGCAGGCCCAGGACGGCCGCCATGTCCGGCTTCCCGCCGGCCGTGTCGAGCTCCCGGCTCGCTTTCTCCATCAGTTCGCCGCGGACCTTAACGATGCGGAACACCGGCTCGACACCGACGACGCCGGCCGTGCAGAGGGCTGCGTACTCACCGAGGCTGAATCCCGCACACCCGCCCGGCTCGATCCCGCGCTCCGCGAGCGCCGCCGCGGCGGAAAGGTCGACGAGGGTGATCAACACTTGCGCCTTGTCGGTGGCTGCAAGGTCCTCGGCGGTCCCTGTTGAGAGGATGCGTTTCACATCGAATCCCGCGGCTTCAGAGGCCAGTTGGAAGAGATCGCGTACTCTCGGACTCGCTTCCCAGAGATCCATGCCCATCCTCGGGTACTGGGCTCCCTGGCCGGGAAAGAGCAGGCAGGTACGCATGCAGGGTTGAACATAGCATAAAAAGGTGGGGTCAGGTCAAGGATAGGAGGGCATTTGACCTGGTAATATTTATATAATTAGCGAAACGTATAATAGATGATTTTATTAGACCACAATACAATCTATTACGGGCTGTGTTGACCCTATACTATGATCAGGTTAATATCGCCCCATGCAGGCCGTGATCCGCTCCGTCGATTGCGCGATCCCCCAGAGGCGAATGTCGAACGAGGAGTTCACCGCGATTCTCGACACTTCGGATGAATGGATTCATTCACACACGGGAATCAGATATCGGCATATCGCTGATCCCGATCAGGCGCCGTCGGACCTCGCTCTCGAGGCCTGCCAGAAGGTCCTGTCCCGGGCCGCAGTGCCCCCGGACGAAGTGGACCTGATTCTCGTGGCAACCGCGACAGGCGACTACCTGGGGTTCCCCTCGGTCGCGTGCATCGTGCAGGACCGCCTCGGGGCGAAACGGGCGGGAGCCATGGATCTGGCTGCGGGATGCACGGGATTCATCTACGGTCTCGAGACCGCCCGCAACTTCGTGCTCGGGGGGGGCGCTCGCAACGTGCTCGTCGTCGGCGCCGAGGTCCTGAGCCGGATCGTGGACTGGCAGGACCGCAACACGTGCGTCCTGTTCGGCGACGGCGCGGGCGCTGCGCTCGTTTCGGCCTCCGAGGATGCCCGAGACGGGTCCGGCCGGCCACGGGGACTCCTCGCCTCCGTGCTGCGCGCCGACGGGTCGGGCGCCCACCTGCTCGAACGTCCCATGGGCGGCACCCGCGCCCCCTTCGATCCCGAGAACTTCGACCGAACGTCAGCCTGCCTCCGGATGGACGGCCGGCAGGTCTACAACTTCGCCGTGAAGGCGATCGCGGAGGGCATCCCCGAGATGCTCGCGGCGAACGGCTTCGGCATCGACGACGTGGCGTGGATCGTGCCCCACCAGGCCAACGTGCGGATCATCGAGGCCGCGGCGAAGCGAGCGAAGATCCCGCTCGAGAAGTACTACCTGAACATCGAGGAATACGCGAACACGTCGGCTGCGTCGATCCCGATCGCGCTCACGGAGATGGACTCAAAGGGCCTGCTGCGGGAGGGCGACCTGGTCGCCACCTTCGGCTTCGGCGCCGGCCTCACCTGGGGCGGGAACCTCCTGCGGTGGTAGCGTCCGGGTGACCCGCACGGTCACCCCGGTCCCCTTCCAGTCCTGGAGCGGCGCGACCGAGGCGCCGGAGACGCCGGCGCCCACGACGGCGACGTCGATCATCGCGGGGGAAGGCGCACCGGGGGCTTCAGCAGATGCCGATCGCCCGCTCGACGGGCAGCACGACCGCGAGGCCTTTGCCACGCTCGCCGTGCACGCAGCCCAGGATCCTGCCGAGGATATCCATGGCCTCCTCGGCCTGGTCGTCGCGGATCACCGAGAACAGCATGTTGTTCCGCGGCTTGGCGCCCCGGAAAAGCGACCGCAGGCCGGCGAACAGGGGCACGTCCTCGATGATGCTGCCCATGCCCACGCTGTCAACCACCGTGGCGCCGGTCACCCCCGTCTCGATGAGGCCCTCAAGCACCTCCTCGAGCTTTTCGTTCGCGTTGAGCACCACCACCAGCAGCTTCATCAGATCTTCGCCTCCTCCTCTTCGAAGGCGCGGACCATCCCGTCGACCGAGTCGGCCGCGACGACCCGTTCGATGAACGCCGTGCTCTTGATGAGCCGGGCGATCCGGGCGAGCGCCTTCAGGTGCAGGCCGTGCTCCTGCCGGTTGCCCAGGAGGAGGAACACCACGTGCGTCGGCCTCCCGTCGAAGGAGTCGAACGCGATGCCGCCCGGGGCCCGGGCGACCACGATGACGAGGTCGGCGATCTCGTCCGTGAAGCAGTGAGGGATGGCGATGCCGCTGCCGACCGCGGTGCTCTGGATGCGTTCGCGCTCGAGCAGGCGCTCGAGCACCGCCGCCTGGTCCTTGATGATGCCCTTCCCCGCCACCACGCGCACGATCTCCCGCAGCGCCTCCGCGCGGGTCTTCGCGGCGAGGTCGTGGATGAAACATTCCGAGTGGACGTAGGTCTTGAGTCTCATCGCCATGGGGATCCTCGACTCTCGCGGAAGTACAGCCCCAAAGGGGCGGTGGTGTCAACGGCCGTTCGGGGCGGGCGGGGGCGGTCGGTGCGACGTCCCTGCCGCCGGCCGCCCTTGGACATCCCTGTCCAGGGGCTGTGAAATAGCAGCCTGCGCCAGGAGCCGGTCGGCGAGCACCAGCGCGACCATGGCCTCCAGCACCGGTACCGCGCGCGGCACGATGCAGGGATCGTGACGGCCGCCGATGGCGATCTCCACCGGCTCGCCGGCACCGGTCACCGTGCGCTGGGACCGGGCGATCGACGCGGGCGGCCGGATGGCGCAGCGCACCACGAGGCGCTCGCCGGTCGAGATACCCCCGGAGACGCCGCCGGCGTGGTTGGTGCGCGAGCGCACCCGGCCGTCTTCCGCGTACAGCTCGTCGTTGTACACGGAGCCGCGCATGCGGGCCGCCCCGAAGCCGGAGCCGATCTCGAAGCCGCGTACCGCACCCACGCTCAGAGTCGCGTGCGCGAGCAGCGCCTCCAGCTTGTCGAACACGGGATCGCCGAGACCGGCGGGAATGCCGTCGGCGAGCACCTCCACCACGCCGCCCACGGAGTCGCCCGCGTCCTTCGCCTCCGCGATCGCCCGCTCCATGAGCCGGGCCGCCTCAGGATCGGGGCAGCGCACCGGGTTCGCCTCGATCGCCGCGAGGTCGATGCGCCCCGCCCGGATCCCCGCGATCTCGAGGGCGTACCCCGTCACGGTGATGCCCCGGCCGGCGAGGATCGCGCGCGCCACCGCGCCGGCCGCCACCCGGGCCGCCGTCTCCCGGCCCGACGCGCGCCCCCCTCCCCGCCAGTCCCGGATGCCGTACTTCGCCTGGTAGCTCCAGTCCGCGTGTCCGGGCCGGAAGGCCTCGCGGAGCCGCTCGTAGTCCGAGCTGCGGTGCCCCTCGTTGCGGATGACGATGGCGATGGGGGTGCCCGTGGTCCGCCCCTCGAACAGCCCCGAGAGAAGCTCGGCCCGGTCTGACTCCCGGCGCGCGCTCGTCACGAGGCTCTGCCCCGGCCGGCGCCGGTCCAGGTCGCGCTGGATGTCATCGATCGACAGCTCGAGGCCGGGCGGCACCCCGTCCACCACCACGCCCACCGCGGTACCGTGGCTCTCGCCGAAGGTCGAGACCGTCAGGAATTCGCCGAAGCAGCTGCCGGGCATAGGATCAGCTCTTGCGTCCGATGAGGCGGGTCCGGATCGCCTCGGCCCACTGCTCCGCGTACGGCAGCCGGATCGCGATGCCGTCCTCCTTCGCCGCGGCGTTCAAGTAGCGCAGCGTGATCGGCCCGCGCGCCCGTCGGCTGCGGGCCCCGGGGTCGGGGACGCCGATGTAGGTGATCGAGGGACCGGCGACGAACAGCTCCCGGTCGCCGAGCCAGGAATGGAAGTACAGGCCGCCCGGGAGGAGCACGAGCAGCCCCCAGCCACGCAGGCGCTCCCCGCCGGACGGAGCGTCGCTCGAAGCCCGGCCGCCGAGCGGTTCCATCCGGGCCGGCGCGGTCAGCATGATCTTGCCGGGTCCCAGCGCCGCCGCGATGCGGCGCGTGAGGCGCCAGCGCACCACGGCGAAGGCGAGGAACGCCCCCGCGGCCAGTGTGCCGAAGACGAGTCCGATCAGGGCGAGAAGATCCAGCGGGGAAAACATAGGATACGGCCCCACCGTAGCGAAAAACCGGTGGGGCCGCAAGCCGCGGGAGCGGAAGGGGGTGCGGACCCCGGGCAGGCACGGCCTGACCATGGATGGCGAAGCCGCGCCGTGTCCATGGGCTCTCGCCACGCTGCGCGTGGCTGCCCACCCCGCCCTCACGACTTCGCCGGTCCCGCACCCGCCCTGCCCTGGCCCGCGCCGCGGAGCGCATCGGCGAGCATGTCCAGCACCGGCTCCACGGCCTTCATCAGCCGGGCATCGCCGCCGTACACGGAGAGCCGGGTCCCCTGGAACAAGCGGGAAGCCGACTCCACGATCTGCGGTGCCTGCTCGATCGGCAGGATGTCCCGGCGCATCTCGTGCTTGGCCCGCTTGCGGATGAGGTCCTTCGCCGCCCCGATCTCCTCCATCTGCCGCTCCAGTTCGAGGGTCTGCATCTCAGCCCGCAGCACTTCCAGCCGGTTCACGAAGCGCGCGAGCTGCACCGGCTTGTCCATCTCGATCGCCTCCCGCTTGGCCTCGGCCTGCAGTACGTGCTTCTCCCGGTCGAGCGCGATCTGCTGCCGCTCCGTCTCGAGGGATTCCTGCTGCACGCGCCGCGCCGCGGCGATCTTCGCGAGCTCCACCGACTCCCGGGCCGCGAGCTCCGCGAGGTCGCTCGCCGACCGGATGCGGCCCCGGGTCTCGGCCTCGGGCTGCCGGCGCAGATCCTGGTCGACGATGAATACCTGCGCGACAAGCACCGAGTCGAGCGTCACCCCCAGCCCCCGTCCTCCCCGCCTACCAGTTCCGCGAGCGCCTCGCGCACGGCCCCGGTCAGCGTCGTCTTCCGTTCCTCGATGCACTCCTGCATCGTCATGTGCGAGACCCGGTCGCGCAGTTCGCCGAGGCATGCGTTGCAGGCGAGCGTCTTCATCGCGGCCAGGCCACCGGGCGCGGTGAAGTCGAAAAGCTGCGCAGCGGCCGCGGGGCGCACGATCCTGAAGACCGCGCTACCCTTGAAACGGAGCGGGATACCGTCCCGGGTCTCCTGGGTCATCTCGAACCGGGCCTCCTGCTGGTCGCCAGGGACCTTGACCCACGCGGTCCGCTGGGGCAGGAACCGGCTGGCCGCGGCGCCGCGGCTCGCGAGCCTCCCCCGCTCCGCCACTGCCAGGAACTCGCTCGGTTTCGTTCGCACGATCGGCATGGGATCCTCCTTGACTGGAAGGTGCCACGCCCACAAAATAAATCTTATTGATAATTATCATGGATAAAATTAGAAATACTTATGCCCCGAACCCGGGAGCCGGCCCGGCGGCCGTGGTAGGCTTGAAGCAAGGAGGATCCCATGGACCTCGCGAAGTTCAACGATCTCGACATCGTGCTCGTCTGCGGGCTGCCGGGCTCCGGCAAGTCCCGGTTCGCTTCCGGCGTCTTCAAGGAATCGGGCCGCCGGCGCGTCGGCCGCCAAGAGATCCGGCGCATGCTCTACGAGATGACCACCTTCGGCGACCCCTGGTCGGAAGAACGGTATTCCGCAGTCGACGAAGTCCTCGTCAAGCACGTGGAGCGGAAA
>JAPLSM010000271.1 GCA_026398635.1 Spirochaetota bacterium | reverse complement strand
GGCGGCGAAGAAGTAGCGCGGTCGAGGGCCGGGTGGCCTCAGGCCGCCCGGCCGGGCCGCCTGCAGCTCTTCTGGGTAGACCGTCTCCTCTGGGCGTGCCCCGCCCCTGGCGCGGACGATGCCCGCGCGGAGGGCGGGTCGGGCTCCCGGCGCTTCGCTCCTTCGGAGCTGCAGCGCCTGCCGCCCTGGCCAGGCTCCGCGTGGCCGGCCTGCGGGCTTTCCGCTGCGCCCCTTGAGCGGGCCACTGCACCGCCCGCTCACGCGCTGGCGCACTCCGGCTGCGACCATCTGGAAATTGTCATGGCTCTTCCCCTCGTCGTGCTAGTCTGTGCAGGCTGCGGCGACACCCTCTGTCTCACCTCGGGCAGCCTATGCCCAGCGGGGCACCAACACCCTGCAGCATGTGTTCCGCGAGGGCGTCGACTGCTCCGCAGCGTCGTGTTCGAGCTCGAGCTACACCTTGGCGGAAAACCGTCGAATGGCGGCCTCGGCGAAGTCGACGGCCAGGGCGGGCACTTGGGAGTCCACGTTCGCGAGCACATCGTCCGGGCGGTGCAGATGGGGCATCACGCCCTCCTTGGTGACAGCGGAGAGTGACAAGCACGCGTAACCTCTTCGCAGGAAGCTGACGCTGTCGAAGTCGCCGACGTGCCAGTCGACAGGCGTGACCGACGCGAACCTCGAATCCCGGCGGGCCGTCTCCATCGCCGCGTGAACCAGCGGGTTGTCGTAGGTGGAGGCCGTGATGAAGCCGGTCGAGTGAACGATGCGCACATCCCCGGCTCCCAAGCCGTCGAAATTCACCACGAAGGTCCGCGACGTGTCGAGCTCCTTCCCGTGAGCGCGTACATAGGCGATGGAACCCACGAGACTCGCCTCTTCGGCCGAGGTGAGCAGGACTTCCACCTGCCAGCCCGGGGGAGGGTCGTTCCAGAGCCGGCTCGCCGTTGCCAGCGCCACCCCGACGCCGGTCGCGTTGTCGGCAGCGCCGTTGGTGTAGCCGAAGCGGAAGAAATCGAGGCTAGCCAGCACGCCCTGGACCGCAAAATAGGCGCACAGCGGCCAGCGAAGCCAACGCACCCAAACAGGACCCACCTGCAATGCCATGAGGGCTGAGACGATCACGGTGAGGACGATGACCCCCAACGAAACGAACAACGATTGCCGGAAGCTCTTCACCATCGACGGCAGGTACAGAAGCGAGACGGGCGCCGAGTCGTAGTGAGCCATCAGGATGAGCGTTCTAGGCGCGCCCCCTCCCGCCGCGGAAGGATGCCGGGCGACGAGGTTCTCGGCACGGCCCAGCGGCGGAAGCAGCATCAGCGGCGTCCAGCGCCAGTCGAGGAACAGCAACCCAGTGACGGCGCTCGCGGCGGTGATGGCCAACCCGATCCATCGGAAGGCGGGACCGAGCAGAAGGCCGACCACGAGCCCAGCCAGGAACCAGCCCAGGACCGGAATGTAGGTGCGTGGAGTCAAGAACGTATGACGGCGAACCGATGCCCCCATGCCCTTCAGTCGCCGCTCCAGCAGATTGGCTGCCTCTGCCGCCTGCGGGGTCGTTGCGCCCCGGTGAGGCAGTCGAGCCAGCTCGCGGACGACATCCATCGGGTCGAGCCGACCAGCGGACACCTGCTTCGGCCTCGATCCGTGCTTGGCCATTTTTTTCACCGTTTTACCTCCGGTGCCCTCATACTATCAGGGTACGTGCCGCCTCTCCAGAGCACGTCGCCGGCCGACACCCATACCCTCCCAGCTCATGCCATGACCGAAGCGGGGCATCGGCCAGACCCAGCGGCACGGCTAGGCGGGCACGGTGCAGGACGACGACCGGATCGAGTATCTCGACGGCCACCTACGCGCCGCGCGCCGCGCCATCGGGCACGGGGTGAAGCTCCAAGGCTACTTCCTGTGGTCGCTGCTGGACAACTTCGAGTGGAGCCTCGGCTACAGCCGGCGCTTCGGCATCACGCACGTGGACTTCGCCACGCGTGCCACGGCTACATTCTTAGGCGTTTCGCCGTCCGCGGACCGGCATGTACATCGGCCGGCTCGGCGACGGCTCCAACCTCATGAACGGCTCTCTCCTGACTCAACGCAAGCGCTTGCGTATACCTGAACTACGCGCCATTCCATCCGAGCCTGTACCGCCGCGCTCGGCTCACGGGGAGGCCGCGGCATCGCCATCTCACCCATCGTGACTTCACGCTGGCCGCGATCGACGATATCACCTGCAATGGCCGGCGGGCTGCGGGGGGGCGGCTGCGCCTTGCCCTGCTGCGGAAGCCGGACATCCGGGACAAGATCCTGAAGGTCTGGGATGCCCGCGCACACGAACCTTCCGCTTGGCGGCACCACTTCTGGAGGCAGTATGCCCAGGCCCCCGCCGCTCCCTGATTGGGAGAAGGTCCTTCACGCCGCCGCCTACCGCCGGGCGCACTCGGTACGGGCGATCTGACCGACGCCCATCCCCGAACGGCGCATGCGGCATCCGGTGCGCATCAAGCATGCTGTTCTTCGCGGTGCCGATCCCGGGCCGCCGCAAGCACGGCGCCGAAAATCCGCGCGAGGCTGCTTCCCGGAACGATCTCCACCTCGTGTCGCTGGTCGCCCGTGTGCGCATCTGCCCGGCCCAGGTGCTGTACGAGCTTCCCGCCGGAGGCAATGTTCAGGAGCTGGCATCCCCCGCAGATGCCCAGTGCGGGAATCCCACGCCGTCGACTTCCTCGCGGAGCAACGGCTCGTCGTCCACGCTCGCGACCAACCGGGGCCGGCCGCCGGCCTCGAACACCGCATCCGCGTAGTCCGCCGGCAGGGACAGTCGTAGCCGCCCGTCGGCCGCCGCCACGTCCATGTTGATCCCGATTGTCGGCCTCATGGCTACCTCGGTATACGCGAATCCCTTTCTCGGCGCAAACGGTCGCTTCAGGAACTTAGCGCTGGCGGAGTGAAAATGGGCCCGGGCCGGTTCAGCGGAACCGTTCCACGATGCTCCCGATCTTCCCGAGGTAGAGGGACCGGTTCCCGGCCTCGAAATCACGGTCCGCGAAGCCGGCGAAAGCGGTTGGCTGCCTCCCCGACTCCTTCGCCATCGCTGCCACGACCTTGGCAGGATCCGTGTCGCCCATCACGGGCGATGACGGCTTCCCCTTCGTTCTCCTACATCTCGCGCGTCGAGCGTTTCGAAACCGAAGAGGAGGCTCTGGCCTTCATCCGGGAGAACGCAGGGCGAATCGTCGAGCGGAAGATCTGACTCCGGCGGGGCCGGCAGCTCGCGCAGTCGGTCTGCCGCGTCATGGAACCTTTGCGATGATATTGACGACGATGGCGGGAAGCACCCCGAGATCAACCTCCCGCGCGCGGGCCTGAGGATCAGCCGGTTCGCCCTTGAGGGAGAGAACGAGGTTCTCGGTCCCCTCCTTTACGCTCTGGTCGGCGGAGAAGACCAGCACAAGGCTGCCCGTGGACGCCTTCTGATCCTTCAGGGTTATCCCCGCCGGCGGGTTCACCAGTTCGACCCTGAGAGACTTCACCGGAAGCGGAGGATGCCTGAATGTGAGTCCCACGGACCCGCCGGGCGCGAGCACCAGGGGCGGGGAGGGCGAGGGGGTGAGCTCCGCGGCCTTGCCCCGCCTCGTACTCACCCAGAGCGCCTCGGCCGGCACGAGGTGGGTGTTGCCGAAGGCCTGCATGCGCAGATCCGCAGGCTTGACCGGGTGGACCACCTCCACTCCGCCGATGAGGGCTGCCGCCTCGAGTTCCACTCGCACCGCTTCCTCGGATCCCCGATTCCGCCCGGTGAGAGTCATCTGCACTTTCTCGCGCCCCGAGGGGATGAGGCCCCCCTCGAGGCTGAACCCGCGCTCCGGCCGGCGCAGCCGAAGCGTGATGTCGCCCTGCCAGCCGTCCCTGCGGACGACGACGACCGAGAAGGCGGCCGATCCCGCGGGACCGAGGTTGAGGGCCGAGAGCGTCGTCAGGACGGCGAAATCGGGCGCGGGCCGCCGGATGTCCAGCGTGTAGGCGTAGGCCTCCCCGCCCTTGCCCGTCGTGTCCAGTAGTTCGAGTCGATAGATGCCCGCAGCCGGCAGGTTCACCCGGATATAGGAATCCGCGTGAGCGGTGAGGAGTCCGCACTCCTTGTCCTCCGCGTCGTCGTTGGAGGCGATGATCTTTCCGGCCGCGTCCCGAAGGCGGAGGAAGGAATCCAGGGGCGAGCCGTCGCGGCGCGCGCGTACGTCGGCCACCACGGTCTCGCCCGCTTGCGCGGTGAACTCGTAGGCATCGATGCTCCCGGGCTTCGCCAAAACTCCTCGAACCTTCGAGGGGAAGGGGACACTCACCACGGCGGACCGGCGGCCGGCAATCGCGTCCGGAGGAGCTGCCGCAGGAGCCGCGGGGCCGTCGCTCCCCGCGCTGATGCGCAGGCGGTACACGAAGTCTTCGCGGCCACGGTAGATCGAGTCTCGGATGGTGATGGTGTAGACGCCATCCGTCGGCGCGCGGAAGGACAGGCGGGGGTCCGGATCCAGGCCATCATCGTCGCAATAGGCGACTTCATCGCCGTCGGGACCGAAAACCGAGAGGACGGCCTGGAACCAGCCGGGTACCGCGTCGGCGAGGTAGGGAATGAGGGAACGGGCCTCGGCGGAGAGGTCCACAGCCTCTCCCGTGCTCAGGTCCAGGCGAAAGCGGTCCACTTCCCCGGGAAAGATCTGGCCGTTCAGCACCGAAGGGAGGACGAGCAGCGGCGGCTCCGCCGGAGCCTCTTCGAATCGTCCGGGTTCCCGGTTTTCGGGCGCGGCGCCCACCTGGAAGACCAGGGGATTCGTGAGACCGTTCCGGGTCCGCAGTCGGAGCGCGCGGTCTCCCGAGGCCGCGCTGGCTGCCAGGGTGATCTCGAGGGTCACGAGCTCATCCATGGGAGGCTTGGGGCGTTTGTCACGATTGAGGAATTGGTCGAAGACGAGCCTCAGCTGTGCCTTGGTCCTGGATTCCAAGTTCCGAAGCTCCTGGAGGTCCGGTAGTTCGACGTTCTCGGTCGAGGCCGGTACTGCGGATCCCGCGGCGGTTCCGGGCCCAGACCTTGTGAGCTCCTGGAGTCGCCGCCTGAGCTCCACTTCCTGGACCTTGGTGAGAGGCCCCGCCTTCCCGATGGAGCCCAGGACGCGCACCGAAGCCCCCTCTCCCGAGACCTCGGCGCCCAGAGGGTTGCCAAGGTTCTGCCCGGCCACGGTCGCCGTGAACGTTGTCCCGCGTTGACCGCCGGCGGGGAAGACGTAGGCGGCGTAGGGTCCGGAGGATTGGGCCATCGCCAGGGTCGCGGAGAGCGCGAGCATCGCTCCAGCCAGTGCTCGAGTGCGTGGCATCCCAGCGCGCAGGGCTGTCATCGTGAGACCCTCCCTACATGATCTCGGTGAGTATGCCGAAGCCCGGACGGTTTTCCGTTTCCGGCACCAGTCTCACGGGCGTCCCGGAAGGTCCGGGGATGGTGCCGGCGGGATCGATGCCGAGCCGCAGCAGGATGGAGGCGATGAGGTCCCTGGGGTAGACGGGCCGGGAGACCACGCGTTCTCCCGTGGCGTCCGAGGCGCCCACGACCATGCCGCCCTTGAACCCGCCACCGGCGAGCAGCACCGAGAAGCAGGCCCCGTAGTGACCCCTGCCGCCGTTCCAGGGCGCGTCCCAATCGACCCGCGGCGTGCGGCCGAACTCCCCTCCCCAGTACACGATGGTGGAGTCGAGGAGCCCGCGCTCGGCAAGATCCGTGAGCAGGGTCGCCAGGCCCTGGTCCAGCTCGGGAGCCCGCCGCGCCATGATCTCGAAGTGATCCTTGTGGGTGTCCCAGCCCTTGTAGTTGATCGTGACGTACGGGACGCCCCGCTCCACCAGGCGCCGCGCGACGAGGCAGGCCTGGCCGAAGGAGCTGAGCCCGTAGCGCTCGCGGACGTCGGCGGACTCCTGGCGCATATCGAAGACCTTGCGCGCCTCGCCCAGGATCATGTCGTACGCCCTCGCCTCCGCCCGCTCTGCCGCATTCATAAGGGGGTTTCCGGCAAGAGACCGCGGGAGGCTGTCGAGGGAATCCATGAAAGCGCGCCGCCGCCTCTGCTGCTCGTCGGAGAGCCCCTCGGCGACCAGGCCTTCCACGGCGAAGGGGTTCCTGGCGGGATCGCCGCCTGTGACGAAGGGCTTGAAGGCAGGACCCAGGAAGCCCTCCTCGGCGAAGCGTCCCTGGGCTTCCGTCAGGACCACGTAGGGGGGGATCTCGCCCGAGTACCCGGCACGGTATCCCTTGAACCAAGAAACGATCGCCCCGAGGGAGGGGAAGACCGCGCCGGAACCCGGGACGTTGCCCGTCTGCATGAGGTAGGCGGCGGTCTCGTGCGAGTTGATCCCGTGGGTCATGCTGCGGATGATGGAATACTTGTCCGCCTGCCGGGCGAGCCGGGGGAAGAGCTGGCCGATCTCGATGCCCGGGACGTTCGTGACCTGCGTCGCGTTCAGGGGTCCCGTGTAGGCGGAGCCCGCGTTCGGCTTGGGGTCGAAGGTGTCCAGGTGGGAGGGCCCTCCCCACATCCAGATCTGGATGACCGACTTCGCGGGCGGCGGGCTTCGGTCCGCCGCCACGGCGCTCGCGGGCGCGAGCAGGACACCCGCGAGGGCGGCGAGCACCGCGATGGAGGCGATGCGGCGGCTCCGGGTGGGATTGGAATTCGGCACGGGCGTGATCATGGCTGGCTACCTCAATGGCGGTACAGGAACTCTTTGCTGTTGATCAGGGCCCAGGCGAGGTCCCGCGCTGCCCGGGACAGATCGCCGATGGTCTCTGCATAGGAGGCGACGAGGTTCTGCTCCTCCGCCGTCGGGAGCCGGTTGAGGAGGACGAAGTAGATGCGTCTCACCTGCTCTGCGCGCTGGGCTTTCGGAAGGTTGTAGACCGCCTTGAGTACCGGGCTGGCGTCGATGCGCTTTCTCACCTCGCTGGAGTTCAGCAGGAAGAGGGCCTGCTCCTCGCTGGGCTGATTGTTGCGCTCGGAGAGGAGGCCCGTGTCCCGCGAGGGCCGGCCGAACTTGACCAGGAAGGGGCTCGTGATGCTGCCGTCGGCCAGGGCGATGGTGCGCTGCGAATCGGGGATGAAGGTGAAGGGTTCCGGGATGGGGCTGGAGTAGCCCGGTCCGACGCCTCCGAGCCACGCAAGGGCGTCGGCCAGGATCTCCGCGTCCAGTCGACGGATGGTGTACCGTGTGAACGCCATTTCCGCAGGGGTCTCGCCCTGGAGCTGCACGGAGGATTGCTGATAGGTCCGCGAGGTCAGGATGAGCCGATACAGGCTGCGGAGGTCGTAACCGGAGGCGCGGAATTCCTTCTCGAGGACTCTTAAGACTTCCTCCCCTGCTCCGGCGCTCGCGGGCCGGCCATCGGCACCTCGGGGAATCGCGCCAGCGGGCTCGGTGATCCCGGTCCCGAGGAGCCAGTACCATACGCGGTTGACCAGGGCCCGCGCAAACCAGGGGTTCTCTGGTTGGGTCAGCCAGTCCGCGAAGATCGTTCGGGGGTCGACCGCTTCCGGGACGACGACGGTGCGGCCATCGGGAAGCCGCGTTGCGAGGTCTCCTTTCGAAAGGGGATCCGAATAGACGATCTCTTCCTTCCATTCCAGGGTCTTCTTCCAGGCCACGCGCGAGAAGAAGGTCGCCATGTCCGCCTGGGCCTCCGCGGGCCACGATTCCAGGCGGGTTCCGAGGAAGGTCAGGGCGGTTGCCCTGGCCAGGGATGACGGGTCGCGGGCAGCCACCGCCCGGTAGAAGTTCACGGGCGGATCGCGGAAGTTGCTACCGCTGGTGGCAAGCAGGGCCCGGGCGAAGCTGTCGTAGCTCCGGTTCTCGTGGAGAGCCTGGCGGATCCAGCGGTGGTATGCCTGGACCGCGTTGGGCCAGAGATTGATCGGGAATTCGGACTTGATGCGCAGCACGTCCCCCCACCTGAGGGACCAGTAGTCCGCGTATTCTTCCCGCCGGAACAGCTGCTCCACGAGCGTGGCGCGCTTGTCCGGATCCCTGCTCCTCAGAAAGGCCTCGGTCTCCCTGGGCTGCGGCAGGGTGCCCAGCATGTCGAGGTACACCCGACGGACGAACACCTCATCCGTGCAGCGCTCGGCGAAATCAGCGTCGCGTGACCCGAGCGCCGCAGCCACCGCTTCGTCCACCGGGTTGGTCCGGGACGCCGCGGCCGTCAGGACGAGGAGCAGTACCCCGGAAGCCAGACCTCCGCACACGCGTCCGAAAAGCGACTTCATCAGGACTCCTTTGTGGCGGGCTGCCCCTTCGGGCGCCCCGGGAACCCCAGCGTATTGCCTCCTTTTAGTCGACGGAAGAGGCTCCCGGGTTCCCGCGTTCGGCCGCTCCACGAATGCGCTCTCCCTTGCTCCGTTGGTCCGGAAATTGGGGTTTGTTCCATGGCGCGTTCCGGGGAGCGTGACGCATGGTGGATCAGAAAGGGCTGGCAGCAGCGCTTCGCCTCGGCGAACTACGAGCCGAACAGCCGGGGCAGCCCCGTCCAGACCGGCGAGGCGCTCAGCCAGCCGCTCGAGATCCACGGGATGGCCAGTGCCCAGGCGCAGGAGAGGCACCAGGAAGACACCGACTTCGTGCAGGCCGGCAACCTCTACCAAGGACTTCGGCGCCCGGGTCGAGAAGGGCGTGAAGGCGCTTAAGGCATCGAAGAAGTAGTGCGAGCGCGGTCCGGGCGGTGCGGTGGCCTCTCACCGCGGCAGCGACACGCGAAGCGGGTCGCGAGAGCGGCGCCCAAGGAGCGGCGTCAGGCCGCCCGGACCGCCGCTCGCTTCGCCGTCAGGCGGCGTGCGATCGGCCACGGGAGATACAGCAGCATGAAGACCGCGATCCCCATTAGCTCCAGGCCGACGACGTACCGGGGGGACGGACCGAACACCTCAGCGAACACGTCCACGACGGATCCCGTGGGCGGCGGATAGCCGAGCACGAAGTAGTTGCCCGGATCGTACGGCGGAACGAGGCGAAGGGCCTGGTCGATGCCGTAGACCGGCAGCAGCAGCAGGTTGGTCACCACCAGGGCCCGCGCGAAGGATCGGAACGTCAGCCGTACGCCCCCTGCCGCTGCCATCAGCGCGGTGCACGCGATGATGAGCCCGTGCGAGACAAAGAACGAAACGTAGCGGAAGGTGGGGAATCCGCTCGCGCCGATGTCCGGCGCGATGAGGGCCTGGATCGCGCCGCCGATGCCCCAGAAATAGAGGATGTCGAAGAGGAACTGCCGCACCCCCGGCTTCTCGCAGAACAGCATGACCGGGAGGAGCAGGATGGAAAGCCCGCACATCTGGAGCATGAGCGCGGTCGGCGCTGCCCATCCTCGGGCGAATAAGAAGTAGTAGAGCTGATACGCGAACTCGTTCGTCCACAGGCAGAGCGTCATGACCAGCGCGAACCGGTCGAAGGAACCGGTCCTGCGGGCGGCCAGCGCGAGACCGATCGAAACCGCCACGATGACGGCGAGCGGAACCAGGTGCTCGGGCGTCCACGATCGGAACTCCCTCACCGGCGAGCCGGCCCTGATGTCCAGCACGCGGCTCCCGGCCCTGGCCGTCCCTCCCCGGATCCCCTCCACCTCCGCCCACAGCTCCCATCGCCCGTCCGAGGGAAGCTGCACCCGCACCGACCAGGTGGACAGGAGGAACTGCACTTGCCCGCGGTAGCGGACAGCGTCCCGCGCGGCTTCGAAGGAGACGGTCGCGCCTTCCTGGCCGTCGAGCGGAACCGCGCTCACGACGACCCGTGCGACCCCTTCCCGCATCCAGGCGTCGCCCGCAGCGATGAAGCTCCGATCCAGGACGATCGAACCGTCGGGCGATTTGACCCGAGCGCCGTCGCGCGTGGACAGCATCACGATGAAGACGGCCTGCGCCCCGAGAATGAGGGAGAGACCGACCGCCACGATGATCCGCCTCGATCGACGCATGGGGTACCTCCGCGCGCCTCACCACAGGGACAGCTGGATACCGGCGTCGAGGCCCTCCCGCGCCGCCTTCGCGATGACCCGCTCCACGGGATACACCCGCAGGCCTCCCGCCGCGCCGATCACCCGCTCCTCTACGAATCCCCTCGCCTCGGCGCGGAGGCGTTCCAGCTTGGCGCGCAGGGCGTCAGCGTCCTGCCGTCCCGTGTACCCTACGAGCGACAAGTCGGATCCCACGACCCGGTGGCACGGCACGATGGGGTAGAGGGGGTTCGTGGACATCACCC
>JAPLSM010000075.1 GCA_026398635.1 Spirochaetota bacterium | reverse complement strand
CGGGTCATCGGGCTGCGCGCGGGCCGGCTGGTCTGGCGGGGCACGGACGAGGACATCCGCCGCATGAACGACGCCGAGTTCAAGGAGATCTACGGCGAGGAAGCCGAGCGCACGAGCGACGGCCTCCCGCGGGGGCAGGCGTCATGAAGAAGAAGGCCGGGATTCCCGGGCCCAAACTGCCGTCCCTCGTGCCGCCCTGGGCCGCGGCCCTGGCATCGCTCGTCGTCCCGGGTCTCGGGCAGGCGCTGGCCCGGGCGGTTTGGCGCGGGGTCCTCATCCTCGCCTCGATCCTGTCCATCGCGGCCATGTTCGTCTGGCGGGTGCAGATCATCGGGCACCTCCAGTCGACTCCCGCCGCCATGCTGCAGAAGGCGATGGAGCTTCGACCCGGCTTCACCGTCATCGTCCTGGCGAGCGCCGTGCTCGTGTGGCTGGGCAACGTCTGGGACGCATGGCTGCGGGCGTCACGGCGCCGCGGCAGTCCCCTCCTGTTCGCTTTCATCCTGTTCGCCTTCTTCGCCCTAGGCTGGCAGATCAGCGAGATAGACCCCGGGCGGCTGGTCACCGACTTCCCGCAGGCGATGCAGCCGCTGGGGAAGGTGATCTGGCCGTGGGAGGCCGCGATCACCCGGGAGCCGATATTGGAAAAGGCCGGAGCATCCATCAGGGTCCCGACGCAGGCCGGCGGCGGGCCGGCACCCGACCCCGTCCAGGAGGGCAAGCCCCACCTCGTTGCGGACCCGAGCTCCGGCGAGCTCGCGCGGCTGGACGACAACAACCAGCTCATCCCCGGCACTACGATCACGCTCACCGGCACGGGCTTCCGGCCCGGCCTGCCCGTCGAGCTTTGGTGGCGGGATCCCCTGCTCAACACCTTCCAGCTGCGCAAGGGCGGGGACTACCTCAGCGTCATGGCGGATGCGCAGGGCTCCTTCACGACCGCGGTGATGATGCCCTATTCCCTGGGCCCGGTCGGGGAAGGCAAGGACGAGCCGCACCGGGTCGAGGCCCGGCAGACCGTGGCCCGGGCGGCCGCGCGCGCGAGCGAGGCGCTGCGCCTCGTCGTCGAGCGGATCATCGAGACCATCATCATGGGAATGATGGCCACGCTCTTCGGCATCATCCTCGCCATCCCCGTCAGTTTCCTCGCGGCACGGAACATCATGTCCAGCTCCCCGCTCACGATGGTCATCTACTACGTGACGCGCACGGTGCTGAACGTGATCCGCGCCATCGAGCCGCTGATCTGGGCGCTCATCGCCGTGGTGTGGGTGGGGCTGGGCCCCTTCGCGGGGATCGTGGCGCTCACCATCCATTCGGTGGCGGCGCTGGGCAAGCTGTACTCCGAGGCGATCGAGGGGATCGATCCGGGGCCCATCGAGGCTATCCAGGCCACGGGAGCCACGCGCCTCCAGAACATCATGTACGCCGTGGTCCCCCAGATGATCTCGCCGTTCGTCTCGTTCTCGATCTACCGCTGGGACGTGAACGTGCGCATGTCCACCGTGATTGGCCTCGTGGGCGGCGGCGGCGTCGGCTTCATCCTCGTGCAGTACATACGCCTCCTCGACTACCGTGCCGCGGGCATCGCGGTGTGGTTCATCGCCCTCACGGTCGCCGTGCTGGACTACGTGAGCGCTGAGATCCGCCGCCGGTTCCAGTAAGAAGCCGCACGTGTCGCCCCGGCGCCGGGACGGCGGACCCCGGCTGCGTGCCGGTGCCGCGGCCGACAGAGCTCCCCGGCTCAACCGAGCAGCTTCAGGCAATCCTCGATGATCGAAAGTCCGGTGTCGATCTGCTCGCGGGTTATCACGAGGGGCGGGGCGAGCCGCACCGAGCTTTCCCCGGCGGCGAGGAGCAGCAGTCCGCGGCCGAACGCCTCGGCGATCAGCCGATCCCGTTTCTCCCTGGCGGGCGTCTTCCTGGCGTCGGCCACCAGCTCGATGCCCACCATGAGCCCGAGCCCCCGCACGTCGCCGATCAGGGGATGCCGCTCGCGCAGCTCCTCGAGCCTCTTCAACAAGTACTCGCCCTCGAGCCTCGAGCGCTCGACGAGCCCCTCCCGCTCGATGACCTCGAGGACCGCCTTCGCGGCCTCCATGACCACCGGACCCGCGTTCAGCGTCCCTTCGTGCGCGCCCTCTCCCCAGTTCATGACCTCGGCGCGCGCCACCGCGGCTCCGGCGGGCAGCCCATGGGCGAAGGCCTTGGAGATGGCCATGATGTCAGGGGCCACACCGGTGTGGTCGCTCGCCCACATGCGCCCGGTCCTCCCGAAGCCGGTCTGGACCTCGTCGACGATGAGAACGATCCCGTTGGCCCGCGCGATCTCGGCCAGGCGGGGAAGGAACTCGGGCGGCGGCACGATGTAGCCGCCGGCGCCCTGCACCGGCTCCACGATGATGAACGCCACCTCGTCGGCCGGCGCGATCTTCTTGAGTGTGACGTCGGTCAGATAGCTCATGCAGTGCAGGTCGCAGCCGGGGTAGCTGCGGTTGAACATGCAGCGGTAGCAGTAGGGGTAGGGCACGAACTGCCCGATCGGGTACAGCGGCGCGAAGCCTCGCCGCGGGGCCGCCCCCGTCGTGGTGAAGCTCACGGCGCCCATGGTGCGGCCGTGGAACCCGTTCACGAATCCGATGCCGTAGGGGCGGCGGGTGTGCCATTTCGCCATCTTGATCGAGGTGTCGACGGCTTCGCTGCCCGAGTTGCAGTAGAACACGCGTTTGGGGAACCTGCCGGGCGTCCGCGCGAAGAGCATCTCGGCGTACTCGACCTGCGGCGTCGTGTAGTAGTCGAGGCTGTTGAGGAACACGAGTCGGTCGAGCTGTTCCTTGATGGCGGCGATCACGGCGGGATGGCGGTGCCCCAGGGAGTTCACCGCAATGCCCGAGCCGAAATCCAGGAACACGTTCCCGTCGGCGTCCTCGACGAAGACCCCCTCGCCCCTCACCCCGACGAGCGGTGAGGTGCGGCTGAGCGAGGGCGAGAGGCACCGCCCCTCGCGGGCGATCCACTCCCGGGCCCTGGGGCCCGGCGGCGGCGTGACGATCTTCGGCGCGGTGTACGGCATGCGAGATTAGGGCACGG
Organism: Spirochaetota bacterium; assembly: GCA_026398635.1. GTDB lineage: Bacteria > Spirochaetota > Spirochaetia > SZUA-6 > Fen-1364 > JAPLSM01. The sequence continues at coordinate 17,172 of JAPLSM010000075.1, read as the reverse complement.
AGGGCACCCGGCGATCAAGGGACGCGGCTCGACGCGCGAGGACCCCCGGGCGCGACGCCTTCATCCTGCCCCCAGCGCCACCCACCGAGGCGCGCTCCCGGTCTTCTGCCGGATCATCAGGTTGAGCTGGCCGACGTGATGCTGGACGTGGCGCAGGTTGTAGAGGAGCAGCTCGAGGTAATCCGCCTCTCCCCATCCGAACCGGCATCGCCGTCCGGCTCGCTCCGCATTCATTGCCCCGATCGCGGTTTCGCCGGCACGCCGGCAGTGCGCGAGGTAGCCTCGCAGCGCCTCCTTCGCATACGGCCTTCCGGGGATCACGCCCGCGGGATCGAGTTCCTCGAGCGTGAACGGTGCCGGGGGTGCAAAGCCCTCGACCGAACCCGCCAGGTACAGGTCCAGCCAGAAGAGTGTGTGGTAGGCGATGTACCAGAACGCGTGCTGCCGGGACCCGTCGTCCCAGAGCGAATCCGGGCAGGCGGCCATGGCGTTGTCGAGCATGTCGATCGCCGCGCCGAGCTGCCGCCCGATGGCGTCGCAGAAGGAATCGTCGATGGTCATCCCGGGCATTGAGCGTATCGGAAGCCATCGCGGTCAAGGAGGAGCCGCTCGGACGGTATCACCGTCCTGCAGCCGCCGGAGGCGGAAGGAACTTCTCGATCTCGCGCTTGATGCTCTCGTATGCCTGGGCGCCGAGGAGGCGCATCACGGGCTCGCCCTGCCAGAACAGCATGATGGTGGGGATGCTCTGGACTTCGTAACGCTCCGCCACCTGGGGCCGGCGGTCGATGTTCACCTTCACCGTGAGCAGGCGCCCCGTGTAGTCCCTGGCGAGCCGTTCGATGGTGGGACCCACCATGCGGCATGGACCGCACCACTCCGCCCAGAAGTCCACAAGCACGGGGATCGGGGAAGAGGAAACGAGGTCAGCAAATGACGAGGGCAGGATGCGCCCCGGCTCGAGAGTCATGGTACCGGTAAGGTACGCATGCGGCGGCCCTGGGGGCAACCTCCCTCGCGCCCGCAGCCCGGGGCAACCACCCTTGCCTCGGGGGCCTTCCGCCGCTACAGTGGTGTCACCCATGGACACGCACGTTCCGACCCGCGCCGAGGCGTGGGATTTGCTGAACCGGCACAACACGAACGACGGCCTCATCCGGCACGCCCTGTCCGTCGAGGCGGTCATGCGCCACATGGCCCGAAAGCTGGGAGAGGACGGCGAGATGTGGGGCATCGTGGGCCTCGTGCACGACCTCGACTACGAGCAGTTCCCCGACCAGCATTGCCGCAAGAGCCCCGAACTGCTCGCCGCGGCCGGCTGGCCCGCTGAGTACATCCACGCGGTGGTGAGCCACGGGTGGGGCCTGTGCTCCGAGGTGGAGCCGACGCATGTGATGGAGAAGGTGCTGTACGCGGTCGACGAGCTCACGGGCCTCGTGAAGGCCGCGGCGCTGATGCGGCCCTCGCGCAGCGTGCTCGACATGGAGCCGCCATCGGTGAAGAAGAAGTGGAAGGACAGGAAGTTCGCCGCCGGCGTGAACCGGGAGGTGATCGAGAAGGGCGCCGCGATGCTCGGCGTCGACCTCGACGGCCTCATCGCCGACACCATCCTCGGCATGCGGAGCGCGGCAAAGGAAATCGGGCTGGAGGGCAATCCCGGGGCGGGCGCCGCCGGTGCACCTGCACCCGCACATTGAGGAGGACGACATGAAGGGAAACGCGAAACTCATCGAGACGTTGAACGCACTGCTCGCCGACGAACTCACGGCCGTCAACCAGTACATGGTGCATGCGGGCATGGCCGAGAACTGGGGCTACGCGAAGCTGCACGACCACTTCGAGAAGCGGGCCATCGACGAGATGAAGCACGCCGAGCGGCTGATCGGCCGGATCATCTTCCTCGAGGGCGTTCCGATCGTGTCGCACCTCCTGGCCCTGCACATCGGCGCGGACGTGCCGAAGCAGTTCGCGAACGATCGGGAGGCCGAGGCCGGCGCCATTGCGGCCTACAACGCGGCCATCAAGCTCGCGGGCGAGGTCGCCGACTTCGCCACCCGGGAGATCCTCGAGTCGATCCTCGACGACGAGGACCGGCACATCGACCAGATCGAGGAGAAGCTGGACCAGATCGGCCACATGACCCTGGGGATCTTCCTCAGCACCCAGGTGGGCTGATCGCCGCCGCCCCGCGACCTCGCCTTCCAGGTGCGCGCCTACAACTCGAATGCGCCCATGTCGAACGCCGCGGCGCCGTCCCCGTTCCCGTCCCGGGGCCTTGAGTTTCCCTCGAAGTCCGCCGACGGTGCCCGGTCAGCACTCCCCGCGTCGATGGCCGGCGAGCCGCGGCGGAGGTGGAAGTCGCCTCGCGCGGCTCCCGCGAAGAGGGGGTCTCCCTGGACCGCGGCCTCTCCGAGCATCTCCCCCTCCGTCCCGCTGAAGCCGTCGATGAAATTGTGGTCGATGGCGGCTGTCCCCCGGCCCACCTCGCGGCTCACCACCAGCTGGAAATAGCGGTTGGCGCTGCAGATGTTGTTGCGGATGAGCACACCCTGAGCGCCGGGGTTGTCCAGCGCGATGCCGCCTCCCCAGTCCTCCCAGCCGTTCGCCGCGCAGGTGTTGTTGACGATGAATAGGTCACGCATGGGGTGGACGGATGAGTCGCCGTTCGTGCTGACGTGGATGCCGAGGTAGCGGTTCGCGTAGCACAGGTTGTCGTGCACCGAAACGCGCTCCAGGACCCCGCCCATTTCCGATGCCAGCGCGATTCCGTTGCCGTCATTGTCATGGACCCGGTTGCCGACCACCTCGATGTCGTGCGTGCGCTTGTCCCACGCATCCACGTAGATGCCGACGCTGTGTGCCCCCTGGACGTCATTGCCGCGCGCCACACCGGAGGAGGAGCCATCCTTGAGGCAGATGCCCTCCTTGCGGCAGTCACTCACCCGGCACCCCCGCACCTCGAAACCCTCTGTTCCCGCCACGGTGATCGATTCCTGGTAGCCGCCGGCGCCCGCGCGCTCGACCTGGCAGCCATCCACCGTCACGCGCCGGCTCCCCCACACCCCGATGCCGGAGGAGGTGGTGTCCGCGGTTTGACAACCATTGATCGTGATGTCGCCGGACTCGTTCACCATGATCCCCGCGTTGTCGCGGTGAGGCCCGGCATTGATGACGCGGAACCCCTCCACCACGATCCAGCTCTTCCGCGAGATCTCGAAGATGCCCGCCAGGTCATCCGGAAGCTCGATCCGCCGACCGTCGAGGATCACCGTGCCGGCGGCAGCAGCCCGGTACGTGATCGGCTGCCCGGGGAGCCCGGAGCTTTGAGGTTCGACCCGTTCTCGGTAGGTGCCCGCTGCAACGGAGACGGTGTCTCCGGCCCGAAGCATCGCTGCGGCTCTGGAGATTGTCTTCCAGGGCTTTGAGGCTGTGCCCGGATTCGAATCGAGACCGTCCGGTCGTACGTAATACGTCGTCCCCCAGTTCTTCACCGGGACAATCATTAAAGCTCCCAGCACGATCAGGAGGAACACCGGTCGCGAACGGTTCGTTTGCTCCATCGGGATATCCCCTGCCCGGCGAAAAGCATATCACGAAAGGACTGAATCCAGGGCGACCGCCTCCCATGAGGCCGATGAACGTCTCTGTCCTCGCGCGGCATCGGGTACACCCGACAACTCCTGGCGGCAGCCGCCGACATGCTCGAAGAGACGCATGGCGGTTCGTCGAGTGGACGCGCGTCGCGTGCGAGGGGATCGACCGGGCCGCAGGCTGACCCGCAGGATGGTCTCCGGTTTCCGCAGCTGCACTGCCTTTGCCCCCCCCTTGACTTTTTGAGCATATGCCCATTACCTTCTGCTCATGCCGAGGCCGATCACGGGAAGGCACGTCTGCTGCCGCATGCCGCAGCAGGTTTTCAAGCCGGCAGGAGTCCCTGCGCGAGAGTTGGAGGAGGTGACCCTCGGCCTCGACGGCGCCGAGGCGATCCGGCTCGCGGACCTCGAGGGCCTTTACCACGATGCCGCCGCGCTGCGCATGGGCGTGTCGCGCCAGACCTTCGGCCGCATCATCGAGGCTGCCCGGCGCGCGGTCGCCGACGCCATCATCAACGGGAAACGACTCCGCATCGAAGGCGGAGAGATCGTCGTGAGGGAAGAAGGAGTGCGGACCATGAAGATCGCTGTACCGGTGCGGGGGACTGACGTGGATGGCCACTTCGGTCACTGCGAGGGCTTCTCGGTGTTCACGCTCGACGAGAAACGGGCCGTCGTCGGGGAGGAGCCCGTGGCATCGCCGGCCGGGTGCGGATGCAAGTCGGGCATCGGCGCCACGCTCGCGAAGATGGGCGTCACACACCTCGTGGCCGGGAACATGGGCGACGGTGCCGTCCGCGTACTGCAATCCCACGGCATCTCGGTCGCCCGGGGCGCCGCGGGCAACGCCCGCGCGGCCGTCGAGCGGTTCGCAGCCGGCGCGCTCACCGATTCGGGCAAGAGCTGCGCCGAGCACGGGCACGGCAACGACTGCGGTCACGGTGACGCGTAGCGGCTGACGCCACCGCCCCTTTCTCTCCGCGGCTCAAGCCCGGCCGTAGAGGTCTTCGGCGATTTCCAACAGCCAGTTCTCCAGCCTCGCGCCGTACTCCGCAAGGAACCCGGGGGTGAAATCGTAGAGACGTTCCCGGTTGGCGAACCGGCCGGCGTCGCGCCTGCCGACCGACGCGAAGCAGTAGTAGTGGAACAGGGCCTTGCCGGGATGAGGGGCGGGGTCTCCGTCGAGCTCCTTCAGGCACTTCACCGCGAAGGCGGAACCCTTCGCCGCCTCCTCCTCGACGAAACGGCGCACGTCGTCCCACCAGAATTTGAAGAGCTCCGGCTGCACGTCGAAGAGGGTCTCGGCGAACAGGATCTGCAGCTGGGGGGAGACCTTGAAGTTGAGCCGCCCGCCCGTGCCCCTGCCGAAGGCCTGCCGGGTCGCCTTCGCGAGATCGTCTCCCGAGTGGCAGTCCAGCATCAGGTTGCGCTCGGAGGCGATCCGGGAGATCGTCCGCACCCTTCGCTCCAGCCCCTCGAGACCGTCGGGGCACCGGTAATCCGTTCCCTTCTCCACCCCGAAGTTCGGGGCGATGTGCGTCACCGGCAGCCTGCGGCGCTCGAGCTCCACGGCGAGAAAGAGGAGCTCCTCGGGCGAGGTGATGCACTCTGCCGTGGAGATCTCGGGCGGATTCTCGTCGATCGAGAGCTCCATGTCGAAGGGCTCGTCGCCCCTGACCTTTCTCAAATGCGCGTGGAGGCTCTCCGCCGCCCCCAGGGCGTTCCAGTACTTTGCGATGAACCTTCCGATGTCGGCCTCGCCGAATGCGTGGGACCGGCCGACCGCCGTGCGGGCGTGGCGGTGGTACCGGAGAATGTCCTTCTCCAGCGCGGGGTCCCGCAGCGTCGAGGAGAGCAGCGCGCGCGCCTCCGCGTCGCCGGCGGTCTTCAGGGCTCCGTAGTCGAGGATGTCCGACACGTCCAGGGTGAAAAACGTGTAGTAGCGCGAGGCTTCCACGACCCGCCTGGCCCGGTCCAGGCCGCCGGGCCCGCGTTTCACCTGGATGTGGTCGGCGTCCGCCCCGTAGCGGGGATACGTCGGCGCCTTCAGAGCGGCCATGACCCCCGCGTGCAGCAGTCCCTCGAAGGTGCTCCCGGTGTGCCCTTCCGCGATGCTCCCGAAACCGAAGAGGTAATTCTGCCGGGCGGGGACCCCCCGCTTCAGGTCATCCAGGAGGTTGAGTTCGCGCACCGAGTTTTGAATGGCATTCGCGGCAAAGCCCCCCTTGTCCATGGCCCGGTACGCCGCGGGCCAGACGGCGATCGTGTGCCGATCGCCGATGCCCAGCCGCGGTACGCACCCCATGGCCCTCGGCGCCTTCCCGGGGTTAATCGCCCGCAGATAGCGCTCCAGCACGGGCATGTCCGTGGGATGGGCGAACAGGCGGAGCCCGCCGCCAAGGTCGAGGCTGCCGAGTGGCCGGCCGAGGACCCGGGAGCCGTCGCTTTTCCCGAAGCGGAGAAAAATGTCCTGCCCGTCCTGCAGTGTCGCAAGGACGATGTCCTCGCCCCCCGCGGAGGCGTGCGAGCCCGGATGCACGGTGCACTGCGGGGTCTGCAGATCCCCGGCAGCGGGATTTCCGGCGGCCCGCCGCCAGAACCCCTCCCCGATCGCCCTGACCTGGGCCCAGGCCTTCCCCCGATCCCAGCTCGTGGTGTCGAGCACGGCCGGGCTTCTCGACGGGTCCAGCTCGAACGCGCCGAATCGAACGTATGCCACTGGCTTCTCTCCCGGGGCGGATCGATCTCGCGACGGCCCCCCGGAATCACCATACTTCATCCGGGGCTGAACACGGAAGCCGCGGCTTCGTGCTATATTCGTGGGCGCCCGTCGGCAGCAGCGACGCTCGAACGAGGAGGAAGATGAGAATCAGGCTCGCGTACGGGAAGAAGGGACTCGAAATCGTCATTCCCGACACGGCATCCGTGACCGTCGTGGAACCGGCCTTTGTCGCAGCAGCCCCTGATCAGGAAGCTGTTGTCGCGGATTCCCTGGCGAGGCCGATCGGGTCCCTGCCGCTTCGGGAACGCGCCAGGCCGACCGACACGGTCGCGGTGGTGTTCAGCGACATCACCCGCCCGACGCCCAACACCCTGATCGTGCCGGCCGTTCTGGAGGAGCTTGGGGCAGCGGGCGTTCCGCGGGACAGGATCACACTCTTCAACTCCACCGGCACCCACCGGTTGAATACCCGGGAAGAGCTGGTCGGCATGCTCGGAGCGGACGTCGTGTCCCGCTACCGGATCGTGCAGAACAACGCACGGGCAGACGGCGAGCACGTCACGGTCGGCACGACGAAGAGCGGGAACGAGATCCGCATCCAGAGGGATTTCGCCTCCTGCTCCTTCAAGATCCTGACGGGCTTCATAGAGCCGCATTTTTTCGCGGGGTTCTCCGGCGGCGGGAAGGCGATCATGCCGGGCATGGCGCACCTCGACACGGTCATGCGGAACCACAATGCCCGCAACATGGACGACGGGAAGGCGACCTGGGCCGTGCTGGACGGCAACCCCGTGCGCCGCGAGGTGGAGGAGGCGGTCTCGTTCGTGCGGCCGGACTTCCTCGTCAACGTCGCGCTGAATCGGGACAAGCGGGTGACCCGGGCTTTCTCGGGCGACGTCGCCGCGGCGTATCGGGCGGGCACGGAGTTCGTCAGGAAGACCGCCATGGTCGAGGTGGCCTCCCCGTTCGACATCGTCATCACCTCGAACTCCGGCTATCCGCTGGACCTCAATCTCTACCAGGCGGTCAAGGGAATGAGCGCGGCCGCGCGGGTCACCCGGCCGGGCGGATCCATCATCGTGGCCGCGGAGTGCTGGGACGGCATCCCCGACCACGGCTCCTTCGGAAAGCTCCTGCGCGAAGCGAAGAGCGTCGACGACCTGCTGGCCCGGATCCGCTCGCCCGGTTTCTCGATGGACGACCAGTGGCAGGCGCAGATCCTCGCCCTCATCGTGAAGAAGGCCGACGTCTGCGTGCACGCCGGCGGCCTGACGCCGGAGCAGATCACCCTGGCAAAACTGCGGCCCTGCGCGTCCATCGACGACCAGGTGGCCATGCTGCTGCTGAAGTACGGGCGGAACGCGAGGATCTGTGTTCTTCCCGAGGGCCCGCAGACGGTGCCGTACTGCGCGGCGCAGTCCTGATCCCGGGCCGCTTCACCCGAGCCGGAACACCTCGGCCGCGACGATCGCGTCGGCCCCGAAGGTGCCGCCGCCCGAGTGCGCGAGGACGGAGCGCAACTATTTCCCCCCGGAGCTCATGAGCTTCCTGCACCGTTCGGCGATCGATTCGGCGGAGAGCCCGAACACCTTGGTCAGCTCCCAGGGCTCTCCGCTGTCGCCGAAGCGATCGTCCACGCCGATCATGTCCATGATGAAGGCGGAGCCGGGCTTCTTGCCCCTGCCAATGACACCGGCCACCACATTGCCGAAGCCGCCCGTCTGGTGCTCTTCCACGGTGACGATCCGGCCGATGTCCTCGGCCGCCTGAAGGATTGTTCTGGTGTCGAGAGGCTTGACGGTGTGCGGGTTGATCACCCGGGTCTCCAGTCCGTACTCCTCTTTCAGGATGCAGGCCGCCCGCATGGCCTCGGGCACCATGGCGCCGATGGCCACGATGCAGAGATCTTCCTTCTCGTTCCGGTACGCGTCGCCCAGGACGGTTTCGAAGGCGTCGATGAAGTCCTGCCTCCGCCCGCGGTAGCGGATCACGTTGGCCACGCCGAACGTGAACGGGGAGCTCTCCCGGGTGACAACGGAGGTCCCCTCCCGTCCGAAGCGCACCAGCGCCGGCCCGTCGAGCTTCGCGATGGCGAAGGTCGACTTCTCGGTTTCCACCGAATCGCAGGGTACCTCGATGCGCATGTTGGGCAGATAGTACATCAGCGCCAGTTCCTCGAGCGCCTGGTGGGTGGCACCGTCCGGCCCGACGGAGACGCCCCCGTGGGCATCGGCGATCTTCACGTTGTAGTTGTTGTAGCAGACGGTGGTGCGGATCTGATCCCAGTTGCGGCCGGTGATGAACACGCCGTAGGAGCCGATGAAGGGGATCTTCCCTTCCTTGGCTAGGCCCGCGGCCACGGTGGTCATGTTCTGCTCGGCGATGCCGCAGCTGAAGAATCGGCGCTTGCGCTCGGGGAATTTCGCGTAGAAGTCCGCCATACGGATCGAGCCGGTGATGTCGGCACCCAGGGTGACCACCCGCTCGTCCTCCCCCAGCTTCTCCAGGGCCCGGCCGAACCCCATACGGGTGGGATCCATCTTCACCTTCATGTCCCCTTCCGCGTTCCACCAGTAGTTCCGGGAGAACTTCGGAACCATGGCATCGACCTTCTGGGTGACCTCCTTCTGATAGTTGTCCGCGATGCTGAGGATGCGGTTCACCTTCTCTTTGGGGAATGCGCCGCCCCCGGCACCGTAGATGTCCGTAATGGCCCGGTCCAGCGACTCGTTTCCGCAGCGCCCATCCTTCGGGGCGATCCCGTGGTATCCGACCACATTCTCCGCGTACGAGACGCCCTTGCCCTTGACCGTGTCGGCCAGGATCACGGTGGGTTTGCCCTTCACCTTCTCGGCATCGCCGAGAGCCTTCAGGATGGCCTTCATGTCGTGGCCGTCCACGCGGATGACCTGCCAGCCGAAGGCCGTGTACTTGTCGGCCAGCGGCTCGATGTTCAGCACGTCCCGGGTCTTCCCATCGATTTGCAGGCCGTTCTTGTCCACGATTCCCACCAGGTTGTCCAGGTTGTAGTGGCTGGCCGACATGATGGCTTCCCAGACGGACCCTTCCTGCTGCTCGCCGTCTCCCATGATGCAGTACACCCGGTAGCCTTTCCCATCCAGCTTGGCCCTCAGGGCGCTCCCGACCGCGAGGCCCAGACCCTGGCCCAGGGAGCCGGAAGAGGCCTCAATCCCGGGCAGCTTCAACCGGTTGGGGTGGCCCTCGAATCCGGACCAGAGCTTGCGCAGCTTTACCGTCTCCTCCGCCGGAAAGTACCCGGCCATGCCCAGGGCGACGTAGAGCACCGGAGCCTTGTGGCCGGTGGACCAGAACACCCGGTCCCGTTCATCCCAGTCCGGGGTGGCCGGGTCGTGGCGCAGGTGCTTCAGGTACAGGGCGGTCGCGACGTCGACGATGGAAAGCGTGCCGCCCGTGTGGCCGGATTTGGAAGCGGTGACCGCAATCATGTCCAGGGCACGCATTTCCTTGGCTTTTTCGATGAGCTCTTCGACGGTGTAGTCCTTCTTCACTTTTCCGGTTTTGGCATCCAGGATCGGCATGCGGTTCCTCCTCCGTTTACGCCCGGGCCCAGGCCTGGTTGAGCACACGCTTGACGTTGGCGCCGTTCGGAAACCCGAAACGCGGATGAGTGTCCCTGTACGCCGGCAACTCCGGGCTCTTCACCACACTTCCAGCGCAATGTTCATCTTCCCTTTCTTCCCGGCGTGCTCGCAGATCACGTTCGTGGACTTGACCTGCGCCTGGTGGGTCTCCTTCCTTCAAGTGCCTTTCGGCACTCTCCGCGGGAATCCCATTATAGCCGCTTTGCTCACTTTGTCGTGCCGCGGGATCGGGGTGGCCTTGAAGGGTCGTGTCGAAACGTTCGGCACGCTTGCGGCTCAATGGGCTGCTGTATACAATGCATAGGTTCCTGAGTGAACCATCCTGCCGCATGCACCCTCTCGCGGTTCCTCAGTGCCTGAAGTTCACACGCGGTTCTGTCGTCGAAGGGGAGCGGTATGTCGGACGGGCCCGCCGCGACTGGCACAACGGATGAAGGAGTAGCGGCGAAATGCCGCGAGGCCAACGAGGGCGGCGACATCGTGGCAGCGCGCGAGTTCGACAGCCGCCTTCACCTGGGAGTCGCGGAGTTCACCGGGACTGTCGAGCTGTTCCGCATGCTGCGAACCCTGGATGCCAAGCTCCAGCTGGTCCCTCTCAAGAGCACCCGCCCCACGACCAGCTCTCGATCTGCCTCGACCAGCACGTGGTCCTCGGGCATCTCGTGGAACGGTAAGACCTGCAGGCGATGGATTCTCTCCTGGGGCGTCACCTCATGCACCATCCCGACTTCATCGAGGCGCGGACTTCCTGCGCGGCGACGGAGGAACCCATGAAGGCGCTCGTTCTGAAGGCGTACAACCGGTTCGTCGTGGAGGAGGTGCCGGCGCCAAGCATCGCACCCGACGAAGTGCTGATCCGGGTGAAGGCCTGCGGCATCTGCGGCAGCGACGTGCACGGCATGGACGGGTCCACCGGGCGCAGGCGCCCTCCGGTGATCATGGGCCACGAGGCCGCGGGGACCATCGCTGAAACCGGCTCGGGCGTGAGCAGCTGGAAGCCGGGGGACCGGGTCACCTTCGACTCGACGATCTCGTGCGGCGCGTGCTGGCACTGCCGGCGCGGCGAGATCAACCTCTGCGACAACCGCAGGGTGCTCGGTGTCTCGTGCGCCGAGTACCGCCGGGACGGCGCGTTCGCCGAGTTCGTCGCCGTCCCTGCCCGCATCCTCTACCGGCTTCCCGACTCCCTCCCGTTCGAGGAGGCGGCACTCGTGGAGTCCCTTTCCGTCGCGGTGCACGCGGTGGGGCGCGCCCCGGTGCGCCCGGGCGACACGGCCCTCGTCGTGGGAGCCGGCACCATCGGGCTGCTCGCGATGCAGGTGTTGAAAGCGCGGGGCTGCACCCTGGTGGCGACAGCCGACGTGGCAAGCGAGCGACTCGAGCTGGCGCGAAGGCTCGGCGCCGATGCGGGCATCGACACCCGGACGGGCGATACGGCTGCCGAGATGAGACGGCTGACGGACGGACGTGGCGCGGACATCGTGGTGGAAGCAGTCGGCCTCCCGGCGACGATCCGGATCGCCGTCGAGAGCGTGCGGAAGGGCGGCGCGCTCGCCCTGGTCGGCAACTTTTCGCCCGAAATCGTGCTGCCGCTCCAGTCCGTCGTCACCCGGGAGATCGCCCTCTTCGGCAGCTGCGCCTCGAACGGCGAATACCCGGCCTGTCTCGACCTCATGGCAGGCCGCCGGGTCGACGTGCGCTCCCTCATCAGCGCCGTGGCCCCTCTCGCCGAAGGCCCGTCCTGGTTCAAGCGGCTGTACGACCAGGAGCCGGGACTCCTGAAGGTGATCCTTGCGCCCTGAACACCGGCCGGCCCAGCGCCGCCCGGCCCCGCTCAACCCGCGGTGAGCCCCCCGTCGACCGGCAGGGAGATTCCATTGAGGAACGCGGCCTCGTCGGAGGCGAGGTAGACGCAGGCGGCCGCCACGTCGTCGACCGTCGCGAGCCTCCCCAGCGGAACCTCGCCCATGCGCTCGGCGCGCCGCTCGGGATCCTTGAGCACCTCGCGCACCAGCGCCGTCTCCACGGTGCTGGGGTGCACGGAGTTGCAGCGGATGTTCTCCTTCGCGTACCGCACGCCGACGCTGCGCGTGAGCAGCGTCAGGCCGCCCTTGACCATCGTGTAGGCCTCAGGGGTGAACCGATGGCCGACCAGACCGCAGATCGACGACATGTTGATGATCGAGCCGCCGCCACTTTCGCGCATGAGGGGCAGCACGTGCTTGATGCCGAGGAACGGGCCCTTGAGGTTCACGGCGAGCATCGTGTCCAGGTTCGCGGCGGTCATGCGCTCGATGGGCTCCCGGATGTTCACGCCTGCGTTGTTCACCAGCACGTCCAGGCGTCCAGCGCGTGCTCGCACCTCTGCGAACGCCGCCACCCATTCGGACTCGCGCGTCACGTCGAGCCGGACGAACCACGCGCGGGCGCCTTCGGGCACATCCATGGCGCAATCCGCCTGCACGTCCGCCAGAAAGACCGACGCTCCCTCATCAAGGAACCGACGCGCGATGGCCGCGCCGATGCCCTGCGCGGCCCCGGTCACCAGGGCCACCTTACCGGTAAGGCGCATCACGACAGCATTCCTTTCACGGCGTCCTCAATGGCGGTAGCAGTGAGGCCGAAGTGCTCGAGCAGGGACGGGTAGTCGGCCGACGAGCAGCCGAACGAGTCCTGGATCCCCACCATCTCGACCGGCGCCCCGCGTTCGCGCCGCAGCGCCTCCAGCACCGCCGAGCCCAGCCCCCCGATCAGCGAGTGCTCCTCGGCCGTGACGACGGCCCGCATCCCCGCAGCCAGACGGACGATGGCCGCGTGGTCCATCGGCTTGAGGGTGCTGACGTTCACGACCCGGGTCGGGATGCCCGCCGCCTGGAGACGGTCCGCGGCCTCCAGGGCGCGCGAGACCATGACCCCGCAGGCGAACACGACCGCCCGGTCTCCCTCGCGGAGCACCGTCGCCTTGCCGATCCGGTACGGCTCTCCCGCGGGGTAGAGGAAGGGGAGGTCGTTCCGGTTGATCCGCACGTACGCGGGTCCACGGTGGTGCTCCAGCGCGTCGACCATGAGGGCAGTCTCGATCCCGTCCATGGGGCAGAGCACCGTCATGTTCGGCAGCGCGCGCATGAGCGCGACGTCCTCCACCGCCTGGTGGGTCTTGCCGTCGCCGAAATCGGAGAGCCCCGCGCTGGATCCGCACACGCGCACGTCGAGCCGGGGAATGCAGACGGAGTTGCGCAGCTGATCGTAGGCGCGGCCCGCGGCGAAGACGGCGAAGGAGTGGACGAACGGCATCTTGCCCGCCAGGGCGAGACCCGCGGCCGTCGACACCATGTTCGCTTCGGCGATGCCCATCTCGAAGTGGCGGTCGGGGAGCGCCGCCTTCAGGAGGATGGAACGGGTCGACTTGCCGAGATCCGCTTCCAAAGCCACAACGGCGGGATTCCTCCGGGCCAGTGCGAGCACCGCCTGCCCCCATGCTTCGCGGAGATTCTGGTACTGCATGATCCCCTCACTCCCCGAGCCGGGACTCGATCTCCGACAGCGCCAGCTCGTACTGCTCTTGGGTCAGGGCCGCGTTGTGGAACGCGGCCGTGTTCTCGGCGAACGAGACGCCCCTGCCCTTCACCGTGTTCGCCACGATCAGCGAGGGCTTTCCCTTCACCGCGGCCGACTCCCCCAGCGCGTCCAGGATGCCGTTGACGTCGTGCCCGTCGACCGACCGGACGTCCCATCCGAAACTCCGCCACTTGCCTTCCACATCGGGTATCGAAAGGACCTCGGCCGTCGGCCCGGTCGCCTGGATACCGTTCCTGTCCAGGATCGCCGTGAGGGAGTCCAGCCCGTATGCGGGGGCCGCCATGGCCGCTTCCCACACCTGTCCCTCGGACAGCTCGCCGTCTCCCAGGATCACGTACACGCGGCCCGGCCTGCGGTCGAGCCTCAGCGCGAGGGCCATCCCAACGCCGATGGAGAGGCCCTGGCCGAGGGAGCCGGTCACCGCTTCGATGCCCGGGGTGTTCTCCATGTCGGGGTGGCCCTGGAGCATCCCCCCGAGGGTCTTCGTGCGGGGGATTTCCTCCCGCGGGATCACGCCCAGCTCAACCAGCGCGGCATACTGGATGAGCACGGCGTGTCCTTTGGACAGGATGAAACGATCCCGGTCGGGATTGCGGATGTCTCGGGGATCGAAGCGCATCACGTGGAAGTACAGCGCCGCCACGATCTCGGCCAGCGAGCACGATCCGCCGAGGTGGCCGGCCTTGCCGATGCCGATCATCTGCACCACGTCGCGCCGCAGCTCGGCCGCGATGCGCTCCAGCCTCGCGATGGTCTTCCTGCGTTCCTCACTCACGGGGCCTCCCCTTCAACCGCTCGATCGTTCGAACCACGTGCTCCTCCATGACGTCCGCGACCAGCGCCCCGTCGCGGCATTTGAGGGCATCCAGGATCCGGCGATGGTACGCGAGCCCGTCCGCCGTGCCGAGGGCGCCGACGATTTCTTCCATATGAAACAGCCAGAATGTCCCTGATGACCGCGTTCACCTTCCCGAGGATCGGATTGCGGGTCGCCCTGGCGCTTCTGCACGAGGCCGAGGCTCGCCAGCATGCGCAGGGCTTCCCGGACGGAGATCCGGCTGACACCCAAGGTCGCGGAGAGCTCGTGTTCCGACGGCATGCGCGACCCCGGCAGCCAGACCCGGCGCAGGATCTGCTTTTTCAGCTGCTCGAAGACCTGCGCGCCGACCTTCTCGTGCCTGACTCTCTTCAGGGTGGACTGCATCCCTGCACGGCTCCCGTTCCGAAGTCGTATGATTACTTATCAGTGGAACCTGTCAAGAGAGCCCGCCGGGGGCGCATCCGCCAACCGTGTCGACACTCCCTTACCCGGTGTTTTTGCCTTGACGGCGGCGTCCGCGCATCGATAGTATGTGCGCCCATGACGGGAGTCACGGCATCCCGCGCTGCCTGGAAATCTCTTGCGTGCTCCTTCCTCGCCATGACCATCACGACGGGAGTGTCGCAGTCGATCGTCATCCTGTTTCCCGAACTGCTGCTGGATTTCGGCTGGAGCCGCACCGTGCTTTCGGTGGCTCCCGCCCTCTTCGGCGCGATCGGGGCGATGGGGGGCCTGGCGATCGGTGCGCTTTCGGGAAGAATCTCGCTCCCATTGCTCATGAGTGCCGGGGGAGCACTCGGGGCCGTGTCGCTTCTGCTGTGCCGCTCCATTTCCGCGCTGTGGCACCTGTATCTCCTCTACGGCGTTCTCCTGGCGCTCGGGCTGACCCTCCTGGGAAACGTACCCAACACGATCATCGTGACCGGCTGGTTCCACGAGAAGCGGGGAATGGCGATCGGAGTGCTGTATGCGGGAAGCGGCGCCGGGGTGCTGCTGTTCATGCCGCTCATCCAGCTCGTCATCGATGCGCGCGGGTGGCGATCCGTGTATCCCATGCTGGCGATCACGGTTGCCGCCCTGATCCCCGTCGTCGCGGCCTTTCAGCGGCCAGCCGTTCCACAGCAGGCGCACGTCCCGCCCGGCTCGGGTTCGTCTGGCCTGCTTCGGCACGTAAAGGCTCTCGCGCGTCGCCGCAGGTTCTGGTTCACCTACCTCCAGCTGCTCCTCGGGCCGCTCTCGTCGTCGCCCGTGACCATCCACCAGGCCACGCTTCTGCGCGACAAGGGAATCGCTCCCATGGCCATCGCGTGGATTGTCTCGGTGTATGGAATGGCATGGATGGCGGGGATGCTTTCCGCCGGGCTCCTGTCCGACCGGATCGGCAGGGAGCGCACCTACACTATTGGCACGATCGGCATGATCGCGGGGTGCGCGGCACTGCTTGCCATGCCCATGCAGGGAACGGGAATGGCGATCGTGTACGCGGTCCTCTTCGGGCTCGGCTTCGGCTCGCGGCCCCCCATGGACTCGGCGACGGCAGCGGACGTGTTCGGCGGTGCAAGGTTCGGATCCACCTTCGGGGTGCTGAGCACCGCCCTCGGCATCGGGCAACTTGCCGGGCCGGTCGTCGCCGGCGCCATTTTCGATGCCAGCGGAAGCTACGATGCCGCGCTGATCTTCAGCATCGCCGTCGCCGTGGCCGCGACCTGCTGCATCTGGCTCGCGGCTCCCCGACGCGGGCGCGAACACCTGCCCGAAGACGCGACCCCGGCAGCCTGACCCCGGCGGTGCCGCCTCTGCGCCCGGAGCCCCGCCCCGTCCCCGCAGGCCCGTCCGCACGGTTGCGCCGGCGGGCGATGCGGCGTACCATCGCCGCATGGCCAAGAAAACCGAGCGGATGGTCGGCAAGACGATTCTCTACTTCACGAAGACCGGCAAGTCGAACACCGATGCGCTCCTCAAGGCGGCGTGCTCCCGCGCCACCGCCCTCGGAGTGCGGCAGGTCGTGGTCGCCTCGACGCACGGCTTCACGGCGCGCCGGGCGCAGGCCGCGTTCGCGGGAACCGGGGTCGAGGTGATCGCGATCACCATCGCCGCCGCCTACGACAAGGAAGGCTGGACGATGAAGGACGCGGAGCGGGCGCGGCTTCGCAGGGCGGGGATCACGGTGCTCACCGGTACGCACGCCTTGGGCGGCGAGCTCTCGAATGGCCTGGAGGTCACCGGCGCGCAAGACATCGCCTCGAAGGTCCTCTATCGATTCTGTCAGGGCATGAAGGTCGCCGTCGAGGTCGCCCTCATGGCAGCCGACGCCGGCCTCCTGGACATGCGGCGCGAGCTCATCGCGGTCGGCGGGACGGGCGAGGGGGCGGACACCGCGATCGTCGTGAAGCCGGCCTACACCCGCACTTTCCAGAAGCTCGAGATCCGCGAGATCGTCGGCAAGCCGCGGAAGGGGTAACCGGGATTTCGGCCGCAGAACTTCCGGAAGAGTTGACGTGCCAGGGCGGGGCATTCAACCCGGAGGCGCGGTGCCCCGTCGCAGGTGGGCTGTCGCACGTCGCCCCAGGCACGTTCTGATAACACTATATTATTACCCGAGGGTCGCTTCGCTTATGTATTCTAGGGTGTGCGCCACGCGCCCACTGACGAACTGCCGCCAGACCCACCCTCGGACTGGCAGATAGTCCGCGACGCTGCCCGACGCTTCTACGGGAAGCACCGGGTCGCCGTCATTCTCGCGGCCAACGCGGCATTCACGGTCGCTGCCCTTCTCGTGTTCAACGCCCTGCGGCCGATGCCCGCGCCCGTCACGCAGCGCATGATCGACCGTGC
>JAPLSM010000309.1 GCA_026398635.1 Spirochaetota bacterium | reverse complement strand
CGTCATTGAGGAAGGAGAACAGCGTGCAGACGGCGACGGCCTTCACCCCCTCCCGCCGGAAGAGCGCGCAGGCGTCGCGCACGTCCTGCTCAACCAGGGGCTGCACCACCGCGCCCCGGTGGTCGATGCGCTCCCGCACGCCGATGCGGAGGCGCCGCGGCACGAGCGGGGCGGCGACGGGCAGGTACAGGTCCCAGATGTTCTCCTGGTGGGCCCGGCGCATCTCCAGGGTGTCGCGGAAGCCCTTCGTGAGGATGAGGCCCGTGACGGCGCCCGTGCCCGTGAGCAGCGTGTTCGTCGCCACCGTGGTGCCGTGGGCGAAGAAGTCCAGGTCGCCCAGGAAGCCCCGGACGTCCCTGCCGAAATGCTCCGCGGCCTTGCGGATGACGTTGTACAGCCCGATCGACGGGTCCTTCGGCGTCGACAGCTCCTTGAAGTTGTGGATCGCGCCCTTCGCGTCGATGACCACGCCGTCGGTGAAGGTGCCGCCGGTGTCGACGCCCATCCTCAGTTTCATGCGCACCCCCTGCCGGCCTACAGGGCCCCGATCGTCTTCAGGGCGGCCTTCACTCCCGCCTTCTCCTCGGCGGTGAGCTCGGGCAGCGGACCGCGCAGGTACCCGCCGGGCAGGCCGAGGAGGTTGAGCGCCTCCTTCGCGGGGGCCACGTAGCCCGGGTCGTACTCGAGGTACTTGTTCAGCGTCTGCAGCCGCATCGACAGCGCCAGGGCCTCGGCGTGCTTCCCCTTCACGGCCAGGTCGTACAGCTTCACCATCTGGGCCGGCACCACCCCCGCGGCCGTGGAGTACAGCCCGGAGGCGCCGACGCAGAGCGCGGCGTAGAACTGGCTGTCGATGCCCGTGCACAGCGACCGGCCCTTCGGCGAGAGGCGGATCATCTCGATGAGCTGTCCCATGTCGGGCGAGCTGTTCTTAACGCCGATGATGTTCTTCACTCCCATCAGCCGGGCGAGCATCTCGGGCCCCATGGGGTTGCCGGTGTACAGCGGGTTGTTGTAGACGACGAGCGGGCAGCCGATGTTGGCGGCCACCGTGGTGTAGTGCTGGACGAGCGACGCCTCCGGCAGCTTGAAGTAGTACGGAGCCGTCACGATGACGGCGTCGGCCCCTGCCTGGTGCGCCTCGTTGCTGAGGAGGATGACCTCGCGCGTGCTGCACGCGGCGGTGCCGGCCACGATGGGGACCTTCCCCCGGGCGACCCGGGCGACAGCGGCGATGACGTCGCGCTTCTCCTCGCGCAGCAGGCTGGGGAACTCCCCCGTCCCCCCCACGGGCATGAGCGCGTGCACACCGTTGTCCACCAGGTACTTCGTGATCGCCTCCACGCCCTTCAGGTCGACCTCGTCGTTCCTCGTGAAGGGGGTCACGAGCGCCGGGATGACGCCTCTCACATCGCCTGCGGAAACCATGCCGCTCCTCCTGTGTCGGTCGAACGCTAGAACAGCGTCTTCTTCAGCATGCTCAGGTGCTACCGGGCCTCGCGGTCGGCCGCCTT
>JAPLSM010000378.1 GCA_026398635.1 Spirochaetota bacterium | reverse complement strand
TAGTGCCAGTCGCCCATGGCGTGGCTGGGGTCGACCAGGATCGGCAGGTGCGAGAGGCGCTTGATGGCGGGCACCGCGCCGATGTCGAGGGTGTTGCGGGTGTGCGTCTCGAAGGTGCGGATGCCGCGCTCGCAGAGCATCACGGCGGCATTGCCACCCTTCATGAGGTACTCGGCCGACAGC
The DNA here is from genome assembly GCA_026398635.1 of Spirochaetota bacterium. Lineage (GTDB taxonomy): Bacteria > Spirochaetota > Spirochaetia > SZUA-6 > Fen-1364 > JAPLSM01. The sequence goes on along the minus strand of JAPLSM010000378.1, from coordinate 2,930 downwards.
AGCAGCTCCTCGATGGTGCCCATCATGCTGCGTTTCAGCAGCACCGGCCGGCCGGCCTCGCCGAGGGCACGCAGCAACGCGTAGTTCTGCATGTTGCGCGCCCCGACCTGGAAGACGTCGGCGTAGCGGGCCACCAGGTCCACGTCGTGCTCGCTCATGATCTCCGTCACCACCGCGAGGCCGTGGCGCCGGGCCGCCCCCGCGAGAATGCGGAGGCCTTCCTCACCGAGGCCCTGGAAGGAATAGGGCGACGAGCGCGGCTTGAACGCGCCGCCGCGCAGCAGGCGCAGGCCCGAGCGGCCGACGAGCGCCGCGCAGGCCTCCACCTGCTCCTCGCTCTCCACGGAGCAGGGCCCCGCGATCACCGCGAAGGTGCCCTGCCCCACCCGCACGCCGCCCAGCTCGACACGGGTGTCCTCGGGGTGGAACTCCCGGGAGGCGAGCTTGTAGGGCTTGAGCACGCGCAGAACGCTCTCGACGCCGGGCAGCTGGTCGAACTCGCCCTCCGACAGCGCGCGGTCGTCGCCGGTCACGCCGCAGATGGTCTTGAGCGTGCCACGGCTGAGGTGCGGCGTATAGCCGAGCGATTCGATATGCGCGATGGCGCCCTGAATCTCCTCCTCGGTCGCGCCTTTGCGGAAGACGATGATCATGCGGACTACTAGACCAGCCGCGGGGCCGCCTGTCAACGAGTCGGGCCCATGCGTCGGCCCGGCGCGGCTTTTGACCTTTCCCTGCATCCGTGCTTTGATGGTCGCATGTCGGGGAAGGCCGGGGCTCGCATCGGGCAGCCCAGCGAGGGGCGGGGGTCGCCGCAGCTCGCCGCGGTGTTCACGGCCGCTGCCGCCGCGGCAGTCCTGCTCGCCGCCCTCGGCGGTCTCGCGCTCGCGTTTCTCGTCACAGACCAGCGCGCCCGGGCGGCGCTCGCCGATCTGCCCGATCACCCCTGGTGGCTCGTCTACCGCGGCCCGGCCGGAAGCGACGCCGCGGCGTGGGCCGTGGGAGCCTCGGTGGTCGCCTCGCTCCTCGCCGCAGCGGCCCTGTTCGCCGCGCGCCGGCTGCCTGAACGGTGCCCGTCGCTCCCGGCCCTCGCCGCGGGGCTCTTCCTCTTCACGATCGCCTTCGAGTGCCTTCGCGGCGCGGCGGCGTTCCTCGTCATAGCCGACCGGTCGATCACCGCGGCCCTGTTCCTGTCCCGCGTCGTGTACTGGGCACGGTTCACGGGCCTGCTCGCGCTCCTGCTCGTCGCACTGCACGCCCTCGAGCTGCCCGAGCAGCGGCCCGCGGTGCTCGTGCCGGTGGTGCTCGTGGCGTCGCTCGCCATGGCCGCCTCCGTGCCCGTCGACCGCACCATGTTCCTCGCGCAGCTCACGTTCCGGCTCGGCGACGAGCAGGGCGTGTTGTTCGTGAACCTGGTCATCGGGGCGCTGATCCCGCTCAGCGTGATCGCGGCCGCGATCGTCCACCGGCAGCCGCGCCTCGCCCGGCTCGCCGGCGCGTTCGCGCTGCTGCTGGCCGCCCGGGATCTCGTCTTCTTCGGCCTGCGCCCGGTGCGGCTCGCCTGCGGCCTCGTTTTCCTCGCCTTCGGCTCGGCGCTGCTCCTCGACACGGTCCGCCGCGGCTACGTCGCGACGCGCGATGCGAAAGGCAGACCCGCGGGAACGGAGAGCAGCGCCCGGTAACGACCGGGCGCCCGGCACAGGTCGGCGAGGCCGATCCGTCCTGACCGCAGCCCGACGCATCCCCGGTACTCCCGGTCCAGGTGGAAAAGCATCGCCGCCCACTCGGCGAGCGGCGCGACGGGATCCTGCCCGCTGACGTCCCGTCCGATGAGCCCGCACGCCCCCGTGCTCCAGTCGCCCTCGGCGTCCAGGTGCCTGACCGGCAGCCCCCGTGCCCGGCACGCGAACGGCCGTGCGCCCTGCACCCTGCACCGACCGTCGTCGAGCAACGGACAGGCGGCTGCCGCGGGCGGGAGATCGTCGAGCAGTCCGGTCGCGAGCATGGCGTACGCCTCGAGAGGAAGCAGGGAGAGGGAGCCGCAGCACGCAGAGCAGCCGCCGCACGGCCCCGGGGACTCCGGGGGCGAGACCGCGCGGGCAGCCTCGTCCACGCGGTCGAGGAGGGCTCGGTAACGGTCGAGGGTAATGCCGAGGCCCGCGGAACCTGCGGGCATGTCAGAGCCCGAGCAGCGCGGCAGCCACCAGGCCGGTGCCGACGGGCACCAGCAGGTTGTCGAAATCCCCGGACGGCACCGCTTCGAGGGCCGTCGCCGTGAAGGCGACAAGCGCGGCCTCGGCGGGCGTGCGGACCAGGGGCGAGGAGGCGACGAAAACCGCGGTGAAACAGGCCAGGGAGCCCATCACGGACTTGCCTTTCGCGAACGGGATGCGGGGACCGGGCACGAGCCGGCCGACGAGGCTGGCAAAGCCGTCGCCGAACGCGAGGGCGTAGATGGCGAGGGAGGCCGCGGGCTCGGGGTAGAGCATGAGGGAGATCATGGCGCCGAGTCCTAGCGTGATCGGGCCGAGCACGAACCGGTTGCGGTCAGCAGCGCGCGAGGCGATGAGGGTGAGACGGCTCACCATGATCACCGGGTGCCCGTTTCGGCGGGAGGTCTCTGCAAGGGTGTAGAACAGGGTACCGGCAGCCAGGAGCGCGAGGGTGAAGGGAACGCTCAGCGCCGCGAGCGTGGGGACGAGGGCGATCAGCAGGTGAAGCGCCTTGCGGACGATTTCGCCCTGCATCCCGATGGGGATCGAAGTCCTGGTCATGGACGGCCGAGGTCGGCGAAGCCCTGGAAGCCGGAAGTCGACCGGAATCGTTCTGGAAACTGCTGCTGGCCGTGGGTTCGTGTTCAGCTCCTGCATGATGCTCAGTTGCCCACTTGGACAATGCAATTCGGATACCAAGAAAGGATTCGAAAACAG
>JAPLSM010000248.1 GCA_026398635.1 Spirochaetota bacterium | reverse complement strand
CGGATGCTCTCCTTGATCCGCTTGATATGTCCGCGCCCCATGCCCTTGACCTCGCACCCCAGCTCGAGATAGCGACGGATGCTGTGATCGTCGAGCATCAGAAAGCAGTCGATCAGGGCAAACGGCCCGCCGACGGCACGGAACACCTCGTCGGGATCCAGCGTGAGGTAGAGGGAGTGCCGCACGGCGAGGACGATCGCGTTGACGCCCTTCATCGAAGCCCACAGGTCGGGTTGGATCCGCAGGTTCGCGAGCTTCGCCTGCCGCGAGAAGAACCGGGCCTTCGACTGGTTCGGCGCGGGATAGGTGTCCTGGGACTCGATCTCGAGCCACTGCGTCACGTACGGGTCGTGGACCCTGATGTTCGCGCCCATCTCCGCGAGGCGCCGCACGATGATTTCCGAGCCGCTGTAGCGGGTGTCGCCCACGTCCTCCCGGTAGGATATGCCGAGCACGAGGATCTCGGCCGCGGCCACCGGCTCGCCCATGTTGCGCAGGGCATCCCTCACGAGTTGGGGGACGTGGAGGGAGCGGGTGTCGTTGATGTCGATGGCCAGGGGAGTCATCTTGAAGGGGTCGTCCTCCCAACCAAGGATGTGACGGTTCGCCCAGACCCCGAGGCCGCCGTCCTTGGGCAGGCAGTAGCCCCCGATGCCCGGGCCGGGGAACAGGAGGTTCGAGTGCGTCGGGCGGACCCGGATCGCCTCGATGACCTTCTTGATGTCGATCCCGTTGCGCTCAGCAAACAGCGACCACTCGTCCATGAAGGCGAGGATGACCGAGCGGTAGCTGTTCTCGATGATCTTCGCGGTTTCCGACTCGATGGGCCGGTCGAGCACCGTCAACGGGAACTGCCGGGTGTTGAGCACGGAGTCGAGGAAGCGCACCACCCCTTCGCGGGCGGCCGGGTTGATCCCGCTGCAGACCCGCCAGAAATCGCGGACCGAGGCGACGTAGTTCCGTCCGGGCATGACGCGCTCGTAGCTGTGCGCCAGTAGCGGAGGCGCGTGGATCCCCCTCTTCTCGAATGCCTGCTTGATGATGGGATAGGCGATCTGCTCGGTGGTCCCCGGCGCCACCGTGGTCTCGATCAGGATGAGCGCGTCGGGCTTCACCTGCTCGCCGATGCTCGCGAAGGTCTCTTCCAGGGCAATCATGTCCACGGAGCCCGTCTTGACGTCCCCGAGGGCGTTTTTCACGTAGTCGCACTGCACGTCAACAACCACGACGTCCGCCAGGCCGAGCGCTTCGAGGACGTGGGTCGCCACGAGGCTTCCCTTCTCGGTGACACATCGGTGGATGAGCTTCGGGACCTCCGGATCCTCCGAGCTCACCGGGGATTCCCCGCGGTTCAGGGAGGCGATCTTCCAGTAGCTCCGCGGGCTGGGGCGCTGGTAGACAATGACGAATTTGGCGGGTTTGCCGCCTGCATCCGTGGCGTCCGCGATGACGGCGGCCATGACGGTGCCGACGAACCCGAGCCCGATCACCACGACGATCTCGCGACCGGCTTCCCTCTCGGCCTTTACCCGTTTCCGCAGGTTCTCCAGCTCGCGACGGGACTCCTCTGCCGACGGGAGGGCTGGTGACGCAGCTGATGTCATGGGTGTTTCCTGCGGTGTGTCCATGAGGAACACTATATAGCGGGTCGGAGCGCAGTTCCAAGGGTTTCCTCTGTCAGCTCAGGTGCCGTCACTCG
>JAPLSM010000234.1 GCA_026398635.1 Spirochaetota bacterium | reverse complement strand
AAGGATCCTCGAAAGCGCGTGCAGGAGCGTCATGAATCGCCCCCCCCGAGCACCTCCACCACCTCCATCACGATCGATTCCCAGACCGACGTTGAGTCGCAGTGCTCCTGTTCGTCCGGATGGAGGTACGCCAGCACCTGGCTCTTGAACGTCGCGAAGTCGACCGTCAAGGCATTCGCGCTCGCCCGCTCGGCGATACGCCGGCCGACTCCGCGGATTGCATCCGCGCCGGCACCAGTCACGAGCAGGTGGTGAAGATCGAAGACATCCCGGGCCTGGGTTGGGCGTCGACCCGCCAGCGCGCCGACCTTCTGGCGGAACGCCGCGGCTGCATCATAGTGGCTGACCATCAGCGGCGGCAGCTGGTGGACACGGGCCACCTCGGCGTCGATTCTGCCGAACGCCACTCCTTCATCCAGGCCACGGCGCGAGAATACGATCTTCGTCGGGATCGGAGCATCGCTGCCCTCGGTGCGAAGACCGAGTTTCCACCGCTGGGTGGTGCTGGTCTGCTTGTGCTCGGTGACATGGTCGATGCGGATGCCCCTGGCCTCGAGGATCTGGGTAAATGGGCGTGAAGCGATGACCTCTCGGACCTTGTCCCGGAGAACCTGGAGCTCCACCTCGCCGACGTCGAGATCCATGTCTTCCGAGTATCTGATGCTTCGGTGAAAGAAGCGGAGATTGCACCCTCCCTTCACGACAAAGGCCCCCATGTTGGCTCGCCGGCTGAACTGGACGAGGAACAGCAGATGAAATCGCTCGATGACGGGGATGAGTCCTGCAGCGTCCATGTTGATCATAATACTGGTTATCAACGCTAATGTCAATTATGAGTATTACTAAAACACTCGGTCGTTCCGTCCGAGGGCACTACGGCCCTTGCCGCTATCAAACTCCTGCAAATTTCAATATAAACAGTCACTGTTGCGTTGAATGCGTGTGCAGCGGACGGCACGGCCAACCCTTCCCTGCCCGGCGTCATGGAGCGGCTACGGTCGGCCCCATTCCAGCGCTCGTCGTGGCCCTTGCCTCCCCAGGATCAGCGTTGCCTTTGAAATGGCCCAGGTAGAGCCAGTGGCAGAATCCGTGCTGCGCCAGCAGGCTCTCGAGGTCGGCCCGTTCGATGATCCTGCCGCGGTCTGTTGGGGAGAGGGAGCCGGCACCCTGGCAGCCTGTAAAGATCTTGAGAACGGGGGGGGAACGACATCAGAATTATTGGGTGGGCAACAGCCGGGGCGCGCCAGCGCGTGAGTGGCCGGTGTGATGGCCAGCCCAGGTGGCGAGCGGAAAACCCGCGGGATCCGCCTCTTCCGCGTGAGGGATGCGCAGGGCGACGCGGGGCAAAGCCCCGCGGAGGTCCGTAGGACCGAAGCGAAGCGGAGCCATTGGGCGGCAGCCGGCTGCGAAGCAGACGGCGAGAGCCCCGCAGCAGCCCGACCCCTCGCCACGCGTGCAGGAAACCGGCAGGCGCCGGGGCGGTTGCGAGGCTCCTGGGCCGGCCCTGGCGAGGGGGCACGCCCAGAGCAATCGATGGGCGCATACAGGAACAGAAGGAGTGGCGGGGCCGGTGCATCAACCTGATCGCGAGCGAGAACGTCACGAGCCGGCGCACCCGCGGCGTGATGGACTCGAACTTCGCGCACCGCTACGCCGAGGGCCACCCCGGGGAGCGCTACTACAGGGCGCCGAGATCATCGACGAGATCGAGGGCCTGCTGAAGCAGCGCATGAAGGGCCTCTTCCGCTGCCGGCACGCGGACGTACGGCCGATCAGCGGCACGATCGCGAACGACACGGTCTTCAGCCGCTACATCCGGCCCGGCGACGAGGTGATGGTGAACTCCACCCCGGGCAGCGGCCACATCAGCCACCACCGGGTGGGCGCGGTGGGCAAGTACAAAAAGAACATCGTCAATTTCCCCGTCACGGCCGACGGGTACCACATCGATATCGACCACACGATGGAATTGTTAAAGGCGCTCGAACCGAAGGTGACGATTCTCGGTAAGAGCCTGTTTCCTCTTCCCCGAGCCGGTGAAGGAGCTCGCGCCGGTGTGCAAGCGGCGCGGCATCGCGCTGATCTACGACGCCGCGCACGTGCTGGGCCTCGTGGCGGGCCACCAGTTCCAGGACCCGCTCGGCGAGGGCGCGCCCCTGATAACGGGCAGCACCCACAAGACGTTCTTCGGGTCACAGAGGGGCGTGATCCTCAGCAACGTGGACGACGACGAGTGGCG
>JAPLSM010000204.1 GCA_026398635.1 Spirochaetota bacterium | reverse complement strand
CGTGCCGCCACTGGAGCGCCCGGGCTTCCCCGATCCTGCACCCCGTGGTCGCCATTGTGAGGAACATCGTGTAGTACTTGCGGCTCCGCCAGATCGCGAGGCATTCGCTGTCGTCCTCGGGAAACAGCAGGCGGAGCTCCTCGGCGGTCAGGATGTCTCGCGCCCTGTAATCGGCCCCCATGGGCTCGACGTGCTCCAGCGGGTTGCGGTCCAAGAGACCCTCGGTCTCGGCTTCCCGAAGAACAATGCGAAATGAGTAGAGAATCGTATTCTTCGTGCTGTTGCGAGTGGAAGTCCTACGAGCCATTCCTCGATGCGCACCCGGTTCAGCTCGGACAGGCGTTTGGAACCGAATGCGGGGAGGATGTAGTTGTCCAGGTGACTGCGCCGCTGCCGAGCCCACTCGCGCCCTATAGGCCGCCCTTTCGCCTTCTGACGTGCAAGCCAGGAACACTCGCCCCACTTGAAGAAGGTTCGGCAATACTCATCCAGGCGTGGCGCCTTTCCTTGACCGCCCTTCGTGAGTTCGATAGCAACCTGAGCTGCCCGGGTTTTCGAAGTCTCTCCGGTAGACTGCCGAATCCTGCTTCCCTGGTGGTCGTAGAATGAGACGTGCCAGACTCGCTTACCGTCCTTGGTGGTCCGAAGGTAAAGTGAGAAAGGCTGCCGCAGCCGCATACCGTTTCCTTCCCGTCACGTAACTGTCACGTGTGACGGCTTCGGTACCGGTCGTCGGCAATGGTAACGGGCTAACTTTTTACCTTGCTTGAAACTGGCGTATGGGCGGCGCGGGATTCGAACCTGCGACCCCCAGCGTGTCGAGCTGGTGCTCTAACCAAACTGAGCTAGCCGCCCGGTGCGTCGCAGAACCTACCCCGGCGGGCGCTTCGATGTCAAGTCAGCCACGGCGTTCTCGCCGTGGCGACCCCGACAGCCAGGGCGCGAAGCGACGTGGCGAGAGGGGAGCGAGATCCCCAGCTATGTGCGAAGCACGTAGCGAGAGCCGCCGGGGCGCAGCGACGTGGCTGAAGCCCGACGGTCATCTCGGCAATCGATCAGCGGCCGAGCTTGAAATCACCCGGCTGAATGAACTGCATCGGTGACCAGCCGCGCACGTCCTCGAGCGCCAGGAACGACAGCACGCCTCGGGATTTTCTGACCCGGTACACGTAGCGCACCGGGGGATCGAACGTCTGCGCGGCCGCGTTGTAGGGTTCCCACCTGACCACGTCGAACGTCCAGTGGTCCTCGCCCTGCTTCAGGTCTCCCTCGAACATCGCGGTGCCAGCCGACGAGGACCGCTCGAGGTGGAAGGTTTCATCCGTCACGGTCAGCCGATCGGTGAGCGGGTCGTTGTTGTAGGTCCAGGTACGCGTGTAGGTGATCCCCGCGCAGGACGCGATCAGCATGACTGCCGCTGCCGCAGCAAGCAGGGGGAGCAGTCGTCTCATGGTATCCTCCTTCGGTTCATCCGATGTCGCGCAGTCCGGCGTTGACCTGCTCCGCAAACCGGTGACGGTCGAGCGGCCGTCGGATGCAGGCAGCAGCTCCCGCTGCCAGGGCTTCCCTGGACTGCTCGTGCGAGCAGGGTCCACAGATGACGATCACGCGCGCCGACGGATCAACAGCCCTGATGCGCGACGTCGCGGAGATGCCGTCGAGCCGCGGCATGGTCACATCCATCACGACAAGATCGGGTTCGAGTTCGGCGTATCGCCGCACACCCTCGAGGCCGTCGACGGCGGTGCCAGCGATCTCGAATCCACCGGTGGAGAGCAGGGCAGAAAGTTCCGCGCGCATCAAGGGAGAATCGTCTACGATGAGCACCCGCAGCGGCACGGCGCTGGAGGCTCCGCGCGCCTCAGCTGGAGCGAACCCGGACGAGGTTGCCACAGTCAGGCCCCCCCCTCACGCGCGGCGATGCTCACGACGAGCATTCCGTCAGGGATCCCGATCGGTACCGCCACCGTCTCCATACGGGAGTTGGTCACCTCGAGGTTTCGCCCGGTAAACACCATTGGCGGCGTCGCCTCGATCTTCACCCCGGCGCTTCGCAGCGTCGCGAGCGCACGCGCGGTCACCTCCTCGGCGAGCTCAGCCACGCCGCGTCGACCTTCTCCTGAAATGCCTGCCATCGCCGAGGTGGCGCGCGAATCGAGGTCCAGCAACAGCCTTCCCTGCAGGTCGCCGGTCAATCCCACGAGCGCGGCAGTGCCCGCGACGACGTGGGACGGAGAGCCATGAACCGGCGTGCCGCGGTGTACCGGCTTTCCCAGGCGCGAGGCCGCTGCAGCGGCGGCAGCATCGCCGAACGCATCGATGAACATGGCTCTCACGCGCGGGACTCCCTTGGAAAGATCGTACACGACCGCACCACGAAGTCAATACGCCAGCGACGCGTTGCAACGCGGAACGTCGCGAGGCCTTGTCGCGCGAAGGCGGGAGCCCATGTCCTTGACGATCCGCTCTGCGGTCGCTACGATCAGCCCGTGAAGTTCCTCGTCGTGGAGGGCTTGGGCGCGGCTCGCGAGGCGATCGCCCTCGCCCTGCTGCCCCGCGGCATCAAAGGTTTGCCCGTGGCCAATCGGCTCGCCGCCTGGGAGACCTTGCGCGCGGATGCCTCGATCCAAGGCGCGATCGTCGATGTCGACGACCAGGCTGTCGAGGGCGTCCGTCTCGTCGAGGAGATCAAAGCTGACGAGAGCACCCGCGGCATCTCGGTGATCGTCCACACGACGCAGACGAACCGCACCTTCGTGGTGCGCATGATCGAAACCGGTGCGGCCGGTTTCCTCCTCGGTGCATTCACCCCCCAGACCGGCCCTGACCGTCTCGACCGGGCTCTCGCCCGGCTCGCCGGCCACGACCGGCAGCGTCGCCACATCAGGGTCCGGCCCGACCCCGGCGAGATGGTACGGGTCTCCTTCCGCCTCCCCGGGGGGACAGCTCTGCTCTCGGGACTCGTCGTAGACATCAGCCTCGGCGGCATGGCCGTCGAGCTGCTCAACCCCCCGCCCGGCGGACCGCCCGGCCCGGGGGTGCGGATTCCTCAGCTCTCAGTCGCCCTGACCGGGTGCGAGCTCTCTCCCGCGGGTACCGTGGTGACAGCTCAGGGCCGCACCGTCGCCGTACGCTTCGAGGCGTTGGGCGACGCGGACCGGACCGCGCTCGAGCGCTATATTTACAGACGGATTTCGGCGTGACCCTCCGGGTGCACGCGAGGAGGACACGATGACGGCAAGACGATTCGCGGGACACCTCCTGGCGCTGGCCCTCCTTATGGCAGCTTCACTGCTGCCGGCAGCCAACCTCGTGGTGCCATCCCTCGAGATCATCACCCGGGGCTTCATGAACGCCGGCACGTTCGAGCTGGCGAGCAACGGCGAGTTCGACCTGGTTGTCGAGGGGGGCTACAAGTTCCTCGGCCGCATCGCCCTGTCCTACATCGATTCCTCCCTGGAGGACGACGACAATGCGGACCGACTCGCCTTCGACGGGGCCAACATCACCGTCCGGGATGTCTTCAAGCTGCCGCTCTCGCTCACCTGGTTCGTCGGTTCCTACGACGTGCTCGCCTCGGGTTCGGAGTTCCCGGTCTCGTTCGGCACGGCAGAGATCGCCACCGCCTACCGGGGGTTAATGTACTTCCCCGACCCCAGCTGCGTGCAGTACGACGGCATCCACCAGGTGAAGGGCACGGGGATTCGCCTTTCCTCGATGCTCGTGCCGGATAAGCTGCAGCTTTCCGCCTATCTATACCAGGACTCCTGGTTCCTCGACGGGTCCCTCGATTTCGAGCCGGGCCACTGGTCCGCGGACCTGCGGGTGCTCGCCAATCTCGCCTCGATCAAGCTGGAGGGATTCCTCGGTGTCTCCGCCGTCCCCGCCTCGGTGGCGGGATGGTACCGCGCGGGCGTACTGTTCCACGCTGCGTCAAAAAGCATTGAGGTGCTCGCCGAGCTGGGGCTCCCGAAATGGGACCCGGTCGCCGACTCCCCGTTCTCCATCAACCTGTTCTCGATGCTCGTCGAGCCGCGCCTGCACCTCGGATTGTTCAACGTGGCCGCCACGTTCTTCTGGCACCCTGCGTATTACCATCAGGTGGAGACGTTCGAGCTGGGTACCTTCGACGTGAACCTGAACCTGTTCTTCGGCGACCTCTCGAAGACTCTGACGCTCGGTGGCCTCGAAGGCAACCTCGTCTTCGACTCCACTTCCGGCACTTTCTCGTTCAAGCTGGCTCCGTACATCAGCTTCACGACGCCGGGAGCGGTCTGGAAGATCAAGGTGAACACGAAGCTCTGGCCGTTCGACACCAGCGACCTGCTTGAAGGGTTCGTCGGCATCCGCGCCTCATTCTGATCCTTTCCCGCGGCGCGCAATGAGACGGGGCCCCTCCAAGGGGCCCCGTTTGTTCCGTAGGCTGTCTTTCGTCTGCGTAACTACTTGGTCGGCGTGTCCACGTGCATCTTCTGCCGTTCGAGGTACTGCAGGACCTGCATGGTGCCCAGGCGCTTCAGCTCGGCGAGCCGGCGCGCCTCGTAGCGCTGCTGCAGGATGTTCCACAGGGCCTCGTCGTTGATGTCCCGATCGGCCGAGAGGATGGCCTTGTCGTACGTGATGTTGATTTCCTTCACGTAGGTGATGAAGTCACCGCCCTCCTGCATCGCGTCCCGGTAGATAATCAGCCCCACAAATCGCAGGTGCGGGGTGCTGCGGGGGTACAGCGGGTACTTCCTCAGCTCCCGGTTGCGCACATCGACGATGTAGTTGGGGTTCTGCCAGGTCAGCACGCGCCAGCCGTCGAACCAGAGGTAGTCGAGGAAGATCGTCTGCTCCTTGCCGTCCTGGTCCGCCACGATCACCCCGATGCCGTTGGGGAAGTTCGCGCCGTACACCGTGAGAGACAGGGACTTCAGAACGCCGACGTTCTTGACCACCCCGTTGCCGTCGAACATGCGGCCCTGGCCCTTCTCCTCGGCGGTCGGCTCGGCGAGCCGGGTGCCCTGGAGCTCCCGCTTGTCCATGTAGGCGGGGATTTCGAAGGGCGGCTTCACGATGGCCCAGGAGTTGTA
>JAPLSM010000320.1 GCA_026398635.1 Spirochaetota bacterium | reverse complement strand
CCTACCCACAGCTGCGGCCACTTCCTTGGCATCGATTCCATGGTCTTTGCCCCAGATGCACAAGTCCATCACCTCGTATGGCGCGGGGAAATAGAACTCTTCGTGCGTCTGCGCAAGCGAGTAGGTATCCGGTGTTGGCTTTCTTTCTAGGATTTCCTCTGGAAGCTTCAGGTATTTGGCCATTCGGTATACCTGAGACTTCAGGAGATGGGCGATGGGTTTGATGTCACCCGCACCGTCTCCGAGCTTGACGAAAAATCCCTGATCGCATTCCAGCTGGTTCGAGGTGCCGACCACTGCATAATGGAGCCGATCGGCATGGTAGTATTCAAGCATCTTTCGGGTTCGCTGCTTGAAATTCTGGGCCGCGACGATTACCTGATATTCCCGGGATGGCAGCCTGGCCCGAACCTCTCTGCCGTCGGGTAGACGCACCACGAGGTGGAAGATCCGGTAGGGAGTCCCGTACTTCCCCGAAAGGACTATCTTGCTAAGTGCTCCGGGTACGTATTCCGGAACGACTATCCTCATAGCCTCGTCACGCTGTCGGTAGCAGCCTACTGCCTCGAGAATCGGCGTGATGTCCTCGACCTTGTGCTCGATCCCGAGCATCTCCACTACGTGACGGCTCAACCGCCATGTCTCCGCGGCGGAATCCCGGTCCGGCATGAGCAACCCGAAGACTCTATCGGGTCCGAATGCCCTTACACAGAGGGCAGCGGTGACACTGCTGTCGATGCCGCCGGAGATTGCTACCACCCCGCCGCGCCGCCGGAACCTTTTCTGGACGACCTCCCTGAGACGACTGACGATCCGTTCGGTCTCGCGTCTGCAATCGAGGTCGAGTACTTGCGGTGAGAGCTGACTCAAGTCGACTTCTCCTGTGCGTCCCATGGATGCAGTTCCTTCCAGTCGATCTTGCCCCTATCGTTGCGAGGGAGGCGGTCGAGGAGCTTGATGTGGCGGGGTACGCGCGTGCTTTCCAGGTAGCGGCTGCACTCCCTCTTGATGTCGGGCAGCGTGAGGTCGCTCCCCGGAGACACGACCACGAACGCTGCTATCGCCTGCCCGTCAGCTTCGTCCGGTACGCCCCGGACAGCGGCCTCCAGGATCCCTCCAATCCGCAGAAGCGCGGCCTCGACCTCGCGCGGGCTGACCCTTTCCCCTCTGCACTTGATCATGTCGTCCCGGCGCCCGGCATGGTATAAGTTCCCCTCGGCGTCGGACGTGAACAGGTCACCGGTGCGAAGCCACCGGTCGGAATGGTACGCACCCGGACGGAACGTGTCGCGGCTCCCCTCGGGATCGTGCCAGTAGCCCTGCATGAGGTTCGAGCCGCGTACGATCAACTCGCCCACAGCGCCGGGCTGGACTTCGCGTCCTTCCTCGTTCACCAGTCGGACCTCACAGTTCGGCATCGCCCTTCCTACCGATGAACATAGCCGATCCAGGTCCTCCGGCGGGAGGTAGCTCACCCTCTTGCATTCCGTCAGCCCGTACATCGAGTAGAACGCCACATGCGGAAACAACGACCTGAACCTGCGAACCAGGGGCTCCGGGAGCGCCGCCCCCGCATTCGTCATGTATCGCAGCCTTGAGATACCGTAGGCCGATGCATGCCCTAGGCGCAGTATCGTCGCCAGTATCGAAGGAACGATCGGGAACCCCGTGACCTTCTCCTGGCTGATGCGCTTCAACGACGCATGGGGATACACAAAACCCGGCTCGAGTATTACCGTGCCACCGAACACGAAGCACATGAGCACCTGGTAGAGGCCGTAACTGAAGGAGAGCGGCAGGACGCTTAATATCACGTCGTCTTCCGTGTTCCCTAGGTACTGGATGACGCTGCGGCAGGCCGAGACGATATTATAATGGGAGCACATGACCCCCTTGGGCTGGCCCGTGCTGCCCGAGGTATAGACCAGGCACGCTAGGTCGACATCCACGCAGCGAGGGAAGCTGGAC
>JAPLSM010000243.1 GCA_026398635.1 Spirochaetota bacterium | reverse complement strand
GAAGAAGGGCATCGAAGGGGTCACGAGCTTCCATTGGACAGGCCAGTTGGTCAGCTCGGGCGGCAGTTCGGCCTCGGCCTGTCCGCCGTGCTTTGCATGCGTTCTCTTGACCTGTGTAGCGGTCAGTATCATCGGGTTGTGAGATGGACATCCGCACGGTTCTACGCCTATCGGCTCCTTCTTCTGGTGCTTCTCCCGGCGCAGATGCTGGTCGACCGCCTTCTCATCAAATTCGGGAGCGTCCCTCTCGACAATCTTGAGCGCGTCGGTAGGACACTCTCCGATACATGCCCCGAGGCCGTCGCAGAACACCTCGTTAACAACCTTCGCCTTGCCATCTATTATCTGCAATGCCCCCTCAGCGCACTGCGTGACGCACGCGCCGCAGCCAGTGCACTTGTCCTCGTCTATCTCTATGATATTCCTCTTTGCCATCGGGATCGCCTCGCGAGCCGCTCTCTGAGGAGCACGGAGTCGCTCTGGCTAGATTATACCATTCCCTGAGAGCTCATGCGTGCTCTCGTGCCATGCCTAGCGTCTCGAGCCGCCCCGGAAGCTCAGCTGGGTCTCCTCTGCCCCAACCCAGTCCCTTACCATCTGCCCGAAGACCGCTCCCATGAACCCGCCCAGTATGAACAGGAAAAGGAGGATGATCGTGAACCTGAAGAACATGGCATAGTAGAATCCTGAGAGCACCTGTTCCAGGTTGTACAACGTGTACGGGGCGGAGTAAAGCAAGACCGCCAGCGCATAGCCGACTGCCGTGTAGAAGAATACCGAGACCATTGCCAGGTCAGGGCGTCTGGTGAAGTACCCTGACGGCATGCTGGTGAGAATGGACAGCAGGAACACGACCAGAAGGTTCTTCTGAAGGGACGGGGTCGATATGTTGGGGAACATGAAGTCGAAGGTCATGAATGCGATCGGCGGAGCGCTGAGCGCTGACACTAGCACCAGCTTGACGACATCGTCCCTCGTTAGCTTCATGCGAGCGCCTCCGCAGAGGAGTAGGTGAGATCCACGGTCACGAGTTCGTTCAGGTAGCCCTCCCTGAGGTACTCGTGTTCGAACTCGCCGATTATCAGCATGACGGAGAAGGTGTGCATGTAGGGCAGGGTCTCGAGGGTGTAGCTCTGTCCTAGCCCCTGGCTGTAGTTGACGAACCCGAAGAGCTTCGCAAGCGTGGCGGGGTCGTCCACTTCGGACCACAGAGTGTAGTTCAGGGTGGTTTTCGCGGGGATTTCGAGGAGCTGAGTGGGGCCCACATAGTCCTCGCCGACAGGGATCACCCTCTCATCCGGGTTCGATGCGTTCTCGAGCTTTGCATACCAGGATAGGGTGTACACGTGCAGCGTGTACCGCGACGGATTGTAGAGCTGCACATTGAAGGAGATGTTCAAGTGCCCTTTCCGGACGATCTCCGCGTCGAACCCGGGGTTCTGCAGGGAGATGTCCCGTTGGGCCTGGGCTATCGCGCTGTAGGTGTTCGCCGAAACGAGGCACGCCACCACGAAGAAGAGCGAGAACACTAGATAGAGGGTCGCCGTGACCCAGTGTTTCTTGGTCCTTTCGATGATTGCCATCATCCCACGGTCCAAAACTGGAGGGCGCTACGCCGCCGGTGACTTGAACAGGTAGCACGCGACCCTGTGACCGCCTCCGACATCGATCAGCGGCGGCTCTACGACCTGCTCGAAGCTCACCACGACCGAGTCCTCGACACCCTTGGAGGTCTTGATCTCCGCGGGCCCGACCGCCTTCGCCGCCAGGTTGCCTTCGCCGACCCTCTGCTCGAACAGTCTCTTGGCCTCACTGGTGAACTGCTCCCACTTCCCCGCCCCCGCGCACACCTTGACCTTGACCGAGTGACGGGTCGCGACTGGACTGAGAAGCAGGTTGTGGAACGCGGAGTTGGGGTTCATGAGCATGCCCTTGACTATCATCTCGGCGGCTTCCTGTGCGACTCTCGCCGCGGTGAGCTTGGCCGGGCGGCACGACACGACTACCTTGTCTATCTCCCCGGTCACCTTGCCCGCTCCCTTGAACTCCGAGTGACCGCTTCTGACTAGACTCTTGACGAAGTCCTGGAGGAACCCCACAGTCGTCTCGACCTTCGTGGCCTCGCCCTCGGCCTTCTGGGCGGATTCCTGGCCTACAGTGAGGATCA
Source organism: Spirochaetota bacterium (assembly GCA_026398635.1). Taxonomy (GTDB): domain Bacteria; phylum Spirochaetota; class Spirochaetia; order SZUA-6; family Fen-1364; genus JAPLSM01. The sequence goes on along the minus strand of JAPLSM010000243.1, from coordinate 1,795 downwards.
CGGATGCATTCGACACTTCCGCATCGAGTATCGTGCCGTACATGGGGTGGCCGCGGCTCTTGAAGTCGACCGACTCCACGAGCTTCTCAAGGAGCTCCTTCGCAACATACTCTCCAGACACGGGCACGGAACTGGTCTTCATGACCAGCTCCTTGTCTCTGGGCATCATGTCCATGGACCAGATCGCCTGGAACATCGGTATCTTGTCCTTCAGCTCCGCCTCCTTGGTCTTCAGGAACTCCAGCACCTTGGTGGCGTCGCCACCTTCCTTGATCTCGAGTATCAGAGAGAATCCGTTCGGCTCTATCTTGCCGATGTGCGCGTTCATGGGATGCTCGGCGGTGGACACTTTCTCGTCCTCGAGCAGCCAGCCGGCGAGGTCCTTCCCCTCCCAGCCGCATTCGTTGAACCCGAACGGGCACCTTGGCCTGAACCTGCACCCGAGCGGCACATCGGTCGCGCTAGGTATCTCTCCCTTGATGTGTATCCTCCCGTGCTTGTGTTCGGGATCAGGCACGGGCACCGCAGAAATCAGCGCACGCGTGTACGGGTGCTTCGGCTGGAATATGACGTTGTCCGTCTCCGCGAGCTCGACCACGCGCCCGAGGTACATGACCCCGAGCCGGTCGCTCACGTATCGGGCAACCGCGATGTCGTGTGTGATGAAAAGGTACGGTATGTTGTACTTGTCCCTGAGGTCGAGCATTAGGTTGAGCACGCCCGCCCTGATGGACACATCTAGCATGGACACGGGCTCGTCCGCAACTATGACCCTCGGGTTGATGACCAGCGCCCTCGCGATCGACACCCTCTGCCTCTGCCCCCCGCTCAGCTCGTGAGGGAACCTGCTCAGGTACTCCTTTGCCGGCGCCAGGCCCGCGTCCTCAAGGGCTTTTGTGACCAGTTCGACCCGGTCCTCGTAGCTGCTTCCGATGTGATGGTTGATCAGCGGTTCCATTACGGTCAGGAGGACGGTCGTGCGCGGGTTGAGGCTCTCGTAGGGATCCTGGAAGACCATCTGGATGTTCCGCCTGAAGACCTTCAGGTTGTCGGGCTCGAGGAGCGCGATATCCCTGCCCAGGAAGAACACGGACCCGCCTGTGGGCTCCTCGAGCCTCGTGAGCAGACGGCCAGTGGTTGTCTTACCACACCCACTCTCCCCGACAAGGCCAAGGATCTCTCCCTCGTGTATCTCGAAGTTCACGTCGTCGACGGCCTTCACGAACACGGGCTTGCCGAAGCTGAAGAACCCCCGGCTGAGCTCGAAGTACTTCTTGAGGTTCGTGACCTTGACCACTACACCTGTACCGGCAGGCATCAGCTACCAAGCCTCCTCATCTTAGGCTGCAGCTCTCTGGCGTAGTGGCAGTACGATAGGTGCCCAGGCTCCAGCTCGATCCCCGCCGGAACCGCCTCGGAGCAATTCTTCTGCGCGTATTGGCATCTCGGATGGAACGGGCATCCGGAAGGCGGGTTGACGAGGTCCGGCGGAAAGCCCGGAATGGAGATGAGCCTGTGCCTCTCCCCCTCGATCGATGGGAAGGAGCCCAGAAGACCAGAGGTGTATGGGTGGGCCGTGTTTTTGAACACCTGGACGGTCCTCCCGGTCTCCATGATCCTGCCGGCGTACATGACCGCGATCTTGTCGCTCACTTCGGCCACAACGCTCACATCATGCGTTATGATCATCATTGCCATCCTTAGCTTCTCCTGCAGCTTGCGTATCTCGACCAGGATGCGGTCCTGCGTGATGACGTCCAATGCTGTCGTTGGCTCGTCCGCGATGATGAACTTC
>JAPLSM010000035.1 GCA_026398635.1 Spirochaetota bacterium | reverse complement strand
CGCCGTCGATCGTGACGCTCGTCTCGGCGATGTTGGTGGCCACGATCACCTTACGCCTGCCCGGGAACTCCTGGAACACGCGCTGCTGCTCCTCGTGCGACAGGCGCGCGTAGAGCGGTAGCAGCTGCAGGTGCTCGTCGGGGTCGCCGTCGGCGAGGCGCTGGAGGCACTCCTTGATGGCGAGCTCGCCCTGCAGGAACACCAGCACGTCGCCGGGACCGCCTTTCTTCTCGATCGCGAAGACGATCTCGGCGATCTTGTCCACGAGGCTCGCGAGGTCGCCCTCGGCATCGGGCGGCTCCCAGCGGAGCTCGACGGGGTACATCGGCGCGTCGATGCTGACGATCGGGCAGCCGTCGAAGTAGGCGGAGAACACCTCGACGTTGATCGTGGCGGAGGAGACCACCACCCGAAAGTCGGGCCGCCGGATCAGCACCCCCTTCAGGAGCCCGAGGATGAAGTCGATGTTGAGGCTCCGCTCGTGCGCCTCGTCCACGATGATCACGGAGTAGGCCGAGAGGTCCCGGCCACCCTTCATCTCCTGTAACAATATGCCGTCGGTCATGATCTTGATGACGGTCGAGGGGTCGGTGCGGTCCTCGAAGCGCATCTTGTAGCCGACCGTACCGGGGATGGGGGAGCCGACCTGGCCGGCGATGAACCGGCTCACGGACACCGCGGCGATGCGCCGGGGCTGCGTGACGCCCACGATGCCGCGACGGGTATAGAGCGCCTCGTGAAGGATGAGGGGGATCTGCGTGGTCTTGCCCGAGCCGGTGGGGCTCTCGACCACCACCACCTGGTGGGTCTCGAGCGCCTTCAGGATCCTGTCCCGCTGCTGGTAGACGGGCAGGCTGCGTGCTTCCATCAATGCCTCGCTTGCACGGCCCGGGGCCGCATCGCTACACTATAGGGAGAAAGGCGGGTGAGGGTATACAGGCACCGAGTCGCCGCAACGGCCGGCCGGACCGGATCGAGCAGGAGACGGCATTTCACGTGCAGCACATTCCCGTGCTCGCTCCTCGCACCATCGCGGAGCGCATCCGGGCGGCCGGGTACGTGGGCCAGGACCGTGCCGTGCGCGCCATCGCCCTCGGCGCCTACCGGCACGTCGCGCGCCTGCGCCGGCTGCACCTGGAGGGGGTGCCCCGCGAGAGCCTTCCGCCCAAAGCGCCGATGCTGTTCGTCGGGCCCACCGGATGCGGCAAGACCTACCTTGTGGAGATCCTCTTCCGGGACATCCTGCGCCTGCCCACCGTGGTCGTGGACATGACGGGCTTCTCCGAGACCGGCTACGTGGGCCAGGACACGGCCTCGATCCTCACCCGGCTGCTCTACGCCGCGGACATGAACCTGACGCTCGCCGCGATCGGCGTGGTCTGCCTCGACGAGTTCGACAAGCTCTCCTCCGGCCAGAACAGCGCCGTCTTCGCCGGGCAGGGCACCACCAAGGACGTGTCCGGGCTCGGCGTTCAGCGCGAGCTGCTGAAGATGCTCGAGAACATCGAGATGCCTGTTCCGCTGGAGTACACGCACTCCGATTACGCGCCCAAGGCGATTATGAGCACCCAGGATGTGGGCTTCATCGCCTGCGGCGCCTTCTCGGGTCTCAAGGGCACCATCGAGCGGACGGGGAAGGAGCACATCGGCTTCGGCCGGGAGCCGCTCTCGGGCGACCAGGACCGGATCGCCGTCTCCTACTCCGAGGACGAGGTGGAGCTGGCGCGCACCTTCATGAACTACGGGTTCCTGCCCGAGCTGATCGGCAGGTTCAAGCGTATCGTGCCGTTCTCCTCCCTCAGCCGCTCGGAGCTGGCCGAAATCCTGCGCACCCGTGTACTGGAGCAGTACGTGAACGAGTTCCGGCTCGAGGGCCGGGAGCTGACGGTGAGCGACGACGTGCTCGCGCTCGTGGTCGAGGAGACGCTGAAGAAGGAAACGGGCGCCCGGGGTCTCGAGGCAGCGCTGGCCCGGCACCTCGAGGACGCGGCGTTCGAGTCCTGGTCGGATCCCGCCGCCCGGCGGGTGCACCTGCGGGTGGCGGATGGCCAAATCGTCCACGACCTCGGCTAGCGCGGAGCTGATCGGGTTGGTCGAGCGGCAGGTGGCGCTGGGTCCCCGGGTGCCGGGATCCGCAGCCCACGACCGGCTCGCCGACGAGCTCGCGGCCCGGCTCGACGGGGCCGGAGCCGAGGTGCACGTGCAGCCGTTCGAGGCCCGGTTCCACGGCAGGACCGTCTCGTGCCGAAACGTGGTCGGCGTGTTCCACTGCGGGACTCCCGCAGCCCCGATGCTCCTCCTCGGCACCCACTACGATACGCGCCCCATCGCCGACCGTGAGCCGGATCCGAGGCTGCGCGGCGTGCCCATCCCGGGGGCGAACGACGGCGGGTCGGGCACCGCTGTGTTCCTCCACCTGCTGGACTGGCTCCGCGGGGAGGCCGGGGGACTCGGCCGCGACGTGGCGGTCGCGTTCGTCGACGCCGAGGATCTGGGCGACATCGACGGCAACCCGTTCTCGCTCGGCGCCGAGCGGCTGGCCGCGAACCCTCCGGTCGGCGTCGGCAGGCCTGACGAGGTGCTCGTGCTCGACATGGTGGGCGGCAGGGACCTGGTGCTCGACATCGATGCCCACGTGTTCCGCCACGCGCCGAGCCGCGAGCTGACCGCGAGTCTGTTCCGCCTGGGCGCGTCGCTGGACCTGGCACCTTTTGCGCGGGAGAAGCCCGAACGGGTCAAGTACATCATCAGCGACCAATGGCCGTTCCTGCGCCGGGGGGTGCCCGCGTGCCTTCTGATCGACCTCGACTACCCGGAGTGGCACACCCAGGCCGACCTGCCGGCTGCGATGTCCGGGGATTCGCTCGCGGCTATCGAAGCAGCGCTGAAGCCCTGGCTGTCGCGTCCTCGAGCGAAAGGCCATCGAAGCTCTCCCGGCTCCTGAGGTCCTTGAGGTTCACCACGCCCTTCGCACGCTCGTCGCCGCCTGCGATGACCGCGAGGGGGATTCCCCGCTTTTCAGCGTACGCGAACTGGACGGCGAGCTTCCGGGATTCGGGGTAGACCTCGGCTGGAATGCCGGCGTCCCGGAAGGCGAACGCGATCCGGTGGTACTCGGCCAGCAAGCCCTCCTCGAGCATGAGCACCAGCACCGAGGGTCCGGCCGTCGCCTGCCCGGCCTCACCGAGCTCCTCCATGGCCGCCATGAGGCGGTCGAGGCCGATCGACGCGCCGACGCCGGGCAGCCGCTGCGAGGTGTACAGCGAGGCGAGGTCGTCGTACCGGCCGCCCGAGCACACCGAGCCGATTCCCGGAAGCCGGTCGAGGAACGTCTCGAACACGATGCCCGTGTAGTAGTCCAGGCCGCGGGTTATGGAGGGATCGAGCACGAAGGTGTCGGCAACGCCGAGGTCCTCGAGCGCGGTGAGGATCTCACCGAGGCGCTTCACCCCCAACGCGTCACTTCCGGCGGCTTCACCCAGCTTGGCTTGGGTCAGTGCCGCGGAGCCCTCGACCCGTGCATACTCGAGGATCCGGCCGGCGTTATGCGCGCCCGCGACCTCGGTGAGCATCTCCCGGGTCTTCTCCGGGCCGATCTTCCGCTCCTTATCGATGGTTCGGAGCACCTCGCCGGTCTTTTCCTCGAGCCCGAGCCGCGAGAGGAACGCGTTGAACACGCCGCGGTGGGCGTAGTGCACCTTCACGCCCCCCAGGCCGAGGCTGAGGAAGCTCTCGCGCATCAGGAGGAGGATTTCGAGATCCGCGGATGCGGAATCGGTGCCCACCGTGTCGAAGTCGACCTGCACGAACTCCCGGTAACGGCCCCGCTGGGTGTTCTCGCCCCGCCACACCTTGGCCGCGTGCCAGCGCTTGAAGGGCAGGGCCAGCTCGCCGAGGTGCGCGGCCATGAACCGGGCAAACGGTACGGTGAGATCGTAGCGCATGGCCACGTCCCGGCCGCCGTGGTCGGTGAACCGGTAGACCTGCTTGTCGGTCTCGCCGCCCCCCTTGCCTAGCAGCACCTCCGCGTACTCCAGCACCGGGGTGTCGATCGGCGCGAACCCGTAGCTGCGGAACACTTCCTCGAGCTTGCGCACGAGGGAGAGGCGCGCCGCTTCCCGGTCGGGCAGGAAGTCGCGAAAGCCCTTCAGTACCTTCGGTTCGATCAGCTTTCCCATGCTCAAAGGTCCTTCTCGTAGATGCGCCACGTCTTGGAGCGCTCCACCGGCAACCGGTGGATGGATGCCAGCATGGCGGTATTGGTTTCGACGATCTGCGACATCTCGATCTCCCGATAGCCCAGGCGGATGCTCTCGCGCATCACCTGGTGGTAGAGGGCGGTCTCGAGGCCCTGTCCCCGGAACTCCTCCAGCACGCCCATGAGCACCAGCCGGAACCGGTCCGTGCGGCGCATCGTCGTGAGCAACGTGAGCCACCCCAGGGGAAAGAGGCGCCCGTGGATGCGCTTCACCGCCACGTTGGCGTCGCAGAGGGCCAGGGCGAAGGCCCCGGGCCTGCCGTCCACCTCGATCAGGGGGGACAGCTCCGGGATCAGCATCGCGAGCACGGCTTCCTTAAGCCGGTCGAACTCCCGGTCGGTGATGGCCACGTGACCCCAGTTGCCGTCCCAGGCGGAGTTGAAGACCGATTGCACGATCTTCACGTCGCGCTCGAGGTTCACCTTCGGGTCGAGGTTGCGCACCGTCAGGCCGGGCCGTCTGAGCACCCGTTCGGAGAACCTGGCGAACCGGGGGTCGACGCCCTCGTCGCTCACGCCCCGCCTGCCCCGGAAAGCGTACCAGTCCACCGCCTTGCGCCAGCCGTTCTCCTCGAAGAGGCGGCCGTAGTACGGGGGATTGTGGGGCGTGAGCACGAACGGCTGGGTGTCGAAGCCCTCCACGAGCACCCCGACCTCGTCGTAGATCCCGAAGCTCAGGGGGCCCCGGAGGGTTTTGCGGCCCCTGGCGCGCAGCCAATTCTCTGCTGCGTTGAAGAGCGACCCCGCGGTTTCCGCCTGATCCTCGCACTCGAAGAACCCCACGAACCCCGTGCCGGGGCCGTGCCGCTCGTCGTGGAGCGCGTTCACGTGAGCCGAGATCCGGCCCACGGGCTCGGCTCCCCGGAACGCCATGAACAGCTCGACCTCGCCGTGGTCGAAGAACACGCCCTTATCGGGGTCGATGTACTTCAGCGTGTCCGCGATGAGGGGTGGAACCCAGCAGGCATCTTCTGCATTGAACCGCCAGGCGGATGTCACGAATGTCTTCCGCTCGCGCCGCGTTCGCACCCGGCGGATCTCGATGGGCAGCATCGGTTCTTCCTCCACGGTCGAGTTAAGCCGCCAGGGGACAACTCGTCAAGGTCGGCGCGATGGAACAGCCCTTCTCG
>JAPLSM010000458.1 GCA_026398635.1 Spirochaetota bacterium | reverse complement strand
CCATCCGCTCGAGGGCCTTGGCCACTGCCAAGGTGACACGAAGCGGCTCTGGGATCACCGGCCGTACACCCGAAAAGCGAGCTCTGGCCCGAGGATTGCCTCGGCCGCCAGACGTCGGAGCTCGGCTGGAGAGGCGCCGGGATTCCGCCTCGCAACGCCGATGCGCGACAGAAGCATGATGGTCTCCGACATTTCTGCCGCGACGCGCAGTCGTTTCCACGTCGGGGCCTTTCGGAGGAGGTCGATCTGGATCGATTCGGCTTCGGGGCTCGTGTCGCCGGTGGGCATCTGCTGCTTCTCCACGCTCATCTTACCACAACGTGTCCCTCGATTGCAGTTCCGCGCTCCATGGCGGCTCTTCCTCCTCATAGCCCGATCCCCAGTGCTGGTCCCGGATCCCAAACAGGTCTGTAGGTGCAGTGAATCGGGGCGGAATCGGGTACTCTATCGACGCGGGGGACTGTAACCAAGCCTGTCAACATGCGAAAGAAAAGGAAAAGAGTTGACAGGAAACAAAAAGAGAGGCAAAATCCGGCACAGGAGATGTTCTCACCATGAAATCCGATGACAGGAAGCTGGGAATCTGCGTGATCGGCTCGGGCCGGGCGGGGATGATCCACGCGCGGAACTTCGCGCGCCGGGTCACCCGTGCGCGCCTGGTCGCCCTCACCGACCCCCACGCCCCGACCCTCGCGGACGCCCGGGCCGAGCTGGAAGTGGAGACGGGGTACGCCGACTACCGGCAGGCGCTCGCCGACCTGCGCGTGGACGCCGTGGTGGTGGTCACGCCCACCTCGCTGCACCGCGAGGTTGTGCTCGCCGCGGCCAGGGCAGGCAAGCACGTGCTGTGCGAGAAACCCATGGCCATGGACGTGCGGGAGTGCGACGACATGATCGACTCTTGCGCCCGGGCGTCCGTGAAGCTGCAGATCGGCTTCATGCGCCGCTACGACGAGAGCTTCCGGGCCGCGAAGGAGCGCCTGGACGCCGGGGAGATCGGGGAGGCGGTGCTCGTGAAGTCCCTCACCCACGGCCCGAGCGTGCCGCAGGAGTGGATGTACGACATCGCGAAGTCAAACGGCCCGCTGGCCGAGGTGAACAGCCACGACATCGACGCGGCGCGCTGGTTCACCGGCTCCGAGATCGCCGAGGTCTACGCGGTCGGCGGTAACTTCCGCTGCCCCCAGGCACGGGAGAAGTACCCGGATTTCTACGATAATGTGGCGATGGTCTGCCGGTTCGCCGACGGCCGCCAGGGCTTCATCGACGGCGCGGTCTCCGTGGGCTACGGCTACGACTCGCGCATGGAGATCGTGGGCACGCGCGGCGTGCTGTTCGTGGGACGGACGGAGCAGGACTCGGTGGTGGGCTGCTCGGCCGACCGGGGGATTGTGCGGCCGTTCGTGAAGAGCTGGCGCACGCTCTTCACCGAGGCGTACTACGCCGAAGACCAGGACTTCGTGGACTGCATCCTCGACGGCCGGGAGCCCCGGGTGCGCGGCATCGACGGCCGGATGGCCGTGGCGGTGGTGAACGCGGGCAACCGCTCGATTGTCGAGCGCCGTCCTGTGGGGGTGGAAGGAGTGTCGGCATGACCATGCAGGTGGCGAGGCTGTACGGCAAGGAGGACCTGCGGGTCGAGCCGGTGAAGGTGCCCGAGGTCCGCGAGGGCGAGGTGCTGCTTGCGGTGAAGGCGTCGGCGGTCTGCGGCACCGACATCCGCATGTTCAGGAACGGCCACAAGAACGCGAGCGCCGATCACCCGCTCGTGCTCGGGCACGAGATCGCGGGCGTGGTGGAGAAGGTCGGGTCCGGCGTCAACGGCTACCGTGAAGGCATGCGGGTGGCCGTGGCCCCCAACATGGGCTGCGGCCTCTGCGACCAGTGCGTGAGCGGCAACACGCAGCTCTGCGCGGACTACAAGGCCTTCGGCATCAACATCGACGGCGGGTTCGCCGAGCGCCTGCTCGTTCCCGCCGCGGCGGTCCGGCAGGGAAACTTGAGCGAGATGCCGCCCGGCGTGGACTTCCCCGCCGCGGCGGTCGTCGAGCCGCTTTCCTGCGTGTACAATGCGTTCCAGCGGTGCGCCATCGGGCCCGGGGACACGGTGCTCGTGATGGGCTCGGGCCCCATCGGCCTGATGCACGCACGCCTCGCGAAGATGGGCGGCGCGGCGAAGGTGTTCATGAACGACATCAACGCTGAGCGCCTGGCCTGGTGCGCCGGGCTCGAGAAGGCCATCGTACCGGTCGA
>JAPLSM010000453.1 GCA_026398635.1 Spirochaetota bacterium | reverse complement strand
GCATGGAGATCACCACGAGCGAGGAGGCCCACGTGGTCGGCCTGTTCCCCTCGGCCGCGTCGGCCGAGAAGGCCGCCCGTGAGGTGGCCGGAGCTCTGCCCCGGTGCCGACAGCCCGAGGAGCAGGAGCTCGTGGACGCCGACGGCGCGACCCTCGGCCTCGAGCCGCTGATGCTCTCGGCGGCCTCGGCGTTCTCCCTCGAGGGGACGGTGGACCTCGTGTACCGGCACGGCGGCCTCGCGATCGCGGCGCACGTCGACCGGCGGTCGTTCAGCGTGCCGAGCCAGCTCGGGTTCATCCCGCCGGGGGCGGGCTTCCAGGCGCTGGAGGTCTCGGCATACGGCGCCCGCTCGGGCCGGATCCCGGCCTTCGCGGGCCTGGGCTTCCCGGTGACCACCGCCTCCGACGCCCACGCGCCCGAGCTGGTGGGCGAGGGGTTCGTCATCCTCGACGTCGAGGAGTCGGGCTTCCGCGAGCTCGCCCTCGCGCTCGCCGGCGCGGACGGCAGGGGGTGCACGGTTGCGTGAACTCTCGCTGCACGTGCTCGACCTCGTCGAGAACTCCCTCCGGGCCGGCGCCGGCGTGGTGGCGGTGGGCGTGGAGGAGCAGCCGGACCGGGACCTGCTCGCGATCTCCGTCGAGGACGACGGCCCGGGGCTTCCGGTCACGCCCGAGCAGGCACTCGATCCCTTCTTCACCACCAAGGAAGGGAAGCGGACCGGTCTGGGCTTGAGCCTCTTTCGGCAGCAGGTGGAGCTGGCGGGGGGCAGCGTCGAGCTCGGTCGGTCCGAGCTTGGCGGCCTGGCGGTCAGGGCGCGTCTCGGGCTCGGCCACGTGGACCGGTACCCGCTCGGCGACCTGGCCGGCACGCTCGCCGGTGTCGTGGCGGCGAATCCTGGGGTCGAGATCCGCGCGCGCCTCGCGCACGGCGACCGTGTGGTGAGCGTGAGTTCGGCCGAGGCAGACCCGGCCGGGAGCCCGGCGCGAGGGAGTGGTGGCGCCGCGCGGGCGGCGGCGCGCCGGCTTCGGCAGCGCATCACCGAGGGAATGACGGCTCTCCGCATGAACGGCTGAGGGACCGACGGTGCAGTTGCCCGTCCAAGGGACGGTGCAGTGGCCCGTTCAAGGGATGGAACGGACGACGAAAGGAGACAGGCGCATGAACCAGGTGTCCGCAACCGCGGCGTGCTGCGAAGATCAGGCGTCGCACGAGGAGCTGCTGGGCCGGCTCGACGGGGTGCTCGAGGAGTACCGGGGGAAGCCCGGCGCGCTCATCCCCGTGCTGCAGATCGCCCAGGGCATCTTCGGGTACCTGCCCGAGGACGTGCTGAAGCGCGTGGCGCTGAAGATGGGCAAGAGCTACAGCGAAGTGGCGGGGGTCGTCGGATTCTACTCGTATTTCTCGACCGTTCCCCGGGGGAAGCACCTCGTGCGGGTCTGCCTCGGAACGGCCTGCTACGTGCGGGGCGGCAAGCTCGTGCTCGAGGGCCTGAAGCAGGAGCTGGCGATCGACGTCGGCGGCACGACCGCCGACGGCCGGTATTCGCTCGAGGTGGCCCGGTGCTTCGGCGCCTGCGGCCTTGCGCCCACGCTCATGATCGACGAGGACGTGCACCAGCGGGTGAAGCCGCTGAAGCTTCGCGCGATCCTCGAGCAGTACGCCGACGGAAAGGCGCCGTCGGTGAAGAAGGCGAAGAAGCCCGCGGCGAAGGCGGCTGCGAAGCCGGTAGTCAAGAAGGCGGCCGGCGGCCCCGTCGGTGCCGTGGCCCGCAAACCCGCGAAGCGCGCGGCGGTGAAAACCACCGGGCGCGCGGGGGCCGCACGCGCGGCAGCCAAGAGAGGAGCAAAGCGATGAGCGCGAAGATCACGAGCGCCGAGGAGCTGAAGAAGTTGCGCGACCGGGCCCAGGCCCAGGTCAGCCTGCGCAGCGGACCCAGGGAGGTCCAGGCCGTGGTGCACATGGGCACCTGCGGAATCGCCGCGGGCGCGCGCGACGTCATGGCCGAGATGGTGACCCGGCTCGACGAGGCCGGGCTCGACGACGTCACCCTCCGCCAGTCCGGCTGCATCGGCCTGTGCGACGAGGAGCCGATGATGACCGTCACCGACCGGGAACGCCGCAACTTCCTGTACGTCGACCTGACCCGGGAGAAGGTGCGCCGGATCGTGAAGGAGCACCTCGCGGGCGGGAAGCCCGTCGAGGCGTTCCTGGCCAAAGGAGAGAAGGCATGAGCAGGCCGAGGAGCAACGTACTGGTGTGCACGGGCGGCGGGTGCGTGGCATCCGGAGCCCTGGAGCTGTCGGCCGCCTTCACCGCGGCCATCCGTGACCACGGCCTCGAGTCCGAGGTCGGCGTGATCGAGACCGGCTGCCTCGGCCCCTGCGTGGTCGGGCCGGTGGCGGTCGTCTACCCCGACGGGGTGATGTACCAGAACCTGAAGCCCGCGGATGCGGAGCGCATCACCGAAGAGCACCTGCTGAAGGGCCGGGTGGTGAAGGACCTCGCCGCGGACAGCGCGGCACCCGAAGTCGCGGGCCTCAAGGAGATCCCGTTCTTCCGACGGCAGGTGAAGATCGTGCTGCGCAACTGCGGCCTGATCGATCCCCTGAAGATCGAGGAGTACATCGCGCGTGACGGGTACCTCGCCCTGGCGAAGGTCCTCACCGAGATGACGCCGGAGCAGGTCACCGAGGAGGTGAAGAAGTCCGGCCTGCGCGGCCGCGGTGGCGCGGGATTCTCCACGGGCATGAAGTGGGAGTTCACGCGCAAGGCGAAGGGCGACGTGAAGTACGTGCTGTGCAACGCCGACGAGGGCGACCCCGGCGCGTTCATGGACCGCAGCGTGCTCGAGGGCGACCCGCACAGCGTGATCGAGGCCATGGCCATCGCGGCCTACGCGGTGGGCGCAAAGCAGGGCTACGTGTACGTGCGCGCCGAGTACCCTCTGGCCGTCAGCCGGCTCGGTTCGGCCCTCGAGCAGGCCCGGGATCGCGGCCTGCTGGGCGAGAACATCCTCGGCACCGGCTTCAGCTTCGACCTCGAGATCCGCATGGGCTCGGGCGCCTTCGTCTGCGGCGAGGAAACGGCCTTGATGACCTCCATCGAGGGCAACCGGGGCGAGCCCCGGCCGCGGCCGCCCTTTCCCGCGCAGAAGGGCCTCTGGGGCAAGCCGACACTGTTGAACAACGTGGAGACCTACGCGGCCATCCCCGTGATCATCCTCAAGGGCTCGCTTTGGTACGCGCAGTTCGGCACCGAGAAATCCAAGGGTACCAAGGTCTTCGCCCTGGCCGGCGCGGTGAAGAACACCGGCCTCGTCGAGATCCCCATCGGCATGCCGCTCGGCGAGATCATCTACGACATCGGCGGCGGCATGCGCGACGGGAAGTCGTTCAAGGCCGCGCAGATCGGCGGGCCTTCGGGCGGCTGCATCCCGAAGGAGCACCTCAACGTTCCGGTCGACTACGAGAGCCTGACCGCGCTCGGCGCAATCATGGGCTCGGGCGGCCTGATCTGCATGGACGACGACACCTGCATGGTCGACATGGCCCGGTTCTTCATCGAGTTCGTGCAGGAGGAGAGCTGCGGCAAGTGCACGCCGTGCCGGGTCGGCACCAAGCGCATGCTCGAGATCCTCGACCGCATCTGCGCGGGCAAGGGCGTCGAGGGCGACATCGAGCGCCTCGAGGAGCTCGGTGCGATCATCAAGGACACGGCGCTCTGCGGCCTCGGCCAGACCGCGCCGAATCCGGTGCTGTCGGCCATCCGGCACTTCCGGCAGGAGTTCGTGGAGCACATCCGCGACCACAAGTGCCGGGCCGGGGTGTGCGCGGAGCTGGTCCGGGCGCCGTGCCAGAACGCCTGCCCCGCGGGCGTCGACGTGCCGGGCTACGTGAGCCTGATCGGCGAGCGCCGGTTTGACGAGGCGCTGCGCCTGCACCGCGAGCGCAACCCCTTCGTGGCGGTCTGCGCCCGGGTCTGCTTCCACCCCTGCGAGGGAAAGTGCCGTCGCTCGACGCTGGACGAGAGCCTGTCCATCCGCAGCCTCAAGCGCTACATGGCGGACCAGGAGAAAACGTTCCAGCTGCCGGCGATGTACGGGGATGGGAAGAACGCGAAACGCAAGGTCGCCATCGTGGGCGCGGGCCCTGCGGGGCTCTCGTGCGCCTATTTCCTCGCCCGGCTCGGCTACAAGCCGACCGTCTACGAGGCGGAGAGCGAGCCCGGCGGCATGCTCGTGCAGGCCATTCCCGCCTACCGGTTGCCGCGCGAGGAGCTGCGCCGGGAAATCGGCGCCATCCAGAAGCTCGGC
>JAPLSM010000196.1 GCA_026398635.1 Spirochaetota bacterium | reverse complement strand
TACAGGGGGATGAAGGCGACCATCAGGGAGGCGAGAGCGATCCGCCACACGGGCATCAGCGAGAACCTGCGAACCAGCGCGGCCCACACGCCGACGCAGCCGATGGCGATCACCAGCACCGCGGCGAAGAGGATGGAGGACTGCCCGCTTCCGAGCCGCAGCGTGTATTTCACGTAAAAGGTCATGGAGGCGAGAACGAGCGACATGGCGGCGCTGTAGAACGCGTTGGGGAAACCCGCCACCCAGAACTTGCGGTTGGTGAGCAGGCTTTTTACGCTGTTCCAGAGCTGCGGCTTCTCCTCCTCGGGCTGGACGCTCACCTCCCTGCTGGTCAGGGCCATGTAGAGGATGACGACCCCGCCCAGGATGCCGTAAATGATCGAGGTGAGGCTGTACCCGATGGCTTCCGTGACGACCGGGGTGAGGGCGATGCTGATGATCATCGCCACGAGCTGGAAGGCCTGCCGCATGGCGTTGGCGGTCGCCCGGCTCGCGTTGGTGCGGAAGAGCTCCGGGAACAGGGCGCCGTAGTTGGCGTTGATCACCGAGTCGATGGTGCCGGTGAAGATGTACAAGAGCATGACATAGATGAACAGGGTGTTGCCGGCGAGACCGGCCGGGGTGCTGTAGAAGAGGATGAGACCGATCGCCAGGAGCGGGGTTGCGATGACCAGCCACGGCTTGCGCCGGCCCCAGCGCGTGCGCGTGCGGTCGGACAGGTAGCCGTACACGAGGTTGTCCGCCGCGTCGATGAACGCGTAGATGAAGAGGATCCGGGAGAGCTGGGGGGTGGTGAGCCCGAGGCCTATGACGTAGTAGGCAGCAGCGAAGGTCTTCAGCATGTTGATGGGGATCGACGTGCCGAACATGCCGATCGCGTAGTTGAAGGTCTTGAGCCGGGATTCAGCCATGGCAACCTCCTCGGCGGACGGCAACTACTCTAGGTCCTCCCCCCGGCGCCGTCAAGCGCGGCTGGAAATGCTGCCATTGGAAACCGCAGGACCTCCCGCGCAGGGGGTCTCGGTACGCGCGTGATCTCGGAAATCCGTAAAGGAAGACAACCTTGCACCTGGCGATCCGCACGTCTACATTGGTGAGGCGAATCGAGAAAGGAACACGTCATGGCAGTGAAGATTCCCGCCGAAGTGCAGGAGTTTCTCAAGGGCAAGCTTGGCTGGGTGGCCACCGCGGCCCGGGACGGCACCCCGAACGTCTCCATCAAGGGTTCCCTGCGGCTGCTCGACGACGAGCACCTGGTGTTCGCCGACCTGTCTTCCCTGAAGACCCGCAAGAACCTCGAGGAGAACCCGAAGGCCGCCGTCATGGTCTACGACGGCGAGACGCGCCGGGGCTATCTCTTCAAGGGCGCCTGCGAGCTCGTTCAGAGCGGTCCCCTGTACGATCAGACCTTGGTGGGTATCCGCAAGCAGATGCCACAGCTCCCCCCGCCGAAGTACGTGGTGAAGGTGACCGTCGAGGCCATCTTCGACCAGTCCGCCGGCCCGAACGGCGGGCGAAAGATCGCATAGCAGGACGGCGCGCGACCGGCATGAGAGAAACCGTCGCCCTTGGAGACACCGGTCTCTCCGTACCGCGCCTGGCGGTCGGCACCGGCACGCGCGGATGGGCGGGGACGTCGGAACAGACCCGGAAGGGAATCGCCTGGCTCTCCGGCCTCCTGGAGCAGGCGGTCTCTCTGGGGGCAGGATTCTGGGACCTTGCCGACGAATACGGCTCGCACTGCGCCGCAGCGCTGGCGCTGCGGAATGTCGACCGCAGCTCCGTGGTGATCGCCACCAAGACCACGGCGAAAGACCACGCCTCCTGCTCCTCGGCGGTCGACCGGTTCCTCGGCGAGCTTCGCACGAGCTGGCTGGACATCGTGCTGCTGCACGCGGTTTCCTCGGCCGGCTGGAACCGCAGCCGACGGGGGGCGATGGCAGCCCTCGACGAGGCGAAGCGAGCGGGCAAGGTCAGGGCGGTGGGGGTGTCCGTCCACTCGCTTGCCGCCCTCAGGACCGCCGTGGCGGAAGCATGGGTGGACGTGATCCTGGTCCGACTCAACCACGCCGGCACGAACATGGATGGTCCGCTGGAGAAGGTGCTGCCCCTGGTGCGACGCGCGCACGCCGCGGGCAAGGGCATCTGCGCCATGAAGGTCCTCGGCTGCGGCAGGCTTGCCTCGGATCCTGGGCGCGCGATCCGCTTCGTGCTGGAGACCGGATGCGTGCACGCCCTCACGATCGGCCCCACGCACGACCAGCACCTGCCGCAACTCGTCGACATCATTGCAAAACTGCCGAACCAGGATCGTCGCTGACCCCCGAGCACGCCATCCCTTTTCTTCCTCCTGCAGTGCAAAGGTTTCGGCGCCGCACTTCCGACCGCCAGGTGTTGGAATAACGGGATGTGAAAAGCGTGAAAGTGGTTCGCTTCATTCTCGTCCTCTGCGTTCTGTCATCTCTCTCTTCCTGCGGCAGCCTGCAGGTGGGTGCCCCCCGGGACGTCGATTACTCCCCGGCGATTTCTGAGTTGCAGGGATTCATAACGAGTGAGATGAACAGGCTCGGAATACCCTGCGCCAACATCGCCATCGTCGACGGCTCGGAGGATCATGCGGCCGAGCACGGACACATAAGCGAGGAAGTACAGCGCCCACAGCAGCGGAGACTCGCGGTGCGGGCGGGACCCGCGTGCCTCGTCCATGAGGGCTCATTCTAGCGCACCTGACCCCGTCGGGTGGGCTCCGGTCAGGCCGGCCGCGCCGATCGATTGACCGTGGACCGGTCTTTCCGCGAGTATGGTGCCGACCGGCGCGGAAACCGACATGCACGAAACAGAAGACTTCCGCCATGACCAAGGCGTCCTCGAGCCGCTGGTGGACCGCACGCTGCAGGCCGCCGGGCTCCCCGTCCAGGCTGAGCGCAAGCGCCTGTGGGCCGACCACCAGGCCCTGCAGCCGACGGAGAAGATCCCGGTCTGCGTCTACTACGAGGGGATCCCGGTGCCCCAGTGGGAGGCGATGCTCGGCTCCCAGCCGCTCGCGTGTCGGGGAGAGCTGGCCCGCTCCATCGAGCTCGACCTGCGGCGTGGGCTGTGGATGGCCGAGCACGTACCGGACGATCACATCGTGTGGCCGTCGATCGTCGTCGACGCCGTCAAGGCCCGCCCCGAGGGCTGGGGCGTTCCCCTGGCGTGGGAGGGCAGCCGTCCGGGAGTGGACGATCCCCTGGAGGCGCGTCGGATCGTGGCTCCGTTCGCCGACGGAATCCGCCTGGAGCGGCTGGCGTTCTCGGACATCGAGGTGGACGAGACGGAGACGCGGAGGCGAACGGAGGCAGTCCGCGAGCTGACCGGCGGCAGAGTGACCGTGTACGTCCGCTGGCCCGACCTCGGTCACAGTCCCTTCGACATAGCTGCCCGGC
>JAPLSM010000363.1 GCA_026398635.1 Spirochaetota bacterium | reverse complement strand
CTACTTGTTCTGCTTCCAGTTCGGGTGGGTGATGCCGAACTGCTTGATCTTGTAGTTGAGCACTCTCGAGGACAATCCCAGCAGGCGCGCTGCTTCCTTCTGAACCCACCCACCCATGTCCAAGGCCTGGAGGATGAGGTCTTTCTCGACCTCTTCCCACCGGATTCCGCCCGGAGGTATCCGGATCACGTTCCCGTCTGCCTTGATGTCTTGCCGAACGGGGAGGTTCAGGTCTTTCGCGGTGATCGTGTCCGTCTCCGCCATGATGATCGCCCGTTCGATGGCGTTTTCCAGCTCCCTGATGTTGCCCGGCCAGGGGTGGCGCTCGAGCAGGCGCAGGGCGGCCGGGTCGATCCTGTTCACCTTTTTCCCTAAATCCGAGGAGTACTTACGGAGGAAGAAGTGTGCCAATAGCTCAAGGTCGCCTTCGCGTTCCCGCAGGGGAGGGATCGTGATCGACATGACGTTCAGCCGATAATAGAGGTCTTCCCGGAACCTCCCGTCGGCGATTTCCTTCGTGAGGTCCCTGTTCGTGGCGGCGATGATGCGCACGTCGACCCGCAGCGTGCGGTTGCTGCCCAGCCGCTCCAGCTCGTGCTCCTGCAGCACCCTGAGGAGCTTGGCCTGTGTCTGGAGGCTCACGTCGGTAATTTCGTCGAGAAAGATCGTCCCACCGTTGCCCTGCTCGAACCTCCCGATCCGCAGCTTCTCGGCCCCGGTGAAGGCGCCCCGCTCGTGCCCGAACAGCTCGCTCTCGATCAGCGTTTCGGGGAGCGTCGCGCAGTTGACCCTGACGAAGGCGTTCTTCGCCCGCAGGCTGTTGTAGTGGATCGCGCCGGCCAGCAGTTCCTTCCCCGTTCCCGTTTCGCCGAGCAGGATCACGCTCGAGCTGGTCTTCGCCACCTTCTCGACGAGGTTGAGCACGTCGCGGATGGCGGCGCTCTTGCCGATGAAGTTCCGGGTGCTGTAGATGAGCTTCCGCTCGCCCCGGAGCACCTGGCCCTCGTGGTCGAGCCTCTTCAGCTCGATTCCCTTGTCGACTTTCACCTCGAGTTCCGCGAGGTTGATGGGCTTGTGGATGAAGTCGGTGGCGCCCTCCCGGATGGCGCGGATCGCCTCGTCGATCCTTTCTCTCTCGCACATCACGATGATCACGGGGCTGATCTTGCTCTCCCGGACGGCCTTCAGAAGATCGTCGAGGGGCAGGTCCTCCGAGAGGACATCGGATATCACGACATCGAAGACGTGCTGCTTGAGCCTCTCGATCGCCTCGGAGAAGTTGACAGCTTCCTCGATGTAGAACCCCTGGGCGCCGAAGTAGTGGGACAGTCTCTTCGTCAGGGCGGCATCGCTGTCGATGATGAGGAAGCTTTCCATTCCAGGGTCAACTATAGCACACCCGGCAACCGGACCGCGGACTCCCGACGTTTCGCCGATCTCTCCCCTGCCCCGCTGCTACAGCGACAGGTCGAGGGACAGGGAGAGGCCCAGGGCGTCGTAGAAGGTGCCGGATGAACCTACGTAGCGGATCCACTCGCCGGGATCGAGCTCGGGCCCCGACGACCCCTCGACTCCGGTGCCGATCATCAGCGTGTCTCCGACAAGCCCCCAGATGATGCGATAGGAGAGGTCGAGGGACAGCCGCGCCCGCAGGCTGATGCGCCAGGAGACCCCCAGCGATGGGTCGAGAAGGAATCCCCCAGACACGGTCCCCACGAAATCCAGCTGACGCAGCTCGTGGTTGTCGAGGTCATTCATCCACAGGTACGGCGAGAAGCCCAGCGTGAGCGCTGCATCCATGCGGTCGCCGAACCGGAGAGTTGCCTGCACGCCTGCCACGGGGATGTACCAGGTCTGCTGGTAGACGATCCCCGTGCCGTAGACGCGGACCTTGGTTTCGAGCGGGTCCCAGGGAGTGTAGGGATACGAGGACTCCGGCGGGTACTGCAGGAAGCCATCCCTGGCCGTCCACTTGAACCGCATCAGCGAGAAGCCGGTGAACGGCTCGACGGCAAACCGGTCGCCGAGGACGAACTGCCAGCCGAGCCGAGCGTCCAGCAGCAGCGCGCCCTCGGTGAAGCTGTCGTGCTCGGAGTAGTGCGTCACCTCACCGTCGTAGTTCAGGAAATCCTTGTCGGTGATCCGTCCAGTATTCCCAGGCACCCCGGACCGGACCTCGAGGGATGCGCGCAGACCTGCCGGAGTCGAAGCCCGCAGCTCGCTTCCGGAAAAGACTAGCGGCTGCATAGCCCAGTCCAGCTGACTCACGATGTACGTGCCTTGGAGCACGATCTCCCGCGAGGTGCCGAACAGCACACCCGCCGATGTGGAGGCCTCGAGGCTCACCTGTGCGCCGAGGCCGGGTGCTGCCAGGATCGCAAGCGCCGCCATCGCCGGCAGCGCCCGTGATGAAGCCCACCGTTCAAGCATCATGCGGCAGGCTTCCAGAGCTCCTGAGCTTCTCGAGTGAGGCGACGACATCCGGGTCGAACTGGGTGCCGGCTCCCTGTCGGATCTCCTTGATTGCACGTTCGACGCTCAGCCGATCGCGGTAGGGTCTCCCGCGCGTCATGGCTTCGAAGGCGTCCACGACGGCGAGGATCCTGCTGGCGAGGGGTATGCTCGTGCCCGCGAGGCCTTCGGGGTAGCCTGTGCCGTTGAACTTCTCGTGATGGTGGAAGACCTCCGGGATCGCTTTTTCGAGGAACGGGATGCCCTCGATCATCTCCTTCCCGATCTGAGGGTGCTTCTTGATCGCCCCGTACTCACGCTCGGCAAGGGGCCCCGGCTTGGTCAGCAAGGACT
>JAPLSM010000434.1 GCA_026398635.1 Spirochaetota bacterium | reverse complement strand
AGAGTCATCCAGATGGGAGGGGAAACCGTGGCAAAGGCACAGGTGAAGAAGGCGGCGGTCAAGATGCCCGACAAGCTCACCGGCTCGTCGGTGGTCGGGTACCTCGCTGCGAAGTGCGGCCTGGCCCGCAAGGACGCCAAGGCCGTGATCGAGGAACTGTTCGATCTCGTGACCGTGGGCGTGATGCGCGGCGAGCGGGTCGCCATCGGCAAGATCGGCAAGATGTTCGTCCGCATGCGGCCGGCCCGGCCGGCGCGGCAGGGCAGGAACCCCCTGACGGGCGAGATGATCACCATCTCCGCGAAGCCCGCAACCCGGGTCCCGAAGTTCACCTTCAGCAAGTCCTTCAAGGAGGCCGCGCTTAAGGCGAAGGTGAAGAAGTAGTCAGCGTTCGGGGGGGCGGACCTCCCGCCTCCCCGTCCCCTTTCCGTACAGCCGCTCGACCACCATCCGGTCCGACTCGGGCAGGTCCAGGCGCGCGAGGTCGGCGGGTTTCACCCAGCGTGCCTCCACGTGTTCGCGAAGCTCGATCGTGCCCGGAGTCCGGCGCACTCGGAACGCGAGCAGCTCCAGGCCCGGTTCCGTCCCCTCGTAGACTGCGGCGCAGAGGAACTCCCCGACCTCGCATGCGATGCCCAACTCCTCGGCCAGCTCGCGCGCCAGCGCCTGCTCGGGCGTTTCGCCGGGCTCGACCTTGCCGCCGGGGAACTCCCACTTGCCCGCGAGGTGCCGGCCCGGGCCGCGCCGCGCCACGAACACCAGCCCATCCTCCTCGATGATCGCCGCGGTCACGCGCTGACGGCTCACCGGGACCTCGTCACGCCCCGGCGCCGGCAGGCGCTGGCGACGGGGCACGCGCTGCAGCGCGGGGAGAGCGGCGTGCACACGGCCTGCCCCCAGCGGACCATGAGCTCGTTCACCACGATCCAGTACCGGCGCGGCAGCACCCGCGTCAGCGCACGCTCGGTGCCCGCCGGGTCCCGGGTCCCGACCCAGCCGAGGCGGTTGGAGATCCGGTGGACGTGCGTGTCCACGCAGATACCCGCGATGCCGAAACCGAGACCCCGCACGAGGTTCGCGACCTTGCGTCCCACTCCGGGCAACTCGAGGAGCTCTTCCATGCCCTCCGGCACCCGGCTCGCGTGGCGCTCGAGCAGCAGCCGTGCCGACGCGCGGAGGTTCGCGGCCTTGGTCCGGTAGAATCCCGCCGGGAAGATGAGACGGGCGATCCTCGCCTCCGCGAGCGCCGCGAGGCGGCGCGCGTCGGGCGCCGCGGAAAGGAGGCGCTCGGCCGCGGCGGAGGTGACCGCGTCTTTCGTCCTGGTCGAAATGATGGTGGAAACGAGCACGCGGAAAGGATCCGCGACCCCGGTCCCTCCGCCCGCCGCAGCCGCCACCGCCGTCGGAGGGGAGTCGGGGAACAGCTTCGCAAGGTGCCGGCCCATTGTGCCGAGCAAGGATCCGTACGACGGGGAGCGGGCGGCGCCCCTCACCGCGGCAGCTCCTCCACGAGCGCCACGGCCCACGCTTCCACCGCGAGGCCTTCGCCCACGGGGCCGAGTCCCTCGCCGGTCTTGCCCTTCACCGAGACGGCCTCGACGGGTATGCCGAGGTCCTTCGCGATCGTCCGCCTGATCCGCGGAACGTGCGGGAGGATCATCGGCCGCTCGAGCGCGACCGTGCAGTCCACGTTGACCGGCCGGAAGCCGGCCGACGCGAGCAGGTCCCGCACTTTCGTCAGCAGCACCCTGCTGGAGATGCCGCGCCACTCCTCGCGGCCCGGCGGGAAATGCCCTCCGATGTCGCCGAGGGCGCAGGCGCCGAGCAGCGCGTCGATGAGCGCATGCAGCAGGGCGTCGCCGTCCGAGAACCCGTCCTCCCCCCGGTCGGACGGCACGTCCACCCCCCCGAGCACGAGCGGCCGGCCCGCGACCAGCCGGTGGATGTCCCATCCGTGGCCGACCCTGGCCGCTTCGCTCATGGCGCCTCCTCGAGGTCTTCCGCGAACGTGATCTTCCGGTTCGCGGGGTCGCCGGTCACCCAGGCCACGGGGCCCGAGAATCGGTCGAAGACCTCCGCGTCGTCGACGAAGGAGAGCCCCTCGACCCGTGCCCGCTCGTGGGCCGCGACGATGCGCGGGTACGAGAATCCCTGTGGCGTCTGGGCGAACCGGAGGAAGCGGCGCGGGAGGTGGCGCAGCACGAGCGGCGCCCCGTCCGCACCGGCGTTCGCCTCCCCGCCCACCTCTTTCACCGCCTCGTTCACCTCGACGACCGGAACGCAGGCGCCGAAGCGTACCGCGGCCTCGGCGACGCGAGCCAGGAGATCCGGCGCGAGCCAGGGCCGGGCGCCGTCGTGGATGAGCACGAAATCGGGCGGGTCATCCGCGAGGGCGAGGAGCCCCCGCCGGACCGATTCCTGGCGGGTGTCCCCCCCTTCGACGAGCGTGAGCGCCGCGACATCCAGATACGGGGCGAGCAGCGCTGCCGCGTCGGCCAGACGACCTGCCGGGAGTGTGACCACGATGCGCTCCACGCCCGCGGAGAGGAACGGACGAACGGCGAGCGCGAGTACGGGCACCCCGCCGATCGTGCGGAACTCCTTCTTCGCGGCGCCGCCCATCCGGGTGCTAGCGCCTGCGGCCGTGACCACGGCCGCGCACCGGGGAGCCGGCACGGCAGCCTCAGTTCTTCGTGTTGAGCCTGGCGAACACGAGCTCCTCGACGTCTTCTTTGCCGCGCTCGAGGGAGAAGGAGACCTCGTCGACGAGCAGGCGCAGCGCGCTGTCGTAGAGCTTGCGCTCGAGGATCGGTAACTCCTTCACCCGGCTGCGGTGGTAGAGGGCGCGCACGACGTTCGCGATGTCGATGATGCTGCCCTTCTTGAGCAGGTCGAGGTTCATCTGGTAGCGCAGCTTCCAGTCCGCGGTGACCGGCTCGTACTTCTCCGCGATCAGGCGCAGGGCCTTCTGCGCCTCCTTCTTCCCGACGATCGGCCGGATGCCGAGGTCGTCCGCCTTGTCCACCGGTACCATGATGGTCATGTCCGAGACTTCGAGGTACACCACGTAGTAGAGGATCCGGCGGTCGCGGAACGGCCGCTCCTCGATGGACTGCACGTGGCCTACGCCCTGCAGGGGATACACGATCTCCTGCCCGGTCCTGTAGCGTGTCGGCGGATGGCGCGCCTTGCGGGTCTTCATGGTGGGAAGCATAGCGAGGTTTTACGGCACGGTCAAACGTCAGCCACGTCCTGTAGCGCAGGACGTGGCGAGTGGCCCGGCCTGCCTGCGGCGCTTCCCGGATCAGGATCTCCCGCCTATACTCGCTCACCATGGGCAAGCCCGACGTGCGCCGCATCCTCGCCCTCGCGGGCTTCCCGCTCCTTTTCGCAGCGATCGCCGTGCCGGTCGTCATCTGGCGCCGGGAGCTCTGGCAGCTCTTCTCGTCCACCGCGGGCCTGCGGGAATGGGTGGCCTCCACGGGCGCGCTCGCGCCGCTCGCGTTCGTCGCCGTCCAGGCGCTGCAGGTCGTCGTGTTCGTCATCCCGGGGGAGGTGCCGCAGATCGCCGGCGGGTACCTGTTCGGTCCGTGGCTGGGCACGCTGCTGTCGCTGGGCGGGATCCTGGTCGGGTCCGCGATCGACTTCTTTCTCGCCCGGCTCGCGGGCAAGCCGTTCGTGCGGGCGCTGTTCCCCGGCGACCAGGTGGACCGGATCGGCAGGCTGCTCGATACCCGGGGCGCCCGGGTCGCCTTCTTCCTGCTCTTCCTCATCCCGGGGATACCCAAGGACATCCTGTGCTACGTGGCCGGCCTCTCGCCGATGCGGTTCCCGTTCTTCGCCGGCTCATCGACGCTCGGCCGGCTCCCCGGCATCGTGGGCAGCGCGATCATCGGCGACGCGGCCGCGGCTCGGCGCTGGCCGCTCGTGATCGGCCTCGGCGCCGCAGCGGTCGCGCTGTTCGCGGCGGGATGGCTGCTGCGGGAACCCGTCCAGCGGTGGATCGAGAAGGTGGCCGGGCGCCGGCGGCCGCACGACCCGGTCGGTTCGGGCGACGGGACCCGACCCTCCGAAGAGGTCAGGTCCGCGGCTAGGCCTTCACGGCCGCGGCGAACCGCTCGCCGAACTCCCCGGCCCGGGCGAGCAGGTCCTTCGTCGGACCGCCGTTGAACTCGAGCACGTCCGTCACATCCCACTTCAGGGGCTCGACCATCCGCTTGAAGGTCTCCACCGCGCCCCGGCTCCAGCCGTAGCTGCCGAAGATCGCGGTACGCTTGCCCACGATCCGCTTCAGCGCCGCCATGTCGATCACCTGCGCCACGGGCGGGAACAGGGTGGCCTCGTAGGTCGGGGCGCCGACCATGACGCCCCGGTTTCGCCAGAGCGCGGGCAGGATGTAGCTCACGTGGGTGCGCGCGGCATCGAATATCTCGACCGGTACGCCCGAGCGGGTGATGCCCTGCGCCACGGCGTTCATGACACGTTCGGTGTTGCCGTACATGGAGCCGTACACGAGCGTCACCGCTGCCGCTCCCCCGCCTTTCGCGAGCTCCGACCACTGGCGGTACAGCTCGACGATCCGGCCCGGGTTCTTCCGCCAGATCAGGCCGTGCGACGGCGCGATGATCTCGATGGGCACCCCTGCGAGCTTCTCGATGGCGCGCAGCGTCGGAGCGCTGAACTTGGCCACGATGTTGACGAAGTAACGCAGGCTCTCGCGCTCGTAGAAGGCGGGGTCCCGGCACTCGTCGTCGAACACCGAGCCGTTGAACGCGCCGTAGCCGCCGAAGGCGTCGCAGGAGAACAGCACCTTCGAGACGGGCTCCCACGTCGCCATGGTCTCGGGCCAATGCACGAACGGGATGTGATGGAAGGTGAGGCGGTGCCGGCCCAGCTCCACCGTCTCGCCGTCGGCCACCACCCGCACGTTCTCCGTGATGCCGTAATAGGCCGCGAGCATTACCTTCGCCTTCTCCGTGGTGAGGATGGTGAGTCGGCGCGGGATGCGGGAGAGCATGCGGATGGCGCCCGTGTGGTCGGGCTCCATATGGTTGATGACCAGGTAGTCGATCTCGGCGAGAGGAACGATCTCGTCGACCTGCTCGAGGAACTGGTCGGTCTTGATGGCCTTCGCCAGGTCGATGATCGCGCTGTGCTCGTCGCGCACAAGGAAGGTGTTGTAGGTGACGCCCTCGTTCGCGATCGGCCAGATGCCCTCGAACAGGTCGGTGGTCCGGTCGTTCATGCCGATCCAGAACACGTCGGGACGGATTTCAACGGCGGGCATGGGGTTCTCCTGCGGCGGCTTCAGGGCGCGGGCAGCAGCGCCACGTCGGACGGTGCGCGCGGCACCTTGAACTTGATGTACTTGAACGGGTGCAGGTCCAGGACATTGGCGAACCACCCGTCAATGTGCGTCAGGTTGATGAGGTGGGCGACCGCCGAGTGGTTGAGGGGCAGCACCGCGGCGCTGTCGAGCAGCATCTGCTCGGCGTCGGCGAGCTTCCGGTAGCGCCGGTCCGGATCCTGAATGCCCACGGCTTCCTCCACCGTGGCATCGAAAGCCGGGTCGGAGAAGCCGGCATCGTTGAGGTTGCTTCCCGTCAACCACAGCTGGAGGAAGGTGAGCGGGTCCGCGTAGTCCCCGATCCACGTGGACACGGCGAGCCCGAAGTCGCGGCTCTTGATATCGGCGAAGTACTCGTCGGCGTCCATCTCCCTGACCTCGGTCTCCAGGCTGAGCTCCAGGTTCCACGTGGCGGCCATTGCGCGCGCGGCCTCGGCGGTGGAGGAGCCTCCGAAGACCTTGATCAGCAGTTTCGGCAGGCCACGTCCGCCGGGGAAGCCCGCTTCGGCAAGGAGCTCCCGGGCTTTCGCCGCGTCCCGCTCCTCGATGCCCTTCACCTCGGGGTACCCCCGTATCGACGGCACGAGCCGGCTGGTGGGGAAGATGAGATCCTCTCCGCGCACCTCGTCCCAGGCAACGAGCAGCGCCAGGGCCCGTCGGATCCGCGCGTCGTTCCAGGGTGCAGCGTTGCAGGCGAAGAAGAAGTAGCTCGTCGAGAACATCGGGAACGCCTCGAACTGGTCGGGGTCGGTGACCAGCTCGTAATCGCCGATGGTCGACCAGTGCACACGGCCCGCGAGGTAGTCCTCGGTGGCCGCCTTCGCGTCGTCGTAGAACCGCACCCGGATCCGGTCGAGGCCGACGTTGCGGGCATCCCAGTACCGCAGGTTCTTCTCGAGCACCATCTCGTCGGCGGTGCGCGAGACGAGGTGGAACGGGCCGTCCGACACGAGTGTTTGGGCGTTGTCCCACGAGCTGCGTGCGGCGACGAGGGAGGAATGCACCGGCACGAAGGCGATGTGGGTGAGCAGCACGAGGAAGTGGGCCGCGGGTCGCTCGAGCTCCACTTCGAGCACCCGGTCCGAAAGGGCCCGAAAGCCGAGCTGCTTCTGGTCCTTCAGCTGCCCGGTGCGCCAGGCGTGCGCGCCCTTGATGACATCGAAGAGGAAGGAATACTCGGCCTTCGCGGCGGGGTCGATCATGCGCAGCCACGAGTCCACGAAATCCTTCGCCTTCAGCCGGTCGCCGTTCGAGAAGGAGGAGTCCGACCGGAGGGTGAAGCGGTAGGTGCGGCCGTCGTCGCTCACCGTCCAGGACGAGGCGATGCCGGGCCGGGGGGCCAGGGTGACCGGATCGGCCGAAAGCAGTCCCTCGTACAAGGCGGTGAACAGCTGGGACTCGAACGCCGTGAAGGTGTGAAGCGGGTCGAGGGTGACCGACTTGTGGCTCGCCGCCATGACCAGCTCGGCCGGCTCCCCCTCCGCGGCGAAGGCTGCGACCGGCGCGAGAGCGAGGGCAGCGGCGGCGAGGAGGCAGAGCACGTGAAGGATCGAGCGGGCGCGGAAGGGCATGCAGGAAAGATACCGACGCGGGTCAGAAAATTCTATAGGGAACGATCTCGACCACCCGCAGGCGGATCTTCGCCACCGCGTGGTAGGAGCCCGAAGCCACCCACACCTGCGGGTCATCCCACAGCACGACCTCGCCCCTGATCGCGCGCGGCTTGTTGAAGATCCGGGTGTGGAGCTGGTTGCGCACCGCGTCCTTGATCGCGTTCGCGAGCGCCTCGAGCTTCGCCTCCCGGCCCTTCATCGTGGGAGCCTCGCCGCTGCCGGTCGCGGCGTCGACGACCGCGCCGGCCCACGACTCGCGGCGCAGCTGCTCGGCCGGGTTCATGGTGTAAAAGACCTGAGCGAAAAGGCGCGCCTCCTCCACCTGGGTCTGCCGGACCGAGAGCCGGTCGCTGCCCCAGGGGATCTCTGCCACGGGCACGAGGTCGAACCGGTCCTTTACCTTGCGGGAGGTGTCGCCGGGGGTCCACGAGAACGTCCAGCCGTACACCATGCCCGACAGCAGCGTCCGGGCCTCCTCGAGCACCCACGCCCCTGCCTTCTCGAGGGGAATGGGATACTCGGGCTCGATACGGACGATGGGCTCCAGCTCGACCCAGGGGCGGATGAACAGCCGGTCGTCGCCGGCGGCGAGCCGGCAGGACAGGGTCATGAGCATTGCAGAAACTACGGAAACCGCGATGCGCCGCATCCGGTTTCACTATCGGCGCTTATCGGTCCCGGAAAAAGACGCGGATCGGGTTGATCCGGAAGCGCAGCACGAGCAGGCCGTACCCAAACAGGATCCCCGCGAGGTGGGTGAGGTGGGCGACACCCGCGCTGAAGTTGGTGAACATCGAGAACACCTCGATGCCCGCGAACACGAGCACCGCGGTCGGAGCGCGCATCGGCAGGATGCCGAAGATGAAGATCCGCGTGTCGGGGAAGAAGGAGGCGAAGGCGAGCAGCACGGCGAAGATGGCTCCGGAGGCCCCGACGACGTAGACCATGCCCTGCCCGGTCGCGTTGTTCACGAGCAGGGTGACCAGGCCGGCCCCGACGCCGGAGACGAGATAATAGAGGAGGAATTCGCCCGAGCCCATGCGCCGCTCCAGCTGTACGCCGAAGAGGTACAGCGAGAGCATGTTGAGGAACAGGTGCGTGAAGTTCGCGTGGACGAACATGTAGGTGAACACCTGCCACCAGGCACCGGCCTGGAGAACCGCAGCCGGCCGGAGGGCGATGTACCCCAAAGTCTGGCGGGCTGTCATGGTAACCAGGAACACGAGCACATTGGCCGCAATCAGGAAAAGCGTTGCGTTGAAGAAGGAATACCTCAGGGGTCGGCGGAGGAACGAGGAATCAGACATGACACCAAGGTAAGGACGCACCGCCCGCAGCGTCAATCCAGGGCTGCGGATAGCCTTGGGTCGGCCCTCCACCCTTGTCCCCTGGGCCGCCTCCCTGCTACCGTGGCCCCAGGAACCCATGCCCGGCAAACCCGACTACTACTGGCAAAAATCGAAGGACCAGGGCTACCCGGCCCGATCGGTCTGGAAGCTGCAGGAGATGCAGGAGCGCTTCCGGCTGCTCGACGCGGGGCCCCATGTGCTGGACCTCGGCTGCTCGCCGGGCAGCTGGAGCCTCATGGTGCTCGAGAACCTCGGCGGCAGGGGCGTGCTGACCGGCGTGGACCTTGACGAGCCGGACGCGAAGCTTCGCTCACGTCCGGGCTTCACCTTCCTCCAGGGCGACTTCATGGACCCCGCGGTGCTCGCGTCGGTCGTGGCCCGGGGCCCGTTCGACGTGGTGCTTTCCGATGCGGCTCCCTCCACCTCCGGAAACCGGATCCGGGATACCGAGCGCTCGCTCGAGCTGGGCAGGGCCGTGCTCGCCGCTGCGTCAGCCTGCTTGCGTCCCGGGGGCAATCTGGCGCTCAAGATCTTTCAGGGCGGCAGCGAGCGCGAGCTGCTGGAGACCCTGAGAGCAGGCTTCGAGACCACCCGGGCATTCAAGCCGAAGGCGAGCCGGTCGGAGTCCATGGAGACCTACTTCGTCGCCTTGCATCGCCGCGCTGGATCATTTACGCTCGCGCCATGAAGATCGGCCTCGTCAACGTGGCCGGCCGCCTCGCGACCGGCGACGGTTCGCGCCTGATCTCCGCGCTGCTGAAGCGCGCAGGCCACCGGGTGACGAGTGTCTACCTGTCCCGAACCGAACCGCTCTCCTACGAACGCGCCGAGCTCGCGCAACTCGACGGGGTCTTCGGCGACGCGGACGTGATCATGATCGGGGTGTTCTCGAGCTACGCGATGCGCGCCGTGGCACTGCGTCGGAGCCCCCGAACTGGGACTGCGCCATGCGGACGGCATCTGCTTCTCCGAGGGCGACGAGGCGGTGCCCGAGCTGGTCGCCCGGCTCGAGCGGGGCGGCGACTGGAAGGGGACGCCGAACTTCGCCTTCCTCGAGGGCGGGCACGTCGTGAAGAACGCGGTGCTGCCGCCGTTCCGCGACCTCGACGGCCTGCCCTACTACGACTACGACCTCGAGGACCAGCACCTGCTCAACGGAGATCTCGTGCCGCTCACCATGGAGCGCCTGAAGCCGCGGCTGCTCGGCTACCCCAACCGCACCGCCACCCTGTACGACATTGCCTCCCGGGGGTGTCCGCACAATTGCTCGTACTGCAGCAACTGCCGGTACCACGCGATGTGGGGCAGCTCGCCGCTACGCCTCATGAGCGTGGACCGGACTCTCGACGAGATCGAGTACCAGGTCAGGAAATTCGGGTGCATC
>JAPLSM010000160.1 GCA_026398635.1 Spirochaetota bacterium | reverse complement strand
GGTGGGCGCACCGGGACACGTTCACCAGGACGCCGCAGAGGGCCAGGGTGGCGAGCATCGACGAGCCGCCCGCGGAAAAGAACGGGAGGGTGACGCCGGTCGTGGGCACCAGCCCCACGGCGACCGCCATGTTCAGCATCGCCTGCAGGATGATGGTCAGGGTGATCCCGTAGGCCGCGAGGGACGCGAACCGGTCGTCCGCCTTCGCGGCGAGGGAAAAGCCGCGCCAGGCGAAGACGGCGAAGAGGGCGAGGACGAACAGCACGCCCGCGAAACCGGTCTCCTCGCCGATCACCGAGAAGATGAAATCCGAGTGCGCCTCGGGCAGCGCGCCCAGCCTGGCCGTCCCCCGGCCGAGCCCCGTGCCCCAGAAGCCGCCAGCCACCAGCGCGGCGTGCGAGTTGACGATCTGCCACGCGCTGCCCGCCGGATCCGCGGAGATCCCGAGGAAGGTGAGCAGGCGCGCCACCCGGTGCTCGCGGGTGAAAAGCAGCAGGAAGCCGAGCGGTAGTGCGAAGAGGCCGAGGGCCACGAGGGTCAGGGCGCGCGCCCCCGCGGCGAAGCACATGCCGAGACCGACGACCGCGACGAAGACCGCGGTGGAATAGTCGTTCTGCGCGTACACGAGCGCCGCGAACACGAGCGTCACGACGAGCGGCGGCACGAGGTCCGCCATGAGCGGCTCATCACCTCGGTGGCCGAAGTACGAGGCGAGGTAGAGCACGAGCACGGCCTTGGCCGCCTCGGCGGGCTGGAACGTCTGGCCGAAGATGCCGAACCAGCGCCGTGCGCCCAGCCGCTCGACGCTCAGCCCCGGCACGAACGGCAGGAGCATCAGCACGAGGGACGCGAGGAGCAGCACCGGCATGCGGGCGCGCAGGAACGGGAGGGGCGTGAGGCTGAGCACGAAGGCCGCCGCCGCGCCCAGGCCGACCCAGATCAGCTGCCGGCGCACCAGGTACAGGGGGTCCTGCCAGGTGCGGGACGAGAAGGAAGAGGAGGCGGAAAACAGCAGCGCCAATCCCGTGCCCGTCATCACGATGACGAGCAGCATGAGGAAGAAGTCACCGCGTTCCTTCTCGACACGTTCCATCGCCGCCGCCTACTGGATCTTCAGCGTCGAGAGGCCGAGGAGGGCGAAGAGGGCGCCGAGGATCCAGAACCGGGTCACCACCCGGCTCTCGGGCCAGCCCATGAGCTCGAAGTGATGGTGCAGCGGCGCCATGCGGAACACCCGACGGCCGGTCAGCTTGAACGACGCCACCTGGATTATCACCGAGAGCCCCTCCAGCACGAACACGCCGCCGAGAACGAGCAGCAGCACCTCCTTCTTGATGATGAGCGAAACCACGCCGAGGGCGCCGCCCAGCGCCAGGCTCCCCGTGTCGCCCATCATGACTTCCGCGGGGTGGGCATTGAACCAGAGGAAGCCGATCGACGCCCCCACCGTGGCGAGGCAGAAAATCGCTATCTCCCAGCTGCCCTTGATGAACGGGATGCCGAGGTACTCGGCCCAGTCGGCGCGGCCTGTCAGGTAGGCGAGCAACGAGACGGCGATACCGACCAGGATGACGAGGCCGATCGCGAGGCCGTCCAGGCCGTCGGTGATGTTGACCGAGTTCGAGTACCAGGTGAGCAGCAGCACGGCGAACGGCGCGTAGAACCAGCCGAGGTCGATCACCGCCCGCTTCAGGAACGGCAGGTACAGCAGCGTCGTGTGCTCGTTGCGGTGGACGTACAGGAGGGCCACGATCGCGCTCGAGACCACGATCTGTCCGCCGAACTTCACCCACGCGGCCAGCCCCTTGCGCCGGTAGAGCTTCAGGAGGTCGTCGGCAAACCCGATGCCGCCGTAACCGAGCACCGCGGCGAGCAGCATCCAGGTGTAGATCGTGGAGGGGTCCTGCCAGATCAGCACCGAGGCGGTGATGCTCAGGATGATGAGCGTGCCGCCCATGCTCGGGGTGCCGGTCTTCGCCCGGTGGCTCTCGGGCACGTCTTCCCGCACCCGGTGGCTGCCCTTCAGCCCCCGCAGGTGCGAGATGACCCACGGCCCGAACAGGAACGCTATCAGCAGCGCCGTGATGGCTGCGTACGCGGCCCGGAAGGTGACGTACTGGAAGATGTTGAAGAAGGAGACGTACCGCACCAGCGGGTAGAGCAGCTTCAGGACCATCAGCGTCGCCCCTCCGCGGAGTGCGGTGCGTCCGTGCCGCGCCCCGCCACACCCAGGCTGGGGAGGACCTGCTCCAGCTCGAGGCCGCGGGACCCCTTCACGAGCACGAGGTCTCCCTCCCGGACGGCGGCGGCGAGCGCCCGGCCGAGCCCTTCGGCGTCGGCCTCCCAGTGGGCGCGCGCCGCCGCCGCCGTCCCCGCCATGGCTTCGAAGGCCGCGCGCATCTCCTCGCCGAGCAGGAACACGAGGTCGAAGCGCGCGAGCGCGGTGGACGCCGCGAGTGCGCGGTGCGCCCCGGCGCTCTCCGCGCCCAGCTCGCGCATGCCCCCGAGCACCGCCACGCGCCGACCCACCCACGCGACGCCGGCCGCATAGTCGAGCGCGCGCTCCATCGAGTCGGGGTTGGCATTGTAGCCGTCGAACAGCACCGTGGCGCCCCGGCCTTGCAGGATCTCGGAGCGGCCGAACAGGGGCTGCACGGCCTCCAGGCCCTCGCGCACCGCGGAAGCCGGCACGCCGAGCTCGCGTGCCACGGCTGCCGCGCCGATGGCGTTGGCGAGGTTGTGGTCTCCCCCGAGGGGGAAGCGGGCCCGGGACCCCTCCCAGTGGATGAGCGTGCCATCCAGTCCCAGGCTCTCGCTGCCCCCGTACCCCGGAGTGCTCCCCGGCCCGTAGGCCACGATGCGTCCCCGAACACCCTCGGCGAGCAGGCCGAAGAAGCGCTCTCCCTCGGGCAGAAAACCGGTCTCGCGCCCGGTGAAGCGCGAGAAGATCGCCTTCTTCTCGAGGGCGATCCCCTCGCGCGAGCCGAGCAGGCCGATGTGCGCGGTCCCGATGTTGGTGATCAGTGCGAGGTCGGGGCGCACGATGTCCGCGAGCGCCGCCATCTCGCCGGGGTGGTTCACGGCCATCTCCAGGACCGCCCAGCGATGAGCGGCTCCGACCCGGAAGCAGGCGAGCGGCACACCCGTCTCTGAGTTCAGGTTGCCCTCGCTCACCGCCGTGGGGGCCGTACGCGACAGGATCGCGCCGAGGATCTCCTTGGTGGTGGTCTTGCCGCTCGAGCCCGTCACGCCGACTCTCGCCTCGAGGCGGAGCCGGGCGAGGTGGACCCGGGCGAGGCGCTGGAGCCCGGCGAGGGTGTCCGGCACGGCGATCACAGCGACGCCCCGGGAGGCGAGGTCCGCGAGCTCGGCGCGCCGCGCGCCGGCCTCGGCCTCGCTCACCAGCAGCGCCCGGGCGCCGGCGGTGGCCGCCTCTGCCAGGAACCGGTGGCCGTTCGTGCGCTCGCCGGGCAGGGCGACGAACAGCGCGTCAGCCTCGACGCTGCGCGAGTCGATGCTGACCGAGGCGACGGAACCCGTCGCGGGGCCGGCAGCCTGGCGGCCGCCGACGGCGTCCGCGAGATCGGCGACGGAGAAGAGCGCGGCGGGGGCGGCGGTCACGGCGACGCCTCACTTCCGGCCGGCACCCGGGTGACCCGCG
Organism: Spirochaetota bacterium; assembly: GCA_026398635.1. Classification (GTDB taxonomy): domain Bacteria; phylum Spirochaetota; class Spirochaetia; order SZUA-6; family Fen-1364; genus JAPLSM01. Next base: position 17,266 of record JAPLSM010000160.1, on the reverse strand, counting down.
ACGGGTCGATCGGCACCAGACCCATCGCGCGGGCCCGCTCCTCGACGCCGGCCGCCGACCGCTCGGCGGCGATGGCGGCGATCGCGTTACGGTTGGCCTCGAGCAGCCGGCGCTGCTGCTCCTCGAGCGTGGAGACCTCCTCGGCGAGCTGGTGGTAGCGCCAGCCCTGCCACGCGTTGAGCGAGAGCAGGCCGGGCACCGCCAGCGCGACGAAGAGGCGCACGAGCCTTCTCATGCCGCGGCCTTCTCGGCCACGCGGAGGCGCGCGCTGCGCGAAGCGGGATTGCGGGCCCGCTCCGCGTCGCCCGGCTGGACTGCCTTCGGCGTCACGAGGTGCAGCTCGCGCCTGCCCCCGCACCGGCAGACCGGAAACTCGGGCGGGCACGTGCAGTCCCTGCTGCGGTCGCGGAAGAACCGCTTCACGAACCGGTCCTCGAGGGAGTGGAAGCTGATCACGCCCACCCGGCCCCCCGGCGCGAGGACCCGGAAGGCACCCGCGAGCCCGAGCTCGAGCTGCTCGAGCTCGTGGTTGACGGCGATCCGCAGAGCCTGGAAGCTGCGCGTGGCGGGGTGGATCCTGCCGTGACGGTAGGACGGCGGCACGGCGCCCCGGATGACGTCGGCGAGGCGCGCGGCGGTCTCGATCGGCGCACGGGATCGTTCGCGCACGATGCGCGCCGCGATCAGGCGGGCGTGGCGCTCCTCCCCGAAGCGCTCGAGGATGTCCGCGAGCTGCTCCGCGTCGCTGCCGTTGACGAGATCGGCGGCGGCCGCGGGGAGGTCGCGCGAGAGACGCATGTCGAGGGGCTCGTCGCGGTCGAACGAGAAACCCCGGCCGCTCATTTCGTAATGAAAGCGCGAGATGCCGAGGTCGAACAGCACGAGGTCGGGCGCGCGGCTCGGCGACCAGGAGGCGAAGAACTCGGCGAACCACGCGCGCACGAGCTCGACCCGGTCCCCGAACCGGGCGAGCCGGGCGCGGGCGGTCTCCATGACGGCGGCGTCGGCGTCGACGCCGACGAGGGCCAGCCGGGGCCAGCGGTCGAGAAACGCCTCCGCGTGCCCGGCCTGCCCGAGGGTCGCGTCGACGAGCAGGCCGCCGTCGGTGGGCGGTACCAGCAGCTCGAGAGACTCCGCGAGCAGGACCGGCTCGTGCACGATCACAGCACGATCCTCCCCCCCAGCTCCTCCGCCGCCTCCTGGAACCGCCCCTCGTTCTCGTCGAGGTACGCGTTCCACGTACTCTCGGCCCAGATCTCGATGTACTTCTTCAGGCCGAGCACGATGCATTCCTTCGATAGCCCCGCGTACTCCCGCAGCGTCGGAGGCACCACGATGCGTCCCGATCGGTCGATCTCCGTGTCCTGGGCGGGGGCGATCATGCGGCGCTGGATGAGCCGCGCCTTCTCCTGGAAAAGCGAGGTGGAGCCGACGAGGTTCTCGGAAAAGGTCTTCCATTCCTCGGTGGGGAAGAGCCAGAGGCACCGTTCCACGCCACGGGTGAGGACGACGACGGCTCCAGCGATCTCGGAGCGCATCCGGGCGGGAATCAACAGCCTGCCCTTTTCGTCCAGTGTGCAGTGGAACTCGCCGGTGATCATACCCATCCTCTCCACGAGTTGGTAGTTTTCCCCACTTTTTACCACTTCTCCGCCGCATATTACCCCATTCCATTGGGTTGTCAATCTCGTTATTCAAAGGAAATAAAAAAGTGAGGCAAAAATTATCGGAACTATTCAACATTTGTTGAGTAAATTGAGAAAGATTCACGTTTTGTCCTTCAAAGAAGCCGAATCACTGTTTTCGAGCCGTTTGACCAGACGGGGCGGTCAGGATATCTTAAGGAACGAAAGGCAGCGCACGTGTCACTGTACCGGGTCCATTTCAAATGGAAAGAGAAGGAGATTGAGCTGACGGCCCGCAGCCTCGATCTCACCCACCCGTACTTCGTCTCGATCAAGAACCTCGTGTTCTCCACGGAGGAGAAGCTGGTCATCAATCCCTCCGAGGAGGAGACCCGGCGGGTGTTCGGCGCCTCGGACCACCTGATGATCCCCTTCCAGACCGTCTCGCTGATCGAGGAGCTGCCCGACGACCACGACCGGAAGGTCATGACCTTCCCCGGCCGCGAATAACGGTGTATCATCGGCCCCGGTGGTCGAGACGCGTTTCATCGTGTATCCCGAGGGGGACACCCGGGAGATCGCTCACGCGCTCCGGGTGAACGAGCTGGTGGACCTCAATGGGGGCCCTCTCGGGCCGCCCCTGCCAACGGCCCGCATGATCGTGTACCGGATCTGGAAGATCACCACGGCGGCGGCTCGGCACGACCAGTGCGTAAGCTATCACCTCGAGCAGGTCACCCGGCCCGAGCTCGATGGCCTGTGCGCGAGGGGAGGATGAGGGATGTCCGACCAGCAGGAACGGTCTCGCGACGAGGTGGTCTTCACCCGGACGGAACGGTCTCGCGATGAGGTGGTCCTCACGGTCGACGGTCCGCTGCTGGACGAAACGGCCGATGAGTTCCAGCGGCAGTTCGCGGGGCTGCAGGCCGGCGGCTGGGCCATCGTCACCCTCGACTTCTCGAAGGTCAAGTCCATCTCCTCCCAGTGCCTCGGCAAGATCGTGTTCCTCAAGAAGAAGCTGGAGGAATCCGGCCGGAAACTCCGTGTCCGCGGCTGCGATCCCGACCTCTACGCGCTGTTCACGAGCATTCGGTTCGACCGGATCATCGACATCTCGCCCTGACAGGGTCGGCCGCGCCTCTGGCGCGCGAAGGCAAGAGCCCATGGCTCCTGGTCGGCCTTGCGCGCATCCATGTCGCTCACGGCGCACGCCGTGAGCGAGCCGACCTTGGGCATCCATGCCCTCGCGCGGCTCCGCCTTCCCTAGGGCGGCAGCCACGTGCAGCGTGGCGAGAGCCCCTGGCTAGGCCTTCCGCGCCAGGAACAGCATCACGTCGCCGAAGCCCCAGCGCTTCGCCAGCCGGTCAGCCGGCCGCTTGAGCCAGGAGGGTGCCGACCCCGCCGCGAGGCCTCCCCACGTGACCTCCCTTTCGACCACGAATCCCTCCTCCGCCAGCATGCGGCGCAGCGTTGGACGGCTGAAGAGCACGAGGTGGTCGACGATCGCCGACCGCCACCGCGCCCCGAACAGGCGCGCCTGGAGACCAGCGATGTTCGGCGTGGTGATCACCGCCCGGCCGTCGTCACGGAGCACCCGGCGCACTTCCCGGAGGAACGCCCGGGGATCGTCAAGATGCTCGATGAGATGGGAGAAATGCACCACGGCGAAAGAACCGTCCGCAAACCGGGCCTCTTCGAGCGTGCCGGCGTGGATGCGCACCCCGCGGACGCGCTCCCCGTACTCCGCCGACTCCCGGCAGATGTCGGCCCCCTGCACCTCCCAGCCCCGTCCCTGCACCCATTGCAGGAGCATGCCCGTGGCGCACCCGACGTCGAGGAAGGTCCGGGGAGACGGCATGCCGGCCGTGACCCGGTCGAAGGCGATGTCGGCGAGGCCGAGCTGCATGAGGCCGAAGAAGTTCTCCTCGTTGGCAAGCTCGTAGGCGAAGTACTCCGGTCCGTAGCGCCGGCGCAGGTCCTCGAAGACGGGCCGCGGGTCCTGGTAGACGAGCCCGCAGCGCCGACATCGCGCGAACGCAAAGGGCGACCCCCCGGGCGCCTCGCACGCGAGATACGGCTCCGGTTCCCGCGCGCCGCACAGCGCGCATGCCACCCCCTCCGTGCGCTCGACGCCCGGGGTAGAGGACCACGTCTTCACCACGACGGCATCACTCGCGGACCGTGAAGAAGACCTCGCGGGAAACCTCGTTTCCCGCGAAGTCGCGCACCACGACGAGCAGGTGCGACTCGCCCCCCCGCAGCTCGACCGTGCCGAGCCTCAGGAGCCGCTCGGAGGCGTAGACGTCGACGGCCGAGAGCGCCGTGCCCGACAATATCATGCGCCCTTCCTTCACCTGCAGCGCCTCGAAGCTGATCCGCGAGATCTCGGCGCCGTTCAGCGCGAGGCGCACCACGTAGGGCGCGAGCGTCCAGAGGAACGGCACGTCCTCCCGCACGTCGTAGGCCTCGACCAGCACTTCCGCCTGGCCCGAGGGGACCGTGATCCCCGGCTGGAGGTCTACGACCCGGTCGCCCGTGCGCAGGACGAGACGCTTCACCACGGGCGGCTCTCGGTCGGCCACGGGCGGCAGGAGGGACAGCGGGTTGACGAAGGACCCGGTCTGGCCGTCGAACACCATGAAGTGGAGGTGCTTCCCCGTGGAGTAGCCGGTGTCGCCGATGACGCCCACCGCGTCGCGCGCGGTGAAGGACGTGCGTGCCGGCCGGTCGGTTTCGCGCCGCAGGTGGCAGTAGACGGACAGCACGTCGTCCTGGTGCCGGATCACCGCGAAGCTCCCCACGCCCCGGGGCATCGAGGTGTAATCCTCGTTCTCCTCGTAGCGGAAGACGAGCTCCCCCGCCAGCACCGGGCGCACCACCTGCTCGCCGCCGCCGATGTCCAGGCCGAGGTGGAAGTGGTCTCCCCGGTCCTCGCCGAACGTACCCGTGACGATCCGCTTCTCGACCGGCCATTCCAGGGCGCCGGTCGCGGAGGCGACGAAGAGCGCGAGCGCTGCAAGCACGACGGGCCTCCGGCGCATCAGCGGGCCTCCAGGCCGAGACCTATGAGCGATCCGGCGAACGCGACGAGCATTGTGTCGCCCGCTGTCCCCAGCCAGGGGCTGTCCGGTGCCCACGCCCCTAGGGCGATGGTCTCCGTCGCCTGGTGGCCGAGCGGGATCCGGGCGAGCACGGCGCCGGGCGGCCGTACCACGGCGATCTCGGCGTCCGCTCCGTCGCGGGCGGCCACGAGCCACGCTCCCGCCCGACCGCCGGCCGGGCCGAGGAACACGATGCCCGTCACCCGACCGCGCAGGGGAACCAGCGACCGGCTTCCACTCGCCGCGTCGACGATCGCCGCGGCTTCGGCGGCTTCGCAGGCGAGCGACCGGCCGTCGACGGAGAAGGCCATCCTGACCTCGCGGCGGAAATCCGAGCCGAGGGGCACGTGCGCGGATGCGGCATACCCGTCACGGGAGCGCCGCCAGAGCGTGAGCTGCTGGGGCTCGATGCCGGTCACCGCGGCGAGCCGGCCGCCGTCGACCGTGACGGCGACGCCGAAGGTCGCCGCGAGCCGGCTGCCGGCCGGCGCGTCCTCGAACACGACGGCGCCCCGGCGGTCCACGAGGGAGACCGACCCGTTCAGAAGCCCCGCAGCCAGCCAGTCGCCCGCAATGGCGACGGAGGTGAGCAGGGAGGGGAAATCGCGCGCCCAGGCCGGGTCGCCGGTCTCCTCGAGCTCTCGCAGGCCGGTGAGGTCGGTCTTCACGAGGAGGATCCGATCGCCGTCGGGACTGAGCAGGGGATAGCCGTCGCCCGAGAACGAGGCCAACGCCTGGCCCGACGGTCCGTCGAGCATCCACGTACCGCCGATGCGGGCGTACGCGACAGAGCCCCGGCGGGACAAGGCAACCCGGAACGGCGTGCGGGCGAGCGAGGCGAGCTCCCCGTCGGGGGACACGAATCCGTAGAGGTCGCCGAGCTGGAACGGCGCCGTCGGGACGGCGGAACCCGCGCCGGCCTGCACGCGGCCGCCGACCGAAGCACCCTCGGCGGGCAACGGCACGCGCCACCGGGCACGCAGCACGACCTCCCGCCCGAGGGGATAGGGGAAGATGAGGAAATACGCTACGCTCAGCAGCAGCGCGGCCAGAACGCCGCGCAGGGGTCTTCGCTTCTTCACGACTGCGGGTGTGTCATCGTAGCGGCGGGGAGGTCAGGTTGTCAATGGAACGCTCGAGACTCGAAGCGCTGCTGGATGCCGCGGCTGCGGCCGCCTCGGCCTCGTGGTCGCCGTACTCGCGCTTCCCGGTGGGGGCGGCGCTCGAGTGCGCTGACGGCACGGTGGTCACCGGGACGAACGTGGAGAACCGTTCCTACGGGCTCACGATCTGCGCCGAACGCTCCGCGGTGTGCACCGCGGTCGGCCGGGGCTCGCGCGACATCCGTGCGGTGGCCGTGTTCTGCGGCGCGGTCGACGGGCCGGTGCCGCCCTGCGGCGCGTGCCGGCAGGTGCTCACCGAGTTCTGCCCGCCCGCCACGCCGGTGATCTACGCGGGACGCGACCGGGCGCGCGCCGTCGTCACCACGCTCGGGGAGCTCCTCCCCTCCGATTCGCTGCACGACTTCGGCAGGCGCTGAGGCCGCAGCCCGTCACGGTTCGCTCCAGGCGCTGTCCCCCGCGCCCCCGGTGGCTCCCGCTCAAGCCTTGCGCGCCTGCTCCGCCTTCCGGAGGTCGTCCTCCATCTTGGCCTTCCAGATCTCCGCCTTCTTCTTGACGACCTCGGCCTGCTCGGTCTCGCCGAGCGCCACGTGCAGCCGCCGCACGGCTGCGAGGAAGTTGATGCCCGCCTTGATGTCGTCGACCCGGAGGTTGCCCATCTCGTACTTCTGACGGTACCGGTCCGCGGACTGCTGGAGCAGCTCCCGGGCAAGGCCGAGGTGCGCGAGGCGCGCCGCGTACCCCTCGATTCGGGGGTCCATCCCCGCCAGAAGGGTCTTGAGGTTGAGCAGGTTGCGCGTCACCGCGGCGAACCGGGCTTCCAGCTCGACGAACGACCACTTCCACTTCGAGTTCTCGCCGTAACCCTCCTCGATCGCGTCGACGGCGAAGCCGAGCTTCCTCACGAGCTCGTAGCGGCTCTCGTCCGTGAAGCCCTCGATGGCCGCGAGCGACTCCTCGTACTCGGAGAAGGGCGCATCGATGAGCGGCGTGACGACCTCCTCGAGCCAGATGACGGCCTTGTAGCAGCTCTTGCGGGCTTCGTTGAGGAACGCCTCGTTCCTGATCCCGAGCAGCGACACCGACAGCGAGTTCATCAACAAGAAGTGGGCGACCACGTCGAGGCTGTCGCCCGCCAGCGCGAGCTTGGCGAGCGCTACCCCCCCTCCGTCCGCGGCGAACGCCGCCTTGGCCGTCCGCTCGCGCTCCTGCGCAGCCTCGATGAAGACCTTGTACTCCTGGATGTACTCGGTGTACCGGCGCCTGGCTTCCTCGCTCGTTTTCTTCATCACCGTCCGTCCTTGCCGACCGCCGCCCCTGGGGCGGCGGTCGGCCTTCCGCCATCTCCCGGCATGGCGTACGCCGTGCCGGGACCGACCTCCGGCCGTCCCTGGCCATTGGCTCGCCCCGCTTCCGGGGTGGAAGCGCCGAGCCGGTCGAGCAGCTCCTGCGCGTGCTGCAGCGACAACTCGCCCGTGCGGTCACCCGCAAGCATCCGGGCGATCTCCTCGCGCCGGGAGGCGCCCGCGACCCGTTCAACGCGGGTCACCGTGCGGCCGCCCGACGCCGCCTTGTCGATCCTGAGATGATTGTCGGCTCTCGCAGCGATGGTGGCGAGGTGCGTCACGCACAGCACCTGCTTGGACGCCGCGAGCCTCGCGAGGCGCTCCCCGACCGAGAGGGCCACCTCCCCCCCGATGCCCGCGTCCACCTCGTCGAAAATCAGCGTGCTCATCCGGTCGGAAGCCGCGAGCACCCCCTTGATCGCCAGCATCACGCGCGAGAGCTCGCCGCCCGATGCGATCGAGCGCAGGCGCTTGAAGGGCTCGCCGAGGTTGGGCGAGATGACGAACTCGACGGAATCGAGGCCCCACGGGTTCGCGACGGCAGCCCCGTCCCCGGGGGCTCCCGCGGCCGGGCCGCCCGTGGCGGCTGCGCTCCCCGGCCCGGCGGTCGTCCCAGCGCCCGCCCCCGCCGCGGCCGCAGTGCGCGTGGCGGGCTGCACGGCCACGCGGAAGCTGACCTTCGGCATGCCGAGGAGACGAAGCTCCGCCTCGATGCCCGGGCCGAGCACCTGGGCGGCCGCGCGCCTTTTCTGGGACAGCTCCCGGCCCGCGGCAACGAGCTCGCGCTCGGTGCGGCCGATCTCGCCTTCCAGCCGGCGCTTCTCCTCCTCGTAGTTCTCCATGGAGGCGAGCTCCTGCTCGCTCGCCGCGAGGTACGTGAGCACGGCGTCGATCGTGTCCCCGTACTTGCGTTCGGCGGCCCGGATGGCCGCGAGGCGCTCCTGAACCGCGTCCAGCCGCTCGGGGCTGAACTCCGCACGCTCCCGGTACTGCCGCACCGTCGCCGCGAAGTCCTCGATCTCGTAGCATGCGTCCTCGAGTTGGTGCGCCGGCTTCGAGAGCGCGGGGTCGATGCTGAGCGCCTCCTCCATGGCGTGACGGGAGGCCCGCAGCTGCCCGAGCGCCCCGCCGCCCGCGCCGGCCGTCGCCTCGTGGACCTGCTCGAGCAGGGTGAAGAGCTTCTCGTGGTGCGAGAGGATGGCGAGCTCCTTCTCCAGCTCGTCCTGCTCCCCGGGCTTCAGCGCGAGGGCCTTGATCTCCTGCACCGCGAACGAGAGCAGATCCATCCGACGCAGGCGTTCGCGCTCGTCGCTCACGAGCTTCGACAAGCGCTCGCGGAGCGTCGCGAGCGAGAGGTACAACTCGTGGAACCGCCCGGCGAGCACCTCGGTGCCCCCGTGCCGGTCAAGGAGACGTCGATGCTGCTCGAGGTCGAGCAGGCTCTGGTGCTCGTGCTGACCGTGCACGTCGAACAGCAGCGACGAGAACTCGGCGAGGTCCGTGCGGGTCACCGGTGTGGACTGGATGAACGACGCGCCACGGCCGGTCGCCTTCAAGACCCGGCGCAGGATGACCGCGCCCTCCTCGGGCTCGATCCCGCGCGTGGCCAGCCACGCGGCCGCCTCGGGCGAGCCACCGACGCCGATCACCCCAGAGACCACCGTCTCCTCGGTACCGGCGCGCACGATCGAGGTGTCGGTCCGATCCCCGAGCAGCAGGCCCAGGGCGCCGATCAGGATCGACTTGCCCGCGCCCGTCTCGCCCGTGAGCACGTTCAGGCCGCCGGTGAAGCGCACCTGCAGCTTCTCGATGATTGCGGCTGCAGGGGCACCGTCTCCTGCCCGTCCACGGTGAGGGCCACGCCGGTCTTCTGATTCCCCTCGACCTCGATCTCGAGCTGCTCGGAAGCCGGCACGACCGTCGGACGGTTGCCGAGCGTGAACGGGCAGATCGGCGTGAGGATGAACGCCTCCATCTCGGGGTACACGATGGGGCCGCCGGCGGCCATCGAGTATGCCGTGGAGCCCGTCGGGGTGGCCACGATGACGCCGTCGGCCCGGTATCGGCCGACCGGTGTGTCCGAGAGCTGCACCTTCAGCCGGATCATGCGGGAGATGCCCGTCGTGGAGACAACCGCGTCGTTCAGACCGGTGAACGAGGCCACCTCTGCGGTGCCGCGGCGCACCGAGACCGCGAGCATCAGCCGCTCGCTGAAGGAGGCGGTGCCCGCGAGGAAGTCCTCGCAGGCAGGGATCAGCTCATCGCGGGTAACCTCCGTGATGAAGCCGATGTCCCCGAGGTTGACCGCGAGGATGGGCACGCCCCGCTCTGCGACGAGACGGGCGCAGGACAGCAATGTCCCATCGCCTCCGAGCGACACTGCGAGGTCGAGCCCGTCGAGCGCCTTGGCCGGGACACGGGCAGCAAAGTCCATCCGTATCGTCTCGCCGCCCCGCGCCCGGACGAACGACTCGACGGCGTCCACCACGGTCGACACGTGATCCTTCCGCGAGTTGATGACAATGAGAACGCGGTGAAGTTCACGCTGCTTGCCGGTCATCCGCGCCAACTGTACCGGAACGGTCGGCGGGTTGGCAAGGGCAGCGAGGTCGTGCGAAGCACGACGTCGCGACCCCGACAGCCACATGCGAAGCATGTGGCGAGAGGCCCCAGCGACCCCTTACGGGAGTGCCGCCAGCACCTTCGCCACCGTCTCCACGTCCCGCCGGGCGAGCATCGGGTACAGCGGGAACAGCAGGCATCGCAGCATGAGTGAGCGCGCGTGCGGGCACGCCTCGGCAGCGCCCCCGTCGACGGCCGCCGCGCACTCGGCGAAGGCGGGCAGCGTCTCGATGCCCTTTTTCAAAGCGAAGGCCCGCACGTCCTTCATGCCGTCGGCAAGAAGCACGGGGAAGGAGAAGGGCACCGGCTCGGCCTCGCCCTTCTGCACGAGCGGCCGATGGCGCGACTTCACGAGCGCCTGCGCGTAGGCCGCGCCGATCTCCCGACGCACCGCGAGGAACCGCTCGAGTGCCGCGATCTGCGAGATTCCGAGCGCGGCGTTCAGGTCGGGCAGCGGCGCGTACACGGGCGAGCCCTCTGCCGTCCGGCGAAGACCGGCTGCCGCCTGCCGCGTTCGGCCGAGCACGAGGGCTCCGCCTCCACAGGTGACGATGCCCTCGGGGTCCAGCGACAGCAGGCACAGGTCGCCCCCGCTCCCGCACGGCGCGCCGCCCGGGAAGTGCGCCCCGACAGCCTGGGAGGCGTCCTCGACCACGGGCAGGCCGGTCCCGCGAAGCGCCTCCAGGTCCGCGACGAACCCCAGGGCGTGGTGCGCGACGAACGCCTTCGCGCCCCTCGCGACGAGCGGCTCGGCGGCTGCCGGGTCGATACAGCCGGATTCGGGGTCCACGTCCGCGAGGAGCGGCACGAGGCCGCGGTCGCGGATGGCGCGCAGGTGCACCGCCGGCGCGAGGGCCGAGAGCACGACCGCGTCACCCGGCGCGAGGCCGAGGGCCTCGAGGGCGAGCGACAGTCCCGCGTACGGGCTGGACACCGTCACCCCGCCGCCCGTCCCCATGGCCTGGGAGACGCGCGAGACGAGGTCCCGGGCAAGGTCCCCGGGGCCGAGCTTGTCCGAGACGATGCAGCCCAGCACGCTGCCCATGTCCCGGCGCTTGAGGGTGGGTCGATAGATCGGTATGGCCATGCTCATCTGCTTCGCCGGGGCACAGTGAGGCAGAAGGCCGCCGTGCGTGTCAACCGAGCCGGGGCCCTACGCGTCGAAGGCCCCCTCGCCGATGAGCGGCACGAACCGGCAGCCCGTCCCCTCCTCGATCGTGAACCGGGCGCCCTCGCGCCGCACCATGGTCAGCACCTGCACCCCGGCGCTCTCGCCGATTGGCACCACCAGGATGCCGCCGTCGGCGAGCTGGTCCCGGAGCGCCCCGGGCACCGCGGGCGCAGCCGCAGCCACGAGGATGGCGTCGAACGGGGCGTGTTCGGCCAGGCCCCGGCATCCGTCGCCGATCACGACGGTCACGTTCGCGCAGCCGAGGTCTTCCAGGGTTCGGGCGGCGGTCCCGGCAAGCTCCGCGATGCGTTCCACCGTGAACACCTCGGAGGCGAGCTCGCCGAGCACTGCCGCCTGGTAGCCGCTGCCCGTGCCGACCTCGAGCACGCGCTCGCTCCCCCGCAGGCCGAGCGCCTCGGTCATCAGCGCCACCATGAACGGCTGGGAGATGGTCTGCCCATGGCCGATGGGCACGGGCCGGTCCGCCCACGCGTCCGCGCGGTGCCCGGCCGGCACGAACCGGTCGCGGGGCACGCGTCGCATCGCGTCGAGCACGCGCGCGTCACGCACGCCGCGCGACTCGGTCTGAAAACGTACCATGCGCTCCGCGTCGGGATTCGGCGGGAAGGCTGACACCTAGAAGACGACGAGGACCGCGAGGTCGCTGCGTCGGATGAGATGTGAGGCGGTCGAGCCGAGCAGGTACTCCCGCAGCTTCTGCCTGCCGTGGGCGCCCACGAGGATCAGGTCCGCACCCTCGCGCTGCGCAACGTGCGGGATGACCTCGATCGGGCGTCCGGTCTCGACGATGAACCGGTAGGTGATGCCGTGCGTGCCGAGGTAGCTGAACTCCTGCTCGAAGGGGAAGTTCTCCTCCATCTGCTCGGTCACGCTGAGCACGACCAGCTCCCCGGTGACGCCGTGGAGCATGTCGATGTAGAAGCGGAGGGCGTTCTCCGCGGACGGGCTCCCGTCATAGGGGAAGAGCAGCCGTCCGGGGTTGCGGAACGCGAGCGGCGTAACCAGCACCGGCCGGGGGGAGGACCGGACCACGTCCTCCGTGGTCGAGCCCACGATGGCGCGTGCGAATCGGGCGTTCTCGCCGCGCTGACCGACCACGAGCAGGTCGCCCGAGCGGGCCTCCTCCGTGAGCACGGCGGACGGCAGGCCGTCGCGCACGAGGTGCGAGAAGCGCACCCCCTGCGCCTCCGCGTCGGTCCGGCAGGTGGCCACGCACCGGTCGGCGAACGCGCGGATGTCCCTCCTGACCCGGTCGTAGAAATCCTTGAGGCCGGGTTCCGGCGGCACGTAGACGCGCTCGAAGCCGTAGTCGAAGTGGCTCGCGGTGTAGACGATCGGCAGGTCGGTCTTGCGGGAATCGATGACGAAGACGAGCTTCAGCTCGGCCTTCGCCTTGCGCGCCAGGTCGATCGCGTACTGGAACGCGGTCAGCGAGTGCGCCGAACCGTCGATGCCGACGACTACCTGTCCGATCATGGCGCCGTCTTCCCCCCGCCGGTGAGCGCGACCACGTCCTTGGCGTGGAGCTTCGACAGCTTGTACTGCTTCAGCAGGAGCCGGATCGCCTCGTTGACCCCCTCGCTCCGTGTGGCGTAGTACCCCTCGCGTACCATCTCGTCGATGCCGTCGAGCAGTTCCGTCGAGGTCTCCACGAACGTCTTGGACACGATATCCCTCCCCGGCACGAATTTCGCCCGATTCTACCCCCGGGTACTGACCGCCCGCAAGAGGCGGGTTTCTATGGTCGGCGGCTCGTGCGGGTATACCCGCTCGCCGCTTACCTTAGCCGTCCCGGGCTAGGGCAGTACCTCCCGCGCCGCACGCGAGGGGGTGATCCCCGCGTCGCGCCAGCGCCCGTGGAGCTGCGCGAACCAGCCGGCCTCGGCGAGCGAGCGCACGCAGCCGTAGAGTTCCCGGGACACCCGGCGCACATTGTGCCGGAAGTCGCGCAGCGACCGCTCGTCCCCGAGGTCCGAAACCGCCCGGAGGCTCAGCGGGGGGATCCCCGCGCGCAGGGCGGCGACGAACACGCCCGCGGTCTCCCAGTTCGCGGCCAGCGCCCCGGTGAGTGCCGCGAGCCCGTCCCGGATGTCAGGCGACTGGATGAAGAACTCGCCGCAGGCCTGCACCCCCTCGCGCACGTGCAGGTCCGTCCCCCGGCCGACCTCGACGGCGGCGCGCACCAGGCGGTCGGCCTGCGGCCGCGGCAGCAGCGAGAGGACCGAGGGCAGGCGCATCTCGGGGATGATCCTCCGGGGCAGCCCCGAGCCCGAGATGTCGTACTCCACGCACGAGCGGCCGACGATCACGGCGCCCACCACGAGCCCCGTATCCAGCGCACCGCACGTGCCCGTGTCCACCACCAGGTCCGGCGCGACGGCCGGGATGGCAGCCGCCGCGGCTGCGGCCGCCCGGGCCTTGCCCGGCCCCGACTGAAGGGCCACCGCCTCGAGGCCGGCCACCGAGCCGCGCGCGCACCGGCAGCCCGCCACGGCACCGGCGTCGCGCAGCGACAGCAGGCTGCGGCAGCTCGTGAACTCGATGGGTACGGGGCAGATCAAAAGGATGCGCACCGAAGCCTCCCAGCGCATCGTAGTAAAAAAATGGGGATCAGGTAACACCTGACCCCCACTGAGACAAAGGGGCAAGGAAAGGAGGTGAAACTTACCCCACGGGAATCCAGATTCCGCCTTGTCTCTATCGTACCAAACAACGAAGCAGCCGGATGGTTACACCGTTCCGCGAGACGGTCATTGATTGAGGCCGGGCACGGCGACCATGCCCGCGAGCTTCTTCTCTATTCCCTTCCGGACCGCGGCGATGCGCTGTTCGATCTGGGGCAGGCGAGCCAGGTTCTCCGCGGAGGTCGCTTTCGATTCCGCGAGCGAGGCGACCTTGTCGCGGTTCTTCTCGAGGTCGCTGCCGAGCCGGCCCATGAGCCCGGTACGAATGGCATCCCCGTATCCGCCGGCAAAGGTCGACACACGTTCGCCGACGCTCCGGGCTATGACTGCATCAAGATCGGAGGAAACGGTGACGTCCAGCCGGCCTCCGGGTGCGAGGCGGTAAGCGAAGTCCGCGGCTGCCCGACCCGCTCTGGTGACCGCTTCCGAGACCGCTGCGAGCAGCGGCTCCGCCTGCGATGCCGGTTCGAGCGAGAGGTCGAATAGGGAGAGCGACCCCGAGCCGCGCACTCCCCCGTCCGGTGCCAGGGACAGATCGAGACGGAATCCTGCCGTACCGGCGATCGCGCGCATCCCAGCAGCCTCCAGCCCCTCGGAGACCGCGAACGGCAGGCCCGCCGCCCGCACGGTCACGCCGAGGTCGGATTCCCAACGCGTCCTGAGGTCCAGGGACCCCGCGAGCGAGACCTCGCGGGCCCCCGACCGGCCTGCGGCGCTGAATCGGAATGGCCTTCCGACGAAATCGGGATCGCTCGTCAGGTCGGCGACCGAGGCGTCCATTCTCGGCAGCGGTGCATGCTCGTCGAGAGAGAAGGCGGCCCGCTCCATGAGGAACCGCGGGGACGCGGGCGACGGGAAGGCGACCACCCTGCCGGTACGACCGATGCCCTTCCGTGCCAGAGCTGCCCCGTGACCGCGGACCAACGCGACGACTGCATCCCTCGCCTTCACCGCTAGGCAGTAATACCTGCCGAGGTACCGCTGCAGGATACCCTCGGAGAGCGACGATGCCATCGACTTCAGCCCGCCGGGTGAGAGGTCGACCTTCGCGACGAGGGCCGCGACGTCGGCGGCGAGGGCCTTGTCCGCTTCCGACAGCTCCTTCCGCACTGCCTGGGCGGCGGCCGCGGCCGCGGTGGCGATCTCCAGGGTCTCGCGGATGTCCTTCACGGTTTTAAAGGAAGAAAGCTCCACAGCCTCGAGCTTCTCGAGGGACGCGGTAAGCTCATCCATGCGCGCGCTGCCCTGCTCCACTCGCTTCGACCAGGCAACCGAGCGCTCCCCAATGCGTGCGTTCGCATCCGCGATCGCGCGTGGGCTCCTCAGGGTCGCGGCCTGCGCTTCGAGCAGGGCAGCCACGTCCAACGAGGGAATGGCGGTCAGGATCGATTCCATGGCTGCGGTGGGCGCGGCGGGTGTTTCTCCGGCACCCGAGTCCGGCTCCGGTGTGAGTGCTCCCGATGTCTGCCGCGGGGTCGCCCACGCGGCGCCCCGGCATGTTGCGTCGCGCACGATGACCCTGCCCTGCACGAGCTGCCCGGTGTCGATCGAGAGCTCAGTAACCCCCAACTCGAAGAGGTTCGTCATCGGCGCGTCCCGGTCGGCGACCGCGACGTGACCGATCGCGATCCGGCCGCCGATGAGCCGCGCGTCGAGGTGGTCCACCTCGGCCCGGGCGCTGAAGACCGCCTGGAGTTCCCTTCTCCAGCGCGTTCTCCAATAGCCGGTTCTTGAAAAGCAGGCTGAACGCGGTGACGAGAGCCACGATCGCCAGGAGGACGGAAAGCCTGCCCCGGCGTACCACGCCGCGGTTCCGCCCGATCGAGCGTGCCAGCCCCGCGAGTCGCATCGCGTCCTGCGGTGCGAGCGCCTGCTGCCTACGGCGCACCTCGCCCTCACGACGGCAGAGCGAAAGCAGGAACGCACGGTCGCTTTCGATGTGGACCCGCGGAAGGATAGCGGCCTGGAACCGGCGTTCGGGCATCTCGACGGGGAACATCCGTGGAGCGGCAGCCTGCTTTTTCTCCTTCATGCTGCGCTCCTCAACCCGCGCTCGGGAGGGCGCTGCTGATCGCCTGGACCGCCTTGCCGACTGCGGAGACGAGGGGGATGCGACCGATGGCCTTCGCGAACCGGCTGCCGGCGATCCGCTCGCGCAGCCGTGTCCGGTTGATTCCAGCCAGACCGCGGAAGACGAGAAACACCGGCACCCACAGGACGACGCCGGCCAGCAGGCCGCCCATGACGAGGGTGTGGTTGAACCGTGTCAACGGCACGAAGGGCGTGCCCTGCAGCACCGAAAAGGCTTCCTGGAGGCATGGCGCTGTCAGCACCGCCCACCCCGCGGCATCAAGCAGGGGGTCCCACGAGCGGCACGACCAGCCGCAGCAGCCCGAGTGCGATCCACAACAGGTTGCCGCCGGGGATCAGCGCCAGCAGGACGCCGCAGGCAGCTCCGGCCGCGATCTCGCCGGGCCGGGTGTTGGCGTTGAGGGCGACCACGAGGTAGGCGATGCCGCGGATCATGTCAGGTTCCTCCCCGCGAACAGCACACCCCGCTCCTCCCGGTTGTGAAGCCGACGGGAGAGCTGCCATTGAAGTCGCACCGTCCTGAAATACACTCAAGGTGGCAGCTCATCAGGCGGCTGCCCATCACGTTCTGCCGAAAGGAACGCATCCAGGAGAAGGCTTGCGGCTGTCATCGTCTTTGCAGTACTCGCTACCGCGGCATTCGGACTCGACCTCAGCGCCGGGGCCGGATTGACGGTCGGTTCGTTCTCGCAGACGGCGTACTGCGAGGAGTACCTGGTCTGGGATTCGCGGAAGGATGTACAGACCACGGTCCCGTTTGGTTTCTCTGCGTACTTCGATGCGACCTATGGCGTGGCGGCGGTCGGATTCCGGGCGAACGGAAATACCCACACCAAAACCACGCAGGTCATCCTCGGCACCACGATCATCAGCGACGCCGACGACGAGAACAGCGCCGGGTTCCTCTCCCTGTCTTTGCTCGGGAAGTATCCCTTCGCGCTCGGCCCGGTGAGCCTCTTCCCGCTGTTCGGCATCAAGTACGACCTGAAGGCCCCGCTCACCGACCAGGAGAAGGCCGACCTCAACCAGTTCTGGTTCAAAGCAGGCGTCGGCGCCGACATCCGCATCCTGAAGGGCCTGTACGTGCGGCCCCAGGTACTGCTCGGCTTCAAGCTGCTCAGCCAGGCGGAGCGCGAACAGATCGAGACCCGGCTAGGTGATGGCGCAACCGTCGCGCGAAAGACCGACTTCGTCTTCGAGGGCGGGGTGCAGGCCGGCTGGCGCTTCTAGGACCGCCCCGCGGTCAGACGCGCGTACCTATCCCCGCATTGTGCAGCCTGAGTCAAACGGACGGTGTCCTTCTGTTACGACGACGACAACTCAGGGAGGGTGAGAGATGTGTGTGGCCCCTCGGCGGCACTTCGTGCTGCCTGGGGGGAGTGAGTGAATGAAGAGCGGACGATAATATGGTCAAGCCTCACGGTTGATTAGTACTGGTAGGCTGAGCGCGTTGCCGCGCGTACACCTCCAGCCTATCGACCTGG
>JAPLSM010000240.1 GCA_026398635.1 Spirochaetota bacterium | reverse complement strand
GATCTCGCGCGAACTGCGCGCCCAGGCTTCATCGTCGTACACGCCCGCCAGGGCGAGGGCCCGGCTGCGGAGTATCGTCGCGATGAAATGACAATAGACTCCCCAGCGCGAACCGAGCAGGAGGTATTCGCTCAACGCGCGTCGAACACCCTCGGGTGTGGTGTACACGTCGCCGGGGAAAAAATCCGTCGCCATTGAAACCACCCTATGTCCGCCCCCACGGCGTGGTGGGTTGTACCGTAACCGCAGAGCGCATCTCGCCGACCCTTCCCGCGCCGTCAGCTGCGCCCTCCCTGCTGCCGATCAACTGGTCCTTTATTTGCCGCCCAGGAGCGTCCTCGGCAGATACAGGGCGATGTCGGGGAAGATCATCACCAGGGCCAGGCCCAGGATCATAACGCCCACGAATGGCCAGACGGATCGGTAGATATCCGATATGGTGTAATCCTTCGGCGCCATCGCCTTCATTAAAAAGAGGTTGTATCCGAAGGGCGGCGTCAGGTATGCGATCTGGCAGGTAATCGTGTAGAGAACCCCGTACCAGATCGGGTTGAACCCCAGCTTGATGATGAGGGGGACGTACAGGGGAGCCACGACGATAAGCATGGCAGTATCGTCCAGGAACATGCCCATGATGATGTAGGAGATCTGCATCATGATGACGATGCCCCACCGGCCGAGGTTCCACCGGAGGAACAGGCTCTCGATGGCGTACACGGCGCCCAGGCCGTCGAAGACGGCTCCGAAGGCCAGCGCAGCGAGGATGACCCACATGAACATGCAGCTCACGCTCAGGGTTTCCTTCATGATCTCGAGCATGATCTTCCAGGTCAGCCGCTTGTTGACGAGCGCGATGACGGTGACCGCGATCGCGCCCACCGCGGAGCTCTCCACCAGGCTCGTGATCCCCATGAAGAACAGCCCCGACATCAGGAAGATGATGAGGATGGGAAGGATCGCGGAGCTGAGCAGCTTGAATTTCTTCCGCCAGGGGATGTTGCGCTCTTCCTTGGTCGCCGCCGGCCCCAGCTTGGGCTGGATCCAGCAACGGATTGCTACGTAGAGAATGAACAGGATCGCCAGCATGATACCGGGGAGTACGCCGGCCATCCAGAGCTGGCCGACCGGCTGCCGGGCGATCATCCCGTACAGCACCAGGACCACGCTGGGCGGGATCATGATGCCCAGCGAGCTGGCGCCCTGGATGACCCCCGAGATCATGATCTTGTCGTACCCGCGCTTTCTCATTTCCGGCAGGCAGATGGTGTTCCCGACGGCCATGCCAGCCACGCTCAGGCCGTTGATCGCCGCGATGATGGACATCAGGATCACGGTTCCGATGGCCAGGCCGCCCCGGACCGGCCCCATCCAGACGTACAGCATCTGGTACAGGTCGTCCGCGATCCCCGACTTGGAGAACATGTACCCGATGTAGATGAACAGGGGCAGGGTCAGCAGGGGATACCAGTTCAGCAGGCTGATGCTCTGGTGGAACGTCATGCCTTCTCCGCCCGCACCCCACAGGGCGAGCGAGAAAGCGGCCGCCACGCCGCCGATGACCGCGAAGATGTGTCTTCCGGTGAGCAGCCAGACAAGCATCGAGACGAACATCAGGATGGCAGTCATCTCGAAGCTCATACGGTCTCCTTCTTCGCATCCTGCACGGCGCCTTTGTTCTTCGCGTCTCGGATTTTCGCGAGATCCTTGAAGAACTCGGCGATCACCTGCAGCGCCATCAGCACGATCCCGAACAGCATGATGATCTTGATGGGGGTCACCGTCGGGGCCCACGAGGAATAGCTCTTCTGGTTGTACTTGATGGAATAATTGAGGCTCATGAAGCCGCCCACGAGGAGCAGCACGAGGTAGAAGATGACGATGGAGAACGTGAGAACGTCGGCGAGCGCCTTGTTCTTCGGCGACCACTTGGCATAGAACAAGTCCATGCGCACGTGACCGTCCAGCAGGAGGGTGTAGGCCCCCCCGAGGGTGTAGTAGGCGGCCATGACGAACTGCGCCATCTCCACGGACCAGATCCAGGGGTGGTTGAAGATCGTTCTCGAAATCGTCTCGAACATCAGAATGCCGATCATCGGGAAGATCAAATACATCGCAAACTTCCCCACCACCGTGCTCGTGGTAGTTATGCCGTTCACGTACCCCTTGATTACTCTATTCACCCTGTCGCCTCGCTTCCGTTCAGGACATCGATCCGGAGATCATGTAGTGAGGACTGCCTTCCCCGTTCGGGCATGGGCCCAACAGCGAAAGCAGTCCTCTGCACCTGGAAAGTCTGTTTCCCGGTTCCCTAGTACCTGTACGGAGGGCCGGCCTTGTACATCAGGTCGTTGTAGTCCTTGAGTATCTGCACCACCTTGGCGTTCCGGGGGCTCTTGGTCGCGTACTGGTCCCAGAACTTAAGGGCTGCCTTCTCGACCTGCGCCCACTCCGAGGCGGGGATGGTGGTGAGCTGCATCTTGCCGCCCTTGACCCGGTAGTTCGCCTCTCCCCACCAGTACCAGTGCAACCGGAGGTAGTGCGATTTCTCGATCGTCAGCTTGAAGATCTGCTGCAGGTGCGGGGGCACCTTCTCCCAGGCCTTGGTGTTGACGAACCACCCGCCGGCCCAGCCGCCGGAGATGGGGTTCGTCAGGTAGTACTTGCAGACTTCGGCCCAGCCGACCGTGTAGTCCTCGGTGATGCCGGACCAGCAGACGCCGTCCAGCATGCCGGTCTGGATGGCCATCTCGACATCCTCGTAGGGCATGCTCACCGGCACGACGCCGAATTGCTGCATGAACTTGCCGGCCGTCGGGAACATGTACATCCGCAGCCCTTTGAGATCCGAAAGATGGCGGAGCGGCTTGGTGGTGGCGAAGTTGCACGGGTCCCAGCTGCCCTGGCTCAGCCAGGTGACGCCTTCAATCTCGCCATAGGCTTCCTTCCAGATCTCGTTCAGCCCGTACCAGTTCCACAGCACATCGACGTCCAGCCCGTAACGTGAGGCGAAGGGGAAGTAGGCGCCGAACACGGCGACATCCGCGGGAGAAGCCATGGAGTCGTCGTCGCTGACGCAGGCGTCGATGGTGCCCTTCTGCAGCGCCTGGAACATCTCGCCCTGGGGCACCAGCTCGTCGGCCGTATAGACGTCGATGACCATTTCCCCGTTGGCTGCGATGTTGAACTCCTTGATGGCGTCACCGCAGACCCACGGGTTCAAGGCGGGACCGGCATACGACTGGAGCCTCCACCGGATGGCGGGCTCTCCTTTCTTCGCTGCCGTGCCGGCAGCGGCTGTCCCGGTTTTTCCGCCGCAGCCGCTCATCGCCAGCAGCACGAGCAGCATGGTGATCACGCTGACGGCGATGAATGCTTTTCGCACAGCCCTTCTGGTCACTTCCGCACCTCCTCTTCAGCGAATCGAAGATTTGAGTGAATACCGTAACTATTGAAGATGTTGCATTCTAAACCAAAACCTCACGAAGTCAAGAAAAAAGAAAAAATCGCCCTGGCAGCCCCGAGTGATCGCCCACACAGAACCCGCAGAGACCCGTATGTGTGCACTTCAGGCATGGAGAAGCTGATTTGTCAGCAACCCGCCACCTGATCCTCGAGAACCACAAACATCGGGAAGTGCTCCTTTCTCTTCGATATTAAAGCAATTGTTGGGCGAAACCCTTCGTGCGGGTTGACATTAGCAATATGATACAGCCAAAAGAATTGGAATGCGCATCTTCGAACGACACCGAACCAGGACAATACCTGATTCCGTTCTTTTAAGCGCGGAGGGCGTCATCGCAATCCTGAATTAATAATTGACAGGCAGCAGTTGCGCATTTATGCTCAGCCAAGATTCATTATATGGGCTCGCGATTCGTTGCATTCGCTCGCCTGACTGCCAATCGGACATGACGGTTCGGTAGCGAATGAAACCCGCCGGCCCATTACGATCGGGAAGGAATACCATGCCGGATAAGCGAATGGAAGTTGCGCGTGGCGTCAGGGAGCCGGAGACCGTTGCCGCGGTGCAGCCGAGAGAGATCCGGATCCATGTGAATGGCGAGTGGCGCAGCTTCAGGCTGGAAAGCGATCTGTCCCCCGCCACGACGCTCTCGTATGTGCTGCGGGAGAAGCTGGGGTTCACGGGACTCAAAGTGTCCTGCGACGAAGGGGCCTGCGGGGCATGCACGGTGATCCAGGACGGGAAAGCCGTCCTCTCGTGCATGGTGCTCGCCGTCGAGGCGGACGGGCACGATGTCCTGACCATCGAAGGCCTTCCACAAGATGATCCGGTCGTGGTGGCGTTCGCCGAGCAATGCGAACCGGGCTACGGGACGGCGATGCAGTGCGGCTACTGCACGCCCGGTTTCGTCATGACCGCCAGGGCCCTGCTCAACGAGAATCCGACTCCCACGCTCGCCGAGGTGAAGGATGCCCTGGCGGGCAACATCTGCCGCTGCGGCTGCTACGCCGGAATCGCCCAGGCCGTTCTCCGCGCCGCGGAGAAGATGAAGGCCAGGAGGAGCGGAACATGAACACGGGATACAAGCCGCGGGTTCCCCGCAAGTTTGTCGGAGGGTACCGGCCGAAGATCGACGGGCCGGACAAGGCGAGCGGGAAGGCCATCTACGCGGACGACATGACGATCCGGCTGCGCTTTCCCGACATGCTCTACGCGAAGATTCTTCGAAGCCCGCATCCAAGCGCCCGCATCAGGAGTTTCGACCTGAGCAAGGCGAAGGCGGTGCCGGGTGTCGTGTCGATCATGACGTACAAGGATCCGGAGTTCGCGTCGCTCAAGCTGACCAGCGCGGGATGGACCGACGCCGTGGACACCGTGAACTGGGACCGCATCATGTTCCCGTTCCGCGACCGCCGGGTGCTCGGCGAATACGCGTGCTGGGTCGGCGACGAGATGGGAATCGCCGTCGCCGCCGAGAGCGAGGAGATCGCTGACGAGGCCCTGAAGCTCGTGAAGATCGACTGGGAGCTGCGGCCCTTCGTCCTCGACCCGATCGAGGCGATGAAAAAGGACTCGCCGCTGGTGCATCCGGACCTTATGAAGACCAACGTGCTGGCGCCCGATCCCGTCGGCGGCCCGGATATCTTCGAGGACCGTGGCAACGTCGATGACGCCTTCAAGCAGGCGGACCTCGTCGTGGAGGGGGACTCCATCTTTCACAACGCCCATCAGGGGGCCATGGACAACTGGTGCTGCCTCGCGGAGTGGAAAGAGCACCAGCTCACGGTCTGGTCCAACTCCTACGGGGTCGACCAGACCCGGATGCACATCAGCGAGATGCTGGGCCTGCCGCTGCAGAAGGTCCGCGCGATATCCTCGTACGTCGGCGGCCAGTTCGGCAAGGGCGACACGGGCGACCAGCCGTTCTTCCTCGTCACCAGCCTGCTCGCGATGAAGACGGGGCGGCCCGTGAAGTACCGGCACAACCGGCACCAGTCCTTCATCAACACCCGGCAACCCGCGATCTATCATTTCAAGGCCGGCGTGAAGAAGGATGGGACGATCACCTCCATCCACCTGAAGTCGATCGGAAACGTCGGCGCCTACGCCGACCTCTCGATGTTCGCATTGAAGTTCGTGCCGAAGGAGCTGGCGGAGGTGGTGCTGGCGCACATCCCGAACCTCCGGCTGGAATCGTACGGCGTGTACACGAACGTCATACCGGGCTGCATGATGCGCGGGGTGGGCAACTCCCAGTTCAATCTCATCTTCGCGCACATGATCGACGCGGTAGCCGAGAAGCTGGGGATGGATCCGGTCGACCTCTGCATCAGGAACTTCGCGCACGAGTGGGAGAAGCTGCCCAGCAAGAGCCTCGAGGCGGTCCTCCGCGAAGGCGCCCGGCGGATCGGCTGGAAGGAGAACCGGCATCTCCCCGGCAAGGGGGAGGTCGTGGACGGTGTCAAGCGTCGGGGCGTCGGGTTCTCCATCCATCCGGCCTGGCACGCGGAGTGGCAGGAAAAGCGCCGCGGCAAGGTGCAGATCAACATGACCCTCAACCCGGACTGCTCCGTGCTGCTCAACGCGGCCTCCATCGAGGTCGGCGGCGGCTCCAACACCTGCAACATCCTGGGCTGCGCGGAGGTCCTGAGCTTCCTGGGGATAGGGGTGGAGGACATTCACTGGACCAGCTTCGTCGACACGAACGACGGCGTGAAGGATTGCGTGCAGACCGACAGCGCCGTTTCCTACCTCCAGGCGGAGGTGATGGTCTTCGCCGCGAAGGAGCTCAAGGAAAAGCTCCGGGAGGTCGCGGCGGAGATCCTGAAGCTCCCGCCGGCGGAGATCGATTTCGTGGACGGAAAGGTCGTCGTCGCGTCCCAGCCTTCGCTCGCCATGACGGTGAAGGAGCTGCTGCGGAAAGGCGACAACGCGCCCATCACGGTGGCGAAGAGCCGGTCTCCCGACGTGACGCCCACCGGTGTTCCGTTCTTCGCGAACTTCGCCGAGGTGGAAGTCGACGTGAGCACGGGGAAGGTCGACGCGAAGAAGCTCATCGTCCTCAACGATTGCGGCACGGTAATGTACGCGTCGGGCGCCGAGAGCCAGCAGATCGGCGGCCAATGCATGGGCATGGGCGAAGCGCTGACCGAAGAAATCATCTATGACAAGGCCACCGGTATTCCGCTCAATTTCAACTGGGTGGATTACACCATCCCGACCATGGCGGACATGCCCGACATCGATCCCGTCCTCCTCGAGGTGTGGAGGGGCGTCGGCGAGTATGGAGCCTGCGGCATCGGAGAGGGCACGGTGTCGTGCACGCCCGGGGCGATAGCGAACGCGATCTACAATGCCATCGGGGTCAGGGTGAACGACATCCCGATCAAGCCGGAGAAAATTCTCAAAGCCCTGGGAAAGGACTGAGGGTGTAGCCATGGGAATGCGCACATTCGATCATATCGCGGTCACATCGCTCGACGAGGCTGTGGCTTACGTCGGCAAGCACCGAAAGAGCGCGGTGGTCGTCGCCGGCGGCACCGATATCCTCGGAATCCTCAAGGACGAAGTCCACCCGGTGTATCCCCAGGTCCTCGTCGACATCAAGAACATCGAAGGCCTGGACTCGATACGTGAAGACTCCCGCGGGATATGGATCGGGGCCCTGACGACCCTCGCCACGATCACCAGGAACAAGACGATCCGGAAAAGCTACCCCATGCTCGCCGACGCGGCCCATGCGGTCGCCTCCCCCCAGTTGAGGAACATGGGAACCATCGGCGGCAACATCTGTCAGGAGCCGCGGTGCTGGTACTATCGAAATCCTGACAACACCTTTCATTGTCTTCGAAAGGGCGGCGAGAAGTGCCCGGCCTTGACGGGCGAGAACCGGTTCCACTCCATATTCGGCTCGATGCGGGTTGGCAGCCCGGGCTGTTGTTCGAGCTGCCCCGACAACATCGACACCCCCCGGTACAAGGAAAGGATACGGGCCGGTGCGATCGCGGAAGCGGGACGGAACATTCTCGAGAACAACCCGATGCCGGCAATTACCG
>JAPLSM010000350.1 GCA_026398635.1 Spirochaetota bacterium | reverse complement strand
AGCTCGAGCGGGGTGTCGATGGTGTACGCGGGCACCTCGCCGGCATTCGCAGGGACCTTCGAACGCCTCGGCGACCAGCTCAGCAAGACGCTCACCAGCCCCAGATCGTTGGCCCCCTTGATGTCCCTCCCAAGGTGATTGCCGACCATGACGACCCGGCCGTAGCTGGATTCGCTTACGCCCATCGCATCCAGGGCGGTCCGAAACATGAGCGGGTCGGGCTTGCTGACCCCGACCTCCTCCGAGATGGCCAAAGCGGAGAAGAAATCGATCAGGCCGTGCTGCGTGAGCACATTTCGGAACGTGTCGGTGAACCCGTCGGCCACGAGGCCGATCCGGTACCCTCGTTCCGCGAGAGCGCGCACCATCTCCGCAGCCCCGGGAATGAGCTCGGCCCGCAGGGTCGCCCCCCGCCAGTCCTTGATCTCGGTGGCCTCGTCGACGATCGTGTCGCCGCTGTCGAGGAGCACCGCGTAGCAGAGCGGATCTTCCCGTCGAGAAGATCCATCAGGATTTCGCCGGCCCGGATCCCCTCCTGGACTCCCGAGAAGCTCACGGTCGTCAGGGGGGGCGTCGCATACGCGGCCAGGGGAATGTCGTCGAATCCCGCCAGGGAGATGTCGGAGGGGACCCGCAGGCGCCTCTCGCGGAGGGCTTTCATGGCGCCGAAGGCGACGGTGTCGCTGGCGATGAAAACCGCGGACGGCGGCTTGCCTGCCCCTTCGAGAATGCTCAGCATCGCCTCGTATCCGCTTTCGGCAGTGAAGTTCCCCTGCCGGACGAGATGCTCGTCCGGCGTGATGCCATGGCGCCGCAGAGCCTCCCGGTAGCCGGCGAGCCGGTCGGCAGAAGCCGTGTAGGAGGTCGGCGCATTGGTGATGCAGGCGATGCGGCGATGGCCGAGATCGATCAGGTGAGCGACCATCGTCTTCGCGGCAGCCCGGTTGTCGATGTCGATCGTGCAGAGACCCTCGTGCTTCAGGGATCCGATCATGACGAGCGGGAACCCGTCCCGGGCGAGCGTGTCGACGATGGGATCGACCCGTCGGGGCCCCCACATGACGAGCCCGTCGATGTGCCGCGCCCTCGTGAGCTGGAGGATCTTCTGGGCCCGGTCGCGCTCGTCGAACGATTCCACGAGGAGCCGCTGGTCGCGTTTCTCGGTGGCCTGCGAAAGCCCCTCGATGACGAGCTGGAGGAACGAGTGGGAGGCCTGCACCGTCGAGTACGCCACCCCGATGTTTCTCGTCTTCCGGCTCGCGAGGGCTTTTCCCGTCGCGTGCGGCTCGTACCCCATGTCGCGCGCGGCTTTCAGGACGCGCGCCCTGGTCCGCTCGCTGATGCTGGCACCCGGTACCCGGTTCAGCACCAGCGACACGGTGGTCCGCGAGACTCGGGCGCGCTTGGCGACCTCGAAGCTCGTCGGGCTCCGCGTGCTCATCGGATCGCGCTGACTCCCCGCAGCTCGAGGTCACCCGCGAAATGGCAGGCGGCGAGGTGCCCCGGCTCCACCTCCCGCAAGGCGGGAGCGCGCTCCCGGCAGATGTCCCGGGCGTACCGGCAGCGGGGATGGAAGTGGCATCCGGACGGCGGATCGGCGGGGTTCGGCACGTCGCCCTCGAGGACGATCCGCTTCATCCGGCTGCGCGGATCGGGCCGCGGGACCGCCGACAGGAGGGCTTCCGTGTAGGGGTGCTTCGGTCCGTCGAAAATCCGATCCGTCTCCGAGATCTCGACGATCCTCCCCACGTACATCACCGCAACGCGGTCTGCAATGTGCTTGACCACGGAAAGATCGTGCGACACGAACAGGTAGGTGAGGCTGAACTCCTCCTGAAGATCCTCCAGGAGGTTCAGCACCTGCGCGCGCACCGAGACGTCCAGCGCGGACACCGGCTCGTCGGCCACCACGAGCCGGGGATTCGTCGCGAGGGCGCGCGCGATGCCGATGCGCTGCCGCTGCCCCCCCGAGAAAGCGTGCGGGTAGCGCATCAGGTGGCTGATGTTCAGACTGACGACGCCCGCCAGGTACTTCACGCGCTCGTCGATCCCCCGCCCGGTCCCGGGGCCGTTCACCCGGAGGGGCTCCGCAATGATGTCGTACACGCTCATGCGGGGATCCAGGGAGGAGTGCGGATCCTGGAAGATCATCTGGATCTCCTGCCGCCGTCGACGCAGGTCCCGACCGTCGAGTTTCAGGAAGTCCACCGCCTGCCCGTCGGACCCGTGGTACAGGACGGCGCCGCTCGTGGCGGAGATGCCGCGGACAACGCACCGTCCCAGGGTGGTCTTGCCGCATCCGGATTCCCCCACGAGACCAAGCGTTTCCCCCTCGAAAATCCGGAAACTGACCCCATCGACGGCCTTGACGCGCCCCATGGCCCGCCTGCCCAACCCTCCACCCCGCACGGGGAAGTGCTTTTTCAGGTCGTTCACCTCGAGGAGGATCCGCCGCCCGTTCATGCTTCCGCCCTCGGTAGGCGGGCCGCGACGACCTCGGGATACAGGAAGCACCGCACGGAGTGCCGGGGCTTCACCTCGACCATCGGCACGTCGAAGGAATCGCACAGGCCGGGCATCGCGCTCACGCACCGGTCGCAGAAGCCGCAGCGGGGCGGCGGATCGAGAGGGAGCGGCACGACGCCTTCGATCGACTGCAGCCTCTCCCTCTGCCGGGCGTCGATCTTCGGGATGGACCGCAGGAGCCCCCGGGTGTAGGGGTGCAACGGCTCCTCGAAAAGCGGGACCGCCGCCGCGGACTCGACGATCTTCCCGAGGTACATAACGGCGACCTCTTCGCACATCTCGGCGATCACTCCCATGTCGTGCGTGATGTAGAGGATGGCCATGCCGAACTCCGCCTGCAGCCGTTTCATGAGCTCCAGCACCTGGGCCTGGATGGTCACGTCGAGGGCCGTGGTCGGTTCGTCGGCGATCAGCAGGCTGGGGTTGCACGAGAGGGCCATCGCGATCATGACGCGCTGGCGCATGCCGCCGCTGAACTCGTGGGGATAGCCGTCAATGGTCTTCTCGGGGTCCGCGATGCCGACCTCCTTGAGCATGGCGACCGCCAGCTCCCGGGCGGCAGCCTTGTCCGGCGTCCGGTGGAGGAGGATCGCCTCCATGAGCTGGTTTCCCATCGTGTAATAGGGGGAGAAGCAGGTCATCGGCTCCTGGAAGATCATCGCGATGTCCTTCCCCCGGATCGCACGGATCTCCTCCCCCTCGTCGTCCATGGAGTCGATGTCCACGCGCTCCGTGGCCCCGTTCCCCCCCCGGAACAGGTGGACTCTCCCGGAGGTGATCCCCGGCCGGGGAACGATCCGCAGGATGGCCTGGGAGGTGACGCTCTTGCCGCATCCCGATTCGCCGACGAGGCCGAGGGTCCTGCCCTTCGTTACGTCGAAATCTACTCCGTCGACCGCCTTCAGCAACCCTTCATCCAGGGGGAAATGGACGCGGAGGTCGCGGACCTCGAGAACGGTGTCTGCAACGACATGGTCCCCGGGTTTCATTTGTAGGGATCCGCCGCGTCCCGAAGGCCGTCCCCCAGGAAATTGAATGCCAGGACCGTCACCACGACGAAGGCGAGCGGGAGCAGGCGCCAGGGGTAGAGGGCGAGGTTCTGGATCTGCTGCGCCTCCTGGAGCAGGACTCCCCAGCTCGTCGCCGGAGACCGGATGCCGAGCCCAAGGAAGCTCAGGGACGTCTCCGCGATGATCATGCCCGGGATCGCGAGCGTGAGGTCGACGATGAGGTAGCTCAGGAACCCGGGGACCATGTGGGTGGCGATGATGCGGGGCACCGAGCAACCCGCGACCCTCGCCGCCATCACGAAGTCCTCCTCCCGCAGCGAGATGAACTTGCTCCGCACCTTCCGGGAAAGGTCGGTCCAGCCGATGAACGAGAGGATGATGGTGATATAGAAGTACACCTGCAGGACGGGGATCCGCGGCGGGATCGCCGCGCTCAGCGCCATCCAGAGGGGGATGGTGGGGAACGTGCGGAAGATCTCCGTGATCCTCTGGATGACCGTGTCGACGGCACCCCCGAAATACCCGGACACCCCTCCGATGATGATCCCGAGCACGAGGCTGATGACCACCCCCACCAGGCCGATGGAGAGGGAGATGCGCGAGCCGATCACGATCCGGGAGAACAGGTCCCTACCCATCCCGTCGGTTCCGAAGATGAACAGCGGGCCGTTCCCGTCGGTCCCGAACAGGTGCACCGTCGTCGGGATCAGGCCCCAGAACCGGTACGCCTCGCCCCGCGCGAAAAGGCGCAGGTCGTGCCGGACCGACGTGTCCTCGACGAATATCTTGCGGTTCGTTTCCGGATGCCGCGTGCTCGTGAGCGCGTAGATGAACGGACGGAGGTGGAACCCGTTCTCGTCCACGAAGTGGACCCGCGACGGGGAGGCGTTCGTGGTGCGTTGGTCGTAGCTCTGCAGCCCCTGGGGAGCGATAAAATCCGCCATGATCGCGACCGCGTAGAAGATGCCGAGGATGACCAGGCTCGCCCTGGCGAGGTGGTGCCGGCGGAACTTCCTCCCCATCAGCTTCCACTGGGTGGCGAGGTAGTAACTCTCCTCCTTGGTGAGCCGGGATTTCTTCTGGGGAGCAGCCGCCGCGGTTCCCATGACGGCCTACGCCTCCTTGCCCAGGCGGATTCGGGGGTCGAGCCAGGCGAGGAGGATGTCGGAGACCAGGGTCCCGATGACGGTGAGCACGGTGAGGATGAACAGGAAGCCCCCGGCGAGATACATGTCCTGGCTCAGGAGCGCGCCGTAGATGAGGGGGCCCTGCATCGGCAGGTTCAGGACGATCGCCGTGATGGTGGAGCCCGAGAAGATGCCTGCCAGGGACCAGCCGATGGTGCTCACGATCGGGTTCAGGGCCGCCCGCACCGGGTACTTGAACAGGAGGCGCGTCCGTCCCACGCCCTTGGCCCGGGCGGTGATGACGTACTGCTTGCGCAGCTCGTCGAGGAGCTGTCCCCGCATGACCCGGATGAGGCCGCAGGTGCCGGACATGCCGATGATGACGACGGGCAGGATCATGTGCTTGGCCACGTCGGCCACCTTCGCCCAGCTCCACGCCGCGCTGACGAACTTCTGGGATACCAGCCCGATCATGGGGTTGCCGAACCACACGAAGGACAGGTACATCAGCACAATGGCGAGGAGGAAGCCGGGCATCGCGACGCCCAGGAACCCGATGAACGTCGCCACGTAGTCGATGATCGAGTACTGGCGCGTCGCGCTCAGGATGCCGATGGGGACGGACACGAGGTACGTGAACAGGAGGCTCAGGAGCGATACGGCCATCGTGACGCCCATGCGGTCGGCGATGAGATCGCTCACGTGCTTGTGCCATTGGAACGAGTATCCGAAATCGCCCCTGAGGAAAATGTCCCTGATCCAGATCCCGTACTGGACCAGGAACGGCTTGTCGAGGCCGTAGGCCTGCCTCATCTGGTCGATCGTGTAAATGTCGACGTATTCACCGGCTGCGTGGGCCTGGGAGATGTAGGTGTCCAGGAAATCCCCCGGCGGGAGCTGGATGATCCAGAAGACGATGAAGGAGATCAGCAGCACCGTCGGGATCATGATGAGGATCCGGTTGAGGATGTACTTCAGCATCCGGCCTTCCCCCCGAGAAAACGAGGAGCTCTCGCCGCGAGAGCTCCTCGTGCTCGATTCGATGCGGGAACTACTTCCCGCCCCTGATGAAGAACTGGACAGGGTTGGCGACACCCAGGTACCGCAGTTCGTCGGTGTTGAACAGGCCCGATGGCACGTTGCGGAAGTTGTTCTTCACGAGCCACGTGGTGGGCGAGCCGCCGGTGATGCCGATGATCCAGATGTTCTTCTCGTGGAGCTCCGCGATCTTCTTCGCCCAGGAGTCCATCTCGGCCAGGGTGACCGAGCCGAGCATCTTCCCCATGTACTCCTGCAGCAGCAGGATGTCTCCGGTCGGCTTCTCGCCGATCTTCCCGCTGGATTCGTAGTAGGGGCCGTACATGCCCGACCAGTAGTTCAGGACACGGGTGGGCACCAGCTCGTCGGGCCGCAGCTTGATGTCGAAGACCTGCATGCCCCACGAGGCGACCTGGAAATCGTTGGAGTTGCGCAGCTGCTCCAGGAAGGAGCGTTCGACCGGCTTGGCCTCGGTCTTGATGCCCACGCTCTCCCAGTACTTCTTCACGAGCTCGAACACCTGGTCGTTGGTCGGTTGGGTCGCGTAGTGCACCAGCATGAGCAGCTCGCTCCCGTCGGGTCGAGTCCGGTACTTGTGATCTTTGTCCCAGGGAAGGCCGACCGCGTCGAAGTACTTGGCAGCGCCCGCCGGATCGTATTCGGCGTACTTCTTCGACCAGGTGGACGAGGAATAGGGCAGGCCTTCCAGGATGGACGCCTGCTGCGGGATCTGCCGCCCGCCGTAGACGATCTCGTTCACCTCGTTGCGGTTGATGGCCACGGAAAGCCCCGCGCGGAAGCGCTGGTCGGTGAACAGCGGCCTGAGGCCGGCATCCTTAACGGTCTGGTTCAGCTCGACCGTATTGGTCGAGGTCCCCGCCGATTTCCAGGCGATCACCCGGTAGTCGCCCTTCTTCTCGTTCTCCTTGATCAGGGTGTAGTCGGCGGTGCTGAGGTCCTGGCAATCCAGCTCGCCCGCGATGGCCTTCATCGGCACGAGCTTGTCCTCGGTGAGGTCGATGACGATCCGGTCGATGTATGGCAGCTGGTTACCCTGGGCATCCGTCTTCCAGAAGTAGGGGTTGCGCTCGAGGATCCAGCGGGTCTCCGTGGCGTCGTTGACGGGCTTCCATGCCCGAAGGGTGGGCCGCTCCGGGTACTGCCAGTAATAGTACCCGACTTCCTTGAGCCACGCGGTCACATCCCCGAAGCCGTGCTTCTTGGCGATCTCGAGCGCCTTCTCCTGCCCGACGAACTTGGGCAGGATCGTCTTGTAGTAATGGGCCGGGGCGAAGAACCACTTCGTGTCGATGGCCATGCGCTGGAGGAAGGTGGGGTACGGGGCGGCGTGGGTGATCTTCACGGTGTAGGTGTCGATCTTTTCGACTTTGCAGAGAACCTTCTTCCCGTCCGCCGCAATGGTGTAGAAGGCGGGATAGCCGAGCACCTGCTTGCTGTAGGTGCCGGGCACCAGCAGCTCCTCCCAGAAGAACATGACGTCGTCGGCGGTGAACGGCACGCCGTCGGACCACTTCACCCCCTCGCGGAGCGTGATCGTGAACTCCGTGCTGTTGTCGTTGATCTTCACGCTCTTGGCCACGTTCGGGATCACGGCTTTCCCGTCCGGGGTGAAGCGGAACATCGCCTCCTCGGTCGTGGAGCCGATTCCCCACTTGGCACCCAGGCCGTTCCAGCTCATGTGCCAGTCCCCGCCGTACTCGCCGATCTCCTCCACCACCTTCTCGACGAAGGGATCCTTCGGGAGGCGCTGGGCGAGCGGCGGCAGCTGGCCGGCCACCACCTTTTGATGCAGCATGGGCGACTCGTGCCACTCGTTGCCGCCCTTCGCGGGTGCTGGTGCGGGAGTGGTCGCCGCCGGCTTCGGCGCCGGCTTCGCTTCAGGCTTCCCCGTCGCGAAGACGAGCGGAGTGAGAATCACCAGGAAGACCATGAGGAGAACAAGACGTCGTAGTGTGCGCGCAGAGCTCATGAGCAACCTCCTTGTCACGTGGATGGGATGGGACGTTTTCGGCATGCGTATGATGCCGAGATAACACGTGTTACTAGTATCATGCCTCCGGCGGGTTGTCAAGGAGACCTTCTGCCGGGCCCGCGCGCTCATCGTGCCGGCGTTCGCCGATCCCGCTTCTCGCCCCCAGCGCGGCTTCTTCAGTCCTCCGCTATCATCTCGAACACCGGCGCGAGCTGCGCATACGCCGCCTTGAACGCCGGGTACATCCGGCGGTACACGGGGAATCGGAGAGGATCGGGCTCGGTCCGGTGCACGGTGCGCACGATACGGGCGGCGTCCTCGATGTTCGGGAAGACGCCGATCCCTACCCCGCCCGCGATGGCGGCGCCCAGGGACGTCGCCTCCTCCATGAAGTTCAACGTGGCGATGGGCGTCTCCAGGACATCCGCGAAGATCTGGCGCCACGTCGCACTACGGGCAGCCCCGCCGAGCATGCGGATCTCCCCGTACTCCCTGCCCAGATCCCGGAACGCGTCTGCGATGGCGCGCATGTTGAGCGCGACCCCCTCCATCACGGCCCGAAGCAGGTGGGGCCTGCCGTGCCGCATCGACAGCCCAACGAAGCTCCCCCGTGCGCGTGAGTTCCACCAGGGGCTGCGTTCCCCCATCAGGTAGGGGAGAAAGAGCAGGCCTTCGCAGCCAGCGGGAACCTCGGAGGCTTCGCGGTTCATGACCTCGTAGCGGTCCGGACTTTCAGACGATCCCGAGTTCCCCTGAGCCGGGAAGGCGTTCATGAACCAGGCGAGCGATCCGCCCGCGGCCTGCATGCTGCCGCACGGGAAAAACAAGCCCCGCTTGAAATGGCAGAACGTGAAGGTCCTCTGGCCGGGATCGAAGAGGGGCGTCCGGCTGGCGGTCGCCATCCACGCCGAGGTGCCGAGGCAGATGTAGAAATCGCCCTCCGAGACCACCCCTGCGCCGCAGGTCGCGCACGCGCCGTCGCCCCCGCCGATCGCGACCGGAGTCCCCTCGGCGAGGCCGCTTGCAGCGGCCGCCGTCGCCGTCACCTTCCCCACAACCTCCGTCGATTCGAAGAGGTCCGGCAAGAGCGCGGGGGAGATCTCCGCGGCCTCGAGCATCTCGTCCGACCAGCGCAGGGCGCCGATGTCCAGGAGGTTCATCCCGCTGGCGTCGGAGTAGTCCGTGCACATCCGGCCCGTGAGTCGGCACACGACGAAGTCCTTGGCGTGGAGGAACTTCGCGGCGCGCCGGTACACGTCGGGCTCGTTCCG
>JAPLSM010000166.1 GCA_026398635.1 Spirochaetota bacterium | reverse complement strand
TCCGGCGAGATGCTCGCGTGCCGGACCGAGAGACGGGAGAGCCACCCGAGGATGACGCCGTACGGGCAGAGGAACCGGCAGTACGGCCGGGCGACCACGGTGCCCAGCAGCAGGAATCCCCCTCCGAGGGCGAGGATCTCCACGCTCCCGCCGATGCGGAAGAAGTTCACGAACGGGTCGAACCGGCAGACGATGAACTCCGCGCCGGTGGCGGCGAAGAGCACGGAGAGGCCTAGATACACCACGGGCAGGAAACCGAGGGGCACCGTGAGCCACCGGGGAAGCCGCAGCAGCTTCACGATGACCGCGTCCTGCAACGCTCCGAAGGGGCACACCGCGGCACAGAAGGTCCGGCCCACGGCCAGGGCCGTGACGAGCGGGAGCGCGAAGAACGCCACGGCGACGACCGGTACGGCATAGGTCGGGTCGGCGAGGGCCAGGGCGACGTTCTGGATGGCACCGATGGGGCAGATGCAGCCTTTGCGGAAGAAGCCGAAGTACGCGATCGAGAAGACGGAGAGGAGGAAGATCCCTTCCCGGCTGCGCGCCCGGATCGCGAGCCAGCCCGAGAGCGTCAGGCAGATGGCGAGGACAGCCACGTCCAGGTATTCGAGGACCTCTGACCGGGGAGCCGGCGTCTGCACCGACGGCTCCTCGTAGCCGGAGGTGAACTCGGGGCGCGGGACCCGGTCGGCCGCGGGCAGCGCCGCCGGGGCAAGCGCGGCCAGGCCGATCACGAGAAGGGCGACGACGGGGAGGCGAGATCGTCGCCGTTCAACCATTGCGGCCCTTTCCTTTAAGAAGGTACGGGTGCCGGGCGCTGACCCTGCTGATGGCGCGGGCAGGGCACTGCCTGGCCGCCGAACAGGCGTTGCAGTTCGCGCACCGGTCGTGCCGGATCTGGAGGAACAGCGAGCCGTTGCCGAACGCCGTGCAGCCCTTCACGCACTTCGCGCAGCCGATGCATCGCTTCTCGTCGATCGTGTACTCGTAGTACAGGTCCTCGACGAACCGGCGCGTGATGGCGCCGGTGGGGCAGAGCCGGGACTCCGCGGACGTGTCGAGGCGTTTCGCCGCCGGCTGGAGGTACCCGCTGCACAGGTCGCAGTAGCCGCAGACGTCGTAGGCGTGCACGGCCTTCACGGCCGACGGCGAGAGCACGCAGGACTTCGAGCAGGTCCCGCACTGCACGCACGCGTCGGGGTCGATCTGCCAGACCGTGCCGGCGGCAGCGGACCGGGTCGACACGAGGCCCGCCAGCCCGGCGACGCCGAGGCCGGCCCCGACCTTGAGGCCGGCCTGGAGGAACTCGCGCCGCGTCACGAGCGCCCCCGCGCCCACGGCGCCCGCGCCTTCGCGGACAGGGCGGCCGGAAGTCCGCACCCCGCGAATGCCCCGCAGCCCCGGCACAGTCCGTCATTGACGCAGGTTTCCGTGCCGGACGGTCGGCGCACCCCGCCGCGGCGCAGCAGCCGGAAGACCAGCACGCCGAGGCCGCCGAGTGCGATCGCGCGGCCTGCCGTCCTGAGGAACTCCCTGCGAGACAGGTCCTCAGCCACCGACGATTGCCTCCTTCTTCACGTACACCCGCACGACGCGCCTCGACGGCACCAGCACGAGCACCTCCCCGCCGTTCGCCTGCCGGGTGGTGAGGTCCATCCCGGTCTCGCCGGACGGGAAGTTAGCAGGCCCGGCCACGACCGCGGACAGGGCCCCGTCCGCCTCGTACACCTTCACCCGCGGGATCCCCTTCTCGGCGGTGATGAGTGCGCTGCAGTGACACACGGCCAGATGAATGGGGTTGCAGCACCCGCCGAACCCGCCGATTTCCAGGGATGAGGTCCCCCAGGAGCCGAGCAGCTTTCCTTCAATAGTAAAGTGCCGCACCGTGTGGTGGCCGGGATCGGTGACCCACAGCGTCCCGTCAGGCCCGCCGGCCACGTCGAAGTACGGGCTGGGGACGGAGTAATCGTCGCCGATCATTCCTGCCAGCCTGCCGCCGGCATCGAAGCGGAGCACCATCCGGTTCCCCGCGTCCGCCACGAACACCTCGGAGCCGACGACCGCGACCGATGTGACGATGGCCTGCTTCCCGAGGTCCGGCCAGGCGGCCGTGCCGGCGATCCCCGGCCGCACGACCTCCACGTGATCCGGCATCCCGACGTAGAGAGTCCCGTCCGGACCGGCAGCCACGCACGACGGCTCGCCGTCGAGGTCCCACCGGTGCTGCACCGCGCCCTTGCGGTCGATCTCGAGCAGCGACCGGTCGCCGCAGACGTAGATCGTCCCGTCCGCCGCGGAGGCGATGCCCCTGGGCTTCGAGAGAACGACCGGCACCTCGACCAGCACCCGGTAGGCGAGGAGTTCAGGCGCCACGTTCTCGTACGGCCCGAGGTCGTAGACGGGCGGGGCATCCGACGGCGCCGCCGCCGGCCGGGCGATCTCGCGGCCGACCAGCAAGCCGATGCCGAAGGTGGCAATGATCGCGATCGCTGGCAGCGCGATCGTGAGCGCGCGCCGGCCCTTCATGGATTCCTCCGCAGATCGACGCACACCATCCGGTGCGTGTCCCTTGCGACGAGCCGGCCCGCGACGAGCGCCATTGGCGCCCAGGCGTCGGGCCCCTCGAGGATCTTCGCGCTGCCCAACGGCCGGTACGCCGCGGTGGACGCCTCCGCGATGGTGAGCACGCCGTCCTCGTTCAGGACGACGAGCTTGCCGTCGGCGAGCAGGTACGGGCCGAGGCCGAAACGGCGGTCCTGGCCGCTGGTCCAGGCCCACCGTCCGGCAGGGTCCCAGCAGGCGAGCTCTGCGCGGCGGGTGCCCGCGTCCTTGGGGAGGACGCCGATCAGCATGCCCTGGAAAAGGACCGGGGTCTGGTGCTCGCAGGCGAACCCCTCGGTCGGCCGGTGCCGGTACAGCACCTCCGTCGCGAAGGAGCCGCCGGTCCGGCTCACCCGAAGCATGATGCTCCCCGCGCCATAGCCGGCGGTGAGGAAGATCCTGCCGTCGCCGATTGGGACCGGTGAAGGGGCGATCACCGTTGCGTCGAATGCCGGGGAGTTCCACAGCAGCGCCCCGCGGCTCGCGGGCTCTGCCGAGATGCCGACGATCCCGCCGATGGCCGCGTACACGTAGGTGCGCACCCCCCCGATCGTCGCGGTCACGATGGAGGAGTGGGACATCTTCAGCTTCGCGGGATTCGGCGTGCGCCAGGCGACGCGCCCGGTGGCGAGGTCCACGCCCATGAGCAGCGCATCCGCGCCGCACACGGCGATCACCGCCTGCGAGCCGTCGACCAGCGGGCACTGCCCCGTGTACCAGAGCGGCACCTCGGTGCCGTGTTCGCGCGCGAGGTCGATCCCCCAGGCGAGGCTGCCGGTCAGCGCGTCGCAGCACATCACGTGGCAGCCCGGCCCGATGGTCACCACGTGCTTCCCGTTCACGGCCGGGATCGTACGGGAGATGCCGTGATTCCGTTTCAGACGGACCGTGTACCAGCGCCGCCAGATTTCCTTTCCGTCGTCGAGGGAGAAGCATCGCAGGGTGTCGGCCTGACGCGCCTCGTCGTAATCCATCACGTAGACCCGGCCGTTGGCGACCGCGGCGCCGGCGTGCCCCTCGCCGAGTTCCACGGACCAGAGGATGGGCGGCTGCCAGCCGGGGGTCGGCACGGCCAGCGGCATCGCTTCATGGCTCGTGTTGTCCCGAGCGATGCCGCGGAACCCGGGCCAGGAGGCGGCGATCGCGGAAGGGATGCCGTCGAAGCGCTGGAAGTACTGGCCGATCGCGACCGTGTCGGAGGGAGGGAGGTTGGCGGGACTGCCGTCTTCGCCAGGGAGGTGTTCGGCGAGATCGGAGACGGGATCGTGGATGACCAGGAAGTCGAACGCGGTCAGGCCGGCTATCGAGAAGGCGGCGATGATGACGACCTTTACCAGCCGATAGACGGAAGCCCGCGGCACGATGAGGGGATTCTACCGCATCCGGCAGGCGCCCGTCACTTCACGTCGATCGCGAAGAGGTCTCCCGTGAGGTTGCGCACGAACAGCTTCCCCGCGGCGAGCGCCGGAGGTGTCCAATACTGGTTGCGGGGCAGGGAACAGCGGGCGAGTTCCCGGTAGCCGTCGGGCGACGCCTCGGCCACGACGATCGTGCCGGTCGAGTTCAGGACGACGAGGTGATCGCGCGTGGCGATGAGGGACCCGAATCCCACCGGCGAGCTCCACGTGGTCTTCCCCGTACGCGCGTCCAGGCACCGCAGGACCCCGGCAGCCGGTTCCCGGGCGTCGCCGTCGATGCCGTACAGATACCCGTCCATGGCCACGAAGCTGCTGAAGTGGGTCTCGAAGGCATTGCTCCGCCACACGGTGGCGGGCCGAGACCCCGAGATGTCGTACAAGGCGCAACCCCTGCCGTACGCGGAGGCCACGAAGACCCGGTCGCCGAACACCACCGGGTCGGCGGCGTTCACGTCGCTTCCGGTCACCCAGTCGAAGGACCACCGCACGGTACCATCGGAGATGTCCACGCCGTACGCGGCACGCTCACCGAAAATGACCGCCGAAGGTTTGCCCGCCAGATCGGCGAGCACCGGTGTCGCGTACCCCCCAGGACCCGCGCCGCTTTCCCAGATCGTCGCCCCGGTGCTCCGGTTCAGGGCGAGTCCCGACCCGCCTGCGTTCAGGATGAGACGGTTGCCCGCGACGACCACGGATCCCGCGAAGTCCCACCCCGGAGGCTGGATGCCGAGATCGTCCACGAGGTGCTTCTTCCAGCGGACCTTGCCGGTCGCTGCGTCGAACGCGAAGAGGTGCCCCTCTCTGCTCAGCGTGTACACGGTTCCTTCGTGCACCGTCGGGGTGGCCCGGGGTCCCGGGTACGAGCCCTGTCCGCACGGATACGAGTACTTCCACACCGTGCGGCCCGTGTCGGCGTTCAGGCAGAACACCGTGTCCTTGCCGCCCGCATTGCCGAGGCCGTAGACGAGCGAACCGGCGACCGCCACGGAGGAGAAGCCGGTGCCGAGCGATGCCTTCCAGGCGATCTTCGGCTGGCTGGCGAGCGCCTTCGGGTTCACTTCCGCATCGGGGGCGATGCCGTTGCCATCGGGGCCGCGCCATCGCGGCCAATCCGCGGTATCGGCGACCGCGGACGCGACGGAGGCAAGCGCGAGCAGGAGCACTGCCAGCGTCGGGTGTCGAAGCATGGGCGCGGATGGTATCAGGTTCGACGGGCTGCGTACACCCGGGAATCGGGACAGGTCAGGGAGCGGAGGGCGTGCCTCGTCCGGGGGCTACTTTTCCTCCCACTCGACCTTGTCCGTCACGTTGCCCGCCTTCGCGGCCTGGTCCGCTTCCGTGCCCTGCAGATCGAGGTAGGCGTACTGGGCTGCCAGGCTTGCGTCGACCTTCTTCAGCGCGGCGTAGGCTTCCTGGGCGGCGCCGTAGTTTTCCTGTTCGTGGTTGGCCCTTGCCGTGCCGAGGAGCGCCTTCGCGTTCGTCGCTTCCTTCTTGCAGGCACGGCCGTAGTAGGCGAGGGCGGTTTTCATATTGGGTTTCAGGAAGGCGAGGTTCCCGAGGTTGACCAGGGCCGGGACGTAGTCCTGCTTGTCGAGCTTCAGGAACTCCTTCTCGGCCTCCGCGGTGAGGCCGTACCTGGCATATAGCACCCCGAGCTTGTTCACGTACTCCGGCTTCGAGGGATTGTTCTTGATTTCCCCCTGAAGCTTCTGGACCTGCGTCGCGATCTGCTGGTTGATGAAGGTCTTCACCTCCTCGGTGTAGGCCTTCGTCCAGTCCGCCTCGGCGGGCAGGGTCACCGTGGCCTGCGAAGCGGAGTAGGCGACCGGCTTGTACTTCTTCCAGGCCGTTTGGATCGGGTGGAACCCGGCCTCGCCCTTGGCATCGCTCGCTCTCCACTCCTTGGCGCCGGTCTCCCACGCCTTGAGGAACCCGCCCGACAGCGCGGTTATCTCCCAGGGCACCCAGGCCTTGTCGTTCTTGTAGATGAGCTCGTCGGGCTTCACGAATGATCTCTTCGCCTCGTCCGGCTTCATGGCGAGGGCGAAGGCCACGAAGATGTGCCCGGGTACGGTGACAAAGGCACTCTCCACGCTGGCGGACTCGAGGAGCGCGGAGGCGAGGATCGAGAGGTCGTCGCAGTCGCCGGTTTTAAGCTGGATCGTCTGCACCGGGAACTGCAGGGAGTCGACCGCTGACTTCGTCTTGGTGACGGTTTCGTAGGCGACGTTCGGGTCGGTCCAGTACTTCATCCCGTACTTCACGAGGGTCTGGTGGAGCGCCATGCCGGTCCTGAGGTTCTTGTCCACGGCGGTGACCGCTTTGTCCACGTTCGTCACGACCGCCGACCGGAACTGCTGCACCACGGGGTCGTTGGCAGTCACGAAGGCGGCTGCCCGGTCGTCGTCGTCCCAGGTCATGGCGTTCAGCTTGAGGAACTGCACGGTCTGCACGAAGTCCTTCGACACGGACTTTCCGCCGGTGGTGTAGCTGACCGTGACGGTCGCCAGGGCCTTCGTGCCTTCCGTGATCTTCAGTACGTTGTCGTTGAACACGGCGGTGAGCTCGATCTTTCCGGAGGCGCCTGCCGCGATCGTCGTCGGCGCGGTGCAGGGCTTCTTCGCGTCCATGTAGCCCTTGAGCTCGCCGATGGGGTGGTCGTCGTAGTAGGAGCGGAAGACCGGGAAGATCTCGTCGATCGAGACCTGCTCCAGGGCCACGCCGGTGCTTGCGGTTGCGGTGCTGGTGGACGTGCCGGCCGCTGCCGCCGTCGCGGGGGCGGATGCTGCGGCCGGTGCCGCGGAGGCCGTCGCCGATGTTGCGGGTGTGGTTTTCGTCGTGGACATCGAGGACTGGGATGCCGCAGGCTTCGTCGCTGCAGCCTGCGGTGCCGTGGCCGTGGGCTTTTCGGCCGTCGGCTGCGCTGCGGCCGCCTCGCGCGCCTTCTGCTCCGCCGCCATCCGCTCCGCGTCCTGTTTCTCCTGCGTCTTCAGCGCCTGGTCGATCTCCGACTGCTCGACCCTGCCATTGCCGTTCGCGTCGAGGCGCTTGTCGATGCCGGAC
>JAPLSM010000098.1 GCA_026398635.1 Spirochaetota bacterium | reverse complement strand
CATCCCCGGCCTGCGGGACGGGTGCAAGCCCGTGCAGCGCCGCATCCTCCACACGCTCGCCCAGATGCACGACGGCAAGTTCCACAAGGTGGCCAACGTCATCGGCGAGACGATGAAGCTGCACCCCCACGGCGACGCCTCGATCGGCGACGCGCTCGTGGTGCTCGCGAACAAGGACTACTTCATCGAGCGGCAGGGCAACTTCGGCAACATCGTCACCGGCCACGAGGCCGCCGCCCCCCGCTACACCGAGTGCCGGCTGACCCCCCTCGCCCTCGAGACCCTCTTCAACCCCGCGCTCACCGAGTACACGCCGAGCTACGACGGCCGGCGCCAGGAGCCGAAGGAGCTCCCCGCCAAGGTGCCCGTGCTCCTGATGCTCGGCGCCGACGGTATCGCGGTGGGCATGGCCACCACCATCCTGCCGCACAACTTCGGTGAGCTGATGGAGTCGATCGTTTCGATCCTGAAAGGGGAGAAGGTCGAGCTCTACCCCGACTTCCCCCAGGGCGGCCTGATCGACGTGTCGGAGTACCAGGACGGCGTGGGCCGCATACGGGTGAGAGCGAAGATCGAGAAGGCGAGCGGCGTGCAGAAGCTCGTCATCCGCGAGGTCCCCTACTCCACCACCACCACCTCGCTCATCGCCTCCATCGAGGGGGCGGTGCAGAAGGGCAAGGTGAGCGTCTCGAAGATCGGGGACTTCACCACGGACCGGGTGGAGATCGAGCTCGCGCTCTCGCGCGGCGCCGACGCCGAGAAGGTGATCGACCAGCTCTACGCACACACGGACTGCGAGGTTTCGATCTCCTCCAACATGGTCGTCATCCGGGGCGACCGTCCCGTCGAGGTCACCGTCTCCGAGTACCTGAAGGAGTTCACGGGCATCCTCAAGCGCCAGGTCAAGGCCGAGCTGGAGCACGAGCTGGCGCGCCTGGAAGACCGCCGGCACTGGCTGACGCTGGAGCAGATCTTCATCGAGAACCGGGTCTACAAGCGCATCGAGAAGGCGGCCACCGAGGAGGCCATCCGGCGCGAGGTCTACGCGGGCATGAAGCCCTTTGCGAAGCTGTTCGTGCGGGCCATGACCGACGACGACGTCACGAAGCTGCTGGAGCTCAAAATACGGCGCATCAGCGCGTACGACATCAGGAAGAACCGGGGCGAGATCAACGACATCGTGGCTGCCATCAAACAGGCCAACGCGAAGCTGAAGAACCTCACCAAGACCACGATCTCGTGGGTGCAGGGTATCCTCGAGAAGTACGGGGACAGCTACCCCCGGCGCACCGAAGTCGAGACCTTCCACACCGTGGACAAGAAGGCGGTCGCGAAGGCCAACCTGCGCCTGTCATGGGACCGTGAGTCGGGGTTCTTCGGCTCCTCGGTGCGCGGCAGCGAGTTCGTGATGAACGTCTCGGACTACGACAAGATCCTCGTGGTGACGGACGACGGCGCCTACCGGATCATGTCCCCGCCCGAAAAGGCGTTCCTCCCCGCCCCCGTGCTGCACGCGGCGGTGTTCGACGCAGAGATGGGCGCGCACCTTAACCTCGTGTGGCTCGACGCGGCCAAGTCGCCGTGGGGCAAGCGGGTGAAGGTGGAGCGCTTCATCACCAACAAGGTCTACTCGCTGGTGAAAGAAGGCGCGGCCGGCATCGCGTTCCTTTCCACGGACCGCAAGAACCCCGGGGTCGTGCAGATCGATTTCGTGCCGGCGAAGCGGGTGAAGCTGAGGTCGCTCACCGTCAACCTCGCGAAGGTGCCCGAGTGCGGCCTAACCGCCAGGGGCACGCGCCTCGCGACCAAGCCCGTGGAGAAGGCAAGTCTCGCGCCCGAGAAGCAGAAGCCGGGGAAGAAGTAGCGGCGCGCGGCGGCCTGTACGGAACCGCCGCGGAGCAGGATACTCTCCGCAGATGAAATCGACCGAGCTCATCCGAGCCTTGAGACGACTGGCGCGGGAGGCGGATCGCCTGCGCTTCGCGCCGCCGGTTCGATTCGTCTACAATCCCCTTCTCTATGCCCGTGAGCCGGCCGAGCGCTACGTCACGCTCTACGCGGCCGGCGGCAATGACGTCGTCTTCCTCGGCATGAACCCCGGCCCGTGGGGAATGGCACAGACGGGCGTTCCCTTTGGTGAAGTCGCGGCCGTGAGGGACTGGCTTCGCATCGAGGGACGGGTCTCGGCGCCGGCGGTTGTTCACCCGCGAGTGCCCGTGCGCGGCTTCAGCTGCACCCGCAGCGAGGTGAGCGGCCGGAGACTCTGGGGCCTCATGCGCGAGCGCTTCAGCGACGCGCGGGAGTTCGCCCGGCATTGGTTCGTGGCTAACTATTGTCCCCTTCTCTTCCTCGATGGCACGGGGCGGAACATCACGCCGGACAGGCTCGCCAAAGCCGACCGGGCTGCCCTGTTTCCCCTGTGCGATCGGTTCCTCGTAATCCTGCTGGAAACCCTGCGGCCGCGATGGGCCGTGGGAGTGGGGGCGTTCGCGCGGCAGCGGCTGGTCGCGGTGACGGGCACGATGTCCTCCGGGCCGCGCACGGTCGGCATCCGGACTGCCGCCATTCCTCATCCGAGCCCGGCGAACCCGGCCGCGAACCGCGGCTGGGCTCTCCAGGCGCGCGCGGCGCTCCGAGCCGAGGGGATCTGGGAAGCAGGGGAGCGCATGCGGGGATAGC
Source organism: Spirochaetota bacterium (assembly GCA_026398635.1). Taxonomy (GTDB): domain Bacteria; phylum Spirochaetota; class Spirochaetia; order SZUA-6; family Fen-1364; genus JAPLSM01. Next base: position 11,741 of record JAPLSM010000098.1, on the reverse strand, counting down.
CCCGCCGCCGCGGACGGGACCCGGGCCCGCCGAAGCCGGCGTCTACCTGATGTAGCCCAGCCAGGCGCTCTGCCGCTCGAGCAGCAGATCCACCATCTCGTCGATCTTCGCGCACGTGTCGACCACGGGGTTCACCAGCAACGCCTGCACGACGCACTCGCGTTTTCCCGTCAGGATCGCCTCGGCCGTGAGGTCGTACACGCCGCAGTAGTTCCTGAGCAGGGCGCCGAAGGCCCTGGGGTAGGAGGCGAAGCGATGACCCTCGAGCCCTCCCCTGCCGACGATCGCGGGGACCTCCACGGCGACGAATCCCGGAAGGTCTGGTATGTATCCCTCGTTGGGGAGGTTGACAGCACCCTCCTCGTAGCGGGTGTCGCCGATCATGCCTTCCATGATGACAACGGCTCGCTCGTGGCGCTCGAGACGGATTTCCGCCTTTGCATGGGCCAAGCTCAGGCGGTAGAGGTCGTAGAAGTCGTGGATGCCCCGATGGTCGGCGACGTCGTGCGCCCACTGGATGTACTCGCCGAGATGGCTGTCCACCGTGATCGGCAGCAGGTGGAACCTCTCCATTATAAAATGAAACAGGGTCCGGTCCGACCAGGGGCGCGAGCTCGAGTCCCTCCCGATCGCGGGACGATGCGAGGACCCTTCCGTACGGGGTGCCGTCCCCGTGCAGCGGACGAACTGGTAGATGTCGCTGTAGCCGATCTCCTTCTCGAAGAACGCGGGGGCCTTTGCCATGATGTCGGGGTAGGCGTCGCTGCCCGAGTCCGCGTAGCTCGCCTCCAGCAGCACGCTGAAGTGGTTCAGGCCTGCCGCGCGAAGGCGCAGGTTCTCGAAAGGGGTGCCGAGGATGTCGGGAAGGTATCGTTCGAGAGAGGCGATCTCGTGGCACATGCCGATGAACTTCAGCCGCGGGAACTTGTTGTACACCGTGGTCGCGATGGCCGTCATGGGGTTGGAGTAGCAGAACACGGTCGCCCCGGGGCACAGGCTCTCGACGTCGGCGCAGATGTCGAGGATCGGCGGGGTGATGCGAAGGGCGTGGAACAGACCGCCCGGTCCGCCGTTCTCGCCGTACACCTGGCGGATCCCGAACTGCAGCGGCAGGTTCCAGTCCATGTCCCACAGGGCGAACCGGTCGCCCACCTCGATCGAGATCACGACGAAATCCGCGTTGGAGAGGACCTCACGGCGGTCGACCGACGCGGTGATCCTGAAGGGGAGCTTCCGCTCCTCCACGAAGGCCGTCGCCGTCGACACCACGCGCGCCAGGGTCTCCTGGTTGATATCGACAAGCGCGATCTCGCTGCCTCGCAAAGCGCTGCAGCTGAAGATGTCTCCCAGCATTCCGAATCCGAACTGGGCGCTCCCCGCGCCGATGAGGACGATCTTCACGGTCTCCCCCCTATCCCCCTGGATGTCGCACGCCAGGCGCAGACTCCGTTCGCGCGGGGCACAGCTCCGCGTGCCGGAAGTGATGGCAGACCGGACACTGGCGGCACCGGAAAATCGAGTCTTCCCGGCCTGCCAGGGTTTTCGCCGTCCACTCCGGATCCGCGAGCATGCCCCTGCCCACCGCCACGAGGTCCACGAGTCCCTCGGCCAGGGCCTGCTCCGCCTGCTCGGGCATGACGATCCCGCCGACCCCGATCACCGGTATCCCTACTGCCTTGCGCACCGCGGCTCCCAGGAGCAGGCGGTTCGACCACGGACCTCCCTCGGGTCCGAGCTGCGGCTCTCTGCCGATTCCGGCGGAGACGTGGAGGAATGGCATGCCGTCCGCCTCCAGCCACTTCGCGACCTGGATCCCCTCCTCCACGGTGAGGCCGCCGGGCGCGGCTTCCGCGGCGCCGAGCCGGCACGACACGAGCAGACGGGAACCTGAGGCTGCGCGCATGCGCCGGGCAGCTTCGCGCACGAACCGGGCCCGGTTCTCGAGGCTGCCGCCCCACCGATCTTCACGCTTGTTCGCCAGGGGCGAGAGGAACTGGCTGACCAGGTACCCGTGCGCACCGTGGATTTCGACGGCGTCGAAACCCGCATCCGCAGCCCGACGTGCCGCGGCGGCGAAGCAGCCCAGGATGCGCTCGATGCCGTCTTCGGTGAGTGCCTCGGGCACCAGGTCCTTCGCCGGCACGGCCGATGGAGCCACCAGCGGGATCCCGAAGGTGTTCTCGAGGTTCGTGTTCCTCCCGGCGTGATGGAGCTGGATGGACGCCATGCTGCCCGTGGCGTGGATGATCTGCGCTATCCGGGCGAGACCCTCGACGTGGCGATCCTCGAAGATGCCGAGCTGCTGCCGCGCGAGCCGGCCTTCCGCAGAGACCACGGTCGCCTCCACGATCACCATGCCCGGTCCCGCGGAGTCCCGGTAGTGCTCGAGGATGGCCGGCGTGACCGCCCCGTCCTCGGCCGCCTTCCAGACGACCATGGGCGGCATCACAATGCGGTTCGGGACCTTGAACGAGGGGAGCTGAAGAGGTGCCCGAAGATGCTCACGGGGCATGCGCTGTTCCTCCGTCATGGGATGTGACGGCAACCATACCCGCGGATCGGCGGGTCCGCAAGAGTGCGGAGCGCCACCGTCCGGCCCACTCACCGGTTCGGTGGCAGCGCCTGCGGCGGCAGCCGACGCGATTTTGTTGACACCCCCCGCGATGCCCGGTAGCCTTCCGTCATGAACGCGCGACGTCGCCATGAGCTCTCCGCCTTCTTCCGCGACCGGCTCGTGAACGACACCATGCCGTTCTGGACGCGCCACGCGGTGGACCGCGAATGCGGCGGGTTCACCACCTTCCTGGACCGCCGGGGCGATCTGCTCTGCCCGGATAAACCGATATGGGTCCAGGGCCGTTTCACGTGGATGCTGGCCCGGCTGTGCAACACCCTGGAGCGTCGGGAGGAGTGGCTCGCCCTCGCGCGTCACGGCATCGATTTCATCGACCGCCACGGGTTCGACGGCGACGGCCGGGTGTTCTTCGCCGTCACGCGCGACGGCAGGCCCCTGCGCAAGCGGCGCTACCTGTTCGCGGAAATCTTCGCCATCATCGCCTTCGCGGAGTACGCCCGGGCATCGGGCGATGCCGGCTCCCTGGCCACCGCGAAGAGGATCCTCGCCCTCGTGCAGCGGCTCCTCGCCGCCCCCGCCGGATCTCCCGGCAGCCTCGAGCCGAAGGTGAACCCCGTCACCCGGCCCCTCCGCGGCCACTCGATGTCCATGATCCTCGTCAACACGCTGCAGGTGCTGCGCGAAGCCGACACATCCCCGGCCCCCCTCCCCTACGATGCCCTGATCGACGCGCAGATCGGGGAGGTGTTCCGCTTCTTCGTGAAGCCCGAGCTGAAAGCACTGCTCGAGACCGTGGGTCCGGGAGGCGAGTACCTCCCCGAGCTGCCCGAAGGCCGGTGCATCAACCCCGGTCATGCGCTCGAGACCGCCTGGTTCGTCCTCGAGGAGGCAAGGCACCGCGGGGACACGGCCCTCGTCGAACGCACGCTGCCGATCATCGACTGGTCCCTCTCCCGCGGGTGGGATCCCCGGCACGGCGGCATCCTGTACTTCGTGGACGCGGAGGGGAAGCAGCCGGCGCCGTACGAATGGGACATGAAGCTGTGGTGGGTGCACAACGAGGCGCTCAATGCGACCCTGCTCGCGCACCTTCTGACGGGGGAGAAGCGGTACGAGCGGTGGTTCGAGCGGATCCTCGCCTGGAGTCTCGCCCGGTTCCCCGACCGGAAGTTTGGCGAGTGGTTCGGATACCTGCACCGGGACGGCAGCGTCTCGCACGATCTCAAGGGCAACACGTGGAAGGGCCCCTTCCACCTGCCCCGGCAGCAGCTCGCCTGCCACCTGATGCTTGCGGAAACCCTGCACGAAGCGCCGAACCTCCCCTCGCGCCCGGGCTCGAGCCGCTTTTCGTGAAGCTCGGTCCCGCGGTGCGCGCGGCGTCAACGTGCGCGATCCGGCGGGACGTACCCCTTGGCCGGCAGGGTCCCTTCGTGAAAGAATCGCCTCTCCGGAGGACTCGCATGCACGACGCAGGCTTCCCACGCACGACCGTGGGCGGCGTTTCCCTCTCCCGCATGATCGTCGGCACGAACTGGATGCTCGGCTACAGCCACACCAGCGGCGCGGCCGACGCCCTCATCGCACGAGCCGGCCGCAGCCCCGGCGCGATCGCCGCCATCGTCGGCGCGTTTCTCGAGCGCGGCGTGGACGCCATGATGGGCGGGTTCGGCGAGAACCCCGTGCTGAATGACGGCGTGAAGATGGCCGAGGACCGGGCCGGCCGCGGCATCGTGCGGATCGACTCGCCGATCGTCGACGTGGCCGACTCGGCCGAAGCGCGCCGCCGGGCCGCTGCCACGTTCGACCGGAGCCGTGCCGCGGGCGCCGTGTTCTGCATGCCCCACCACACCTCGGTCGAGCAGCTCGTGGACAAGGGACGCCAACTCATCCACCGGCTGCCCGACTACCTCTCCCTGATCCGGGATCGGGGCATGCTGCCGGGGCTCTCCGCTCACATGCCCGAGGTCGTCGTCTACGCGGACGCCAACGGATACGACGTGGAGACCTACATCCAGATCTACAATTGCGCGGGGTTCCTGATGCAGGTCGAGGTCGAGTACATCCACCGGGTCATCTGGAACGCGAAGAAGCCGGTGATGACCATCAAGCCCATGGCTGCGGGCCGGCTGTCGCCCTTCGTCGGTCTCTCGTTCTCGTGGGCCACGATCCGTCCGTGCGACCTCGTCACGGTCGGGTGCCTGACGCCCGAGGAAGCGGCGGAAGACGTGGAAATCTCGCTGGCGGCAATCGAGCGGCGCCGGCCCGACATCGAGGGCCGTTCCAGCCCGAAGAAGACGGAGATCATGAAGTAGAGGCCCCGCTGCCTCCCGACCGCCGAAAGGGTGCTCACGGCGCCCGAGCTCGACGGGATCTTCGAACGCTTCGAGCAGCACGAGCAGCTGCACGCCCTGCTCAAGGACCTGAGGCGCCGGTACGCCGAGCGGCGGGTCGGTGCCAGCCTCGACCCCCTCGTACCGCGGCGCCATGAGGACGCGAACGCTGGCGGACGCCCGCGGCCGGGAGCCCGCGCCCATCCTCAGGCGCCGCCGAGCGGCTTCGTCGCTTTCACCTCGACACTCACCACGATACCGCCGAGCCGGTGGAGTTCCTGCGGGGAAAACTCGGGAACCTCGGCAAAAAGATCCGCGGCCCCCTCCCCGCCGAGGAGATCGCCGGCGCGCCGGGCACTCACAACCTCCGCACCCGTGAACCCGGCCGCGCGGATCGCGTCCAGGTAGTCCTTCTCCTGCATCGCGCCGGCGAGACAGCCTGCCCACAGCTCGACGCTCTTCCGCAGCTGTTCGGGTAACTCTCCGCGCAGCACGATGTCGGAGACCAGAAGCCGGCCTCCGGGTTTGAGGACCCGGAACGCCTCGCGGAACACCTGCGGCTTGTCCGGCGAAAGATTGACGACGCAGTTGGAGATGACGGCATCGGCGATCCCGTCCGCGACCGGCAGGCTCTCGATCTCCCCGAGCCGGAACTCTACGTTTCCGTACTCCCCTCGCGCCGCGGCGGCGCGGGCGCGATCGATCATCTCGGGGGTCATGTCGACCCCGATCACCCTTCCCGACGGCCCAACCCTGCGCGCCGCGAGGAAGCAGTCGATCCCGCCGCCGGAGCCCAGGTCGACGATCGTTTCCCCTGCCTGCAATCCGGCCAGCGCGGTCGGGTTCCCGCACCCGAGGCCGAGATCGGCCTCCTCGGGGACAGTGGCGAGCTCCGCCCTGCCGTAGCCGAGCCGCTCGCTCTGCGAGAGCGACGGGCCGCAGCACGGTCGGGACGGCTTCCGGCCGCCCGAGCACCCGCAGCCTGCCTTCTCCGCCGCCGCTACCCGCGCATAGTGCTCGCGCACATCCGTTCTGACGTCACGCATCGTCCTTCTCCCTTCCCGCGAGCTCGCGGGCGACTGGGCCCAGGATCTCCCGAACGGTCCCCGCCAGTTCCTCGACCTTCATGAGGAACAGGCAGCAGATCCGTCCTGCGTTGCGCATGCTCACCAGTGCAAGCTTGTCGCCGGTCGCGATACCGGCTTGGCTCCGCAGCTCCTTCGGCAGGACGATCTGCCCCCGGGCATCCACGGTGACCACCGCCTCGACCCCGCAGCAGCCCGCCGAGAGACCCGACCCGCCCTTCGCACCCCGACTCTTCGCCATGATCTGCTTCCTCCGATATTTCTGATAATTCATAAATAACAAATTATGCGGGAATCGTCAAGCGCGGCACGGCATCCGGGGGGGGCGGTGCCGCTGGCCGGCAGCGCACCCCCGGTCGTCGGGCCGGGAGAGCGAGAACACCGTACGCTGCGGGGGGACGACGCGGACCGGCCGTCCCCCAGCCCGCTTCCCCCGCACCCGAGGTTCCGGCTATAGTGGGCCCATCCCGCAACGACCAGGAGCAGGCGATGAAATATGGCATGAACATCCGTCCCGACGGCGCGCTGGACTTCCTCTCCCTGGGCGCCCTCGTACACCGGCTCGACCCCGGCATCGTCCCGTTCCGCAAGGCGTCCGAGTGCCGGATCCACGTGAGCGGCGGCGAGTTCAACGTGGCTGCCAACCTGTCGGACTGTTTCGGCATGAGAACCGGCGTCGCGAGCGCGATGGTGGAGTATCCCATCGGCGACCTGATCGCCGAACGCGTCCGGGCCATGGGCGTCACCCCGTTCTACAAGCGGTTCAAGCACAACGGCGTCAATGGCCCCAACATGGCGACGGTGTTCAGCGACCGCGGCCAGGGCGTGCGCGCGCCCGTGGTCTTCTACAACCGGTCCAACGAGGCTGCGGCCCAGCTCGCGCCCGGCGATTTCGACTGGAAGGCGATCTTCGCGGGCGGCGTCCGGTGGTTCCACAGCGGCGGTATCTTCGCCGCACTGTCCGAGACCACGGGCGAGACGATCATCGAGGGAATGAAGGCTGCCCGGGCCGCCGGTGCGGTAATCTCCTTCGACCTGAACTACCGGGCAAAGCTCTGGAACCTGTGGGGGGGCGCGGAGAAGGCGCAGTCCATCGTCCGGCGCATCGTCGAGAACGTCGACGTGCTGGTCGGCAACGAGGAGGACCTGCAGATGGGGCTCGGCATCCCCGGCCCCGAAGTCGCGGCAGCCTCCAAGCTCGACCCGAGCGCCTTCTTCGGCATGATCGGCCGGGTGACGCAGAAGTTCCCGCGCATCAAGGTCGTGGCCACGACGCTGCGCGAGGTGCGCTCGACCAACCGGCACGTCTGGGGAGCCGTCGCCTGGGTCGACGGGAAGACCTTCGTCTCGCCGACCTGCGAGGTCGACGTCTACGACCGTGTGGGCGGCGGCGACGGGTTCGCCGCGGGCTTCTTCTACGGTCTGCTCGCCGGCGAGCCCGAGGAGGAGGCGCTGAAGCTCGGCTGGGCGCACGGTGCCCTTGTCGCCACGTTCCCGGGGGACACGACGATGTCGACCGTCGATCAGGTGCGCGCCTTCGCGAAGGGCGGATCGGCGCGCATCCAGCGCTGAGCAGCGGGAGGCGCCCGCGGACACCGCCGGGCGCACGCGGAGGCGGAGTGATTCGCATCGACGGACCACGGCTTGTCGACGGGCAGGGCGGGACGCTCATCCTGCGTGGCGCCAACATCGGGGGAAGCTCGAAAATCCCCTCGCGGCCTTCCCTTCCCACGGGCATTCGCGAGGGATTCTACGACCACCGCGGCGTCTCGTTCGTCGACCGACCGTTCCCGCTGGCCGATGCCGAAGACCACTTCCGGCGGCTCCGTGACTGGGGCATGCGCTTCAACCGGTTCATGGTTACCTGGGAGGCGGTGGAGCATCGCGGCCCGGGGGAGTACGACCGTGAGTACCTCGACTACCTCGAGGCGGTGCTCGCCCGGGGGGCCGCCCTCGGTCTCCGCTTCGTCGTCGACTTCCACCAGGACGTGTGGAGCAGGTTCACGGGCGGCGACGGCGCCCCGGGCTGGACCCTGGAGCTCGCGGGGCTGAACCCCCGGACCCTGCACGCCGCCGGCGCGGCGGTCCTGCACTGCGAGCTCGGCGGGCGGATGCCGATATTGTTGTGGTCCACGAACCACTGGAAGCTCGGCGCCGCCACCATGGCGACCCTGTTCTTCGGCGGGGACGCCTTCGCGCCAGACCTGCGCGTCGGGGCCGCGTCGATTCAGTCCTTCCTGCAAGAGCGCTATGCCGGCTTCGTGCGCGAGGTGTCCACGAGGCTGGCGCGCATCGATGCCGTGGCCGGGTACGACATCATGAACGAGCCGCCTGCCGGCTTCATCGGGTACCCCGATCTGGCGAGCGACCGATTCATGTTCCTCCGCAACGGCTCGACGCCGTCGCCCTTCGACGGGATCGCCGCCGGGTCGGGGTTCGCCCGCGAGGTCCCCATCTACCGGCAGACGCTGCTCGGCCTTCTTCGGGTCGGCCGGTGTACCATCAACCAGGAGGGCGCGAGCGCCTGGATTCCCGGCTCCGTCTGCCCGTGGCTGCGGCACGGCGTGTGGACCGACCGGGCCGGGAACCCCGTGCTACTCCGTCCCGACTACTTCGCGGCCGTCGGCGGCAGGCGCGTCTCCTTCGGCTCGGATTTCCTGAGGCCGTTCCTGGCCCGCATCGGCAGGGAGATCCACGCTGTCGATCCCGGTGCGCTCCTCTTCATCGAGGACTCACCGCAGCGGCGGGAGCTGAGGTGGTCGGCAGCCGACGGCGCGAATGCGGTGCACGCCGCCCACTGGTACGACGTGCTCACGATGTTCCGGAAGCGCTTCACCCCGTGGATGTATGTCGACGGCCGGACGCTGCGGCCCGCGTTCGGAAGGGCCGGCGTGCGGCGCTCCTTCCGCCGTCAGATCGGAGCAATACCGAAGGCGGCTGCCGAAGAACTGGGCGGCATCCCGTCGTTCGTCGGAGAGTTCGGCCTGCCGTTCGGCTCCAGCCGCGGGGTCGCGTTCCGCGCACGCGACGAGGCAAATCGGGCGGGTGGCCTCGAGGCGTACTACGACGCTCTCGACTTCAACCTCCTCGGCGCGACGCTCTGGAACTACACCGCGGACAACACACTCGAGGGCGGGGACGGGTGGAACGACGAGGACTTCTCGGTGTACTGCCGTGGTCACGGCGACGCCGGGATGACCGGCGACGCCGGCACGGTTGGCGATGGGGGGCGGGCCGTCGCGGGGTTCTGCAGGCCGTACGCGAGCCGGGTCCCCGGCGTGCCGCTCGGCATGCGCTACGAACCCGGGCGGCGCCGGTTCACGCTCGTGTACCGCGGCGATCCCGCGGCGTATGGCGACGTCGAGGTGTTCGTTCCCCCGAACCTGGCTCGCTGCGGCCTGGACGTGCAGGTGTCCGACGGCAGCTGGCGCCACGATGCGGAAAGCCGGACCCTCTTCGCCACCCCCGATCCCGGCCGGCCCGTGCACGAGATCGTGGTCGAGTTCCCCCGCCCTACGCCTTCACGTCGCCCCGGCGCACGAAGCTCACGATGATCGCTGAGATCGCGAACATCACAGCGGAGAACACCATAAGCGAGGGGTAGCCCAGCAGGTCGATGAGCGCCCCGGCGGCCGGCGGGGCGACGATGTTCGCGGCCTGCGAGAAGAAGTAGTAGAGGCCCGTGTAGCCGCCCACCTTCTCCAGCGTGGTCATGTCCACGACCATCGGCAGCGAGTTGACGTTCACCAGCGCCCACCCGAAGCCGCCCACCACGAAGGCGGCGGCGAGCTGCCACATGCCCCGGAGGAAGAGGGCCGAGAGCATGACCGCGAGCACGACCACCAGCCCCACGCGGATGGTCTTCCGCCTGCCGAACCGGCTGCCCAGGAAACCCGATGCGATGGAGGTGACCATGAAGGTGACCGAGAAGAACCCGAGGATGAGCGCGCCGGTGCTCTCCTTGATGCCGAGCTGGAACTTCGCGTAGCTCGTAAAGAACGTTTCGATGGCGTTGAATCCGACGAACCAGAAGAAGATGGCGAGCAGGATGAACAGCAGGCTCCGCTCGCCGGTGAACACGTCCTTCAGGTTCGAAGCCAGCTCCCGCGCCGAGGCGGCGAAGGACAGGGTCTTCGCCCCGTCGGGCTGCGACGCGGTGGCAGTGCCGGCCTTCCCGACCGCGGCCGGCTCGGCGACCGCCGGCTCGCGGATGAACACCACGACGAGCAGGCAGGCCCCGAGCATCACGAGCCCGCCCACGACGAACGGCAGCGAGAGGCTCGTGTCGTACAGCGGCTTGCCCCCGAAGTAGACGAGGAGCGACCCGAGACCGCCCATGAAGTTGATGATCCCGTTGGCCTGGCTCCGGTACCGCGATGGCGTGATGTCGGGCATCAGGGCGATCACCGGCGAGCGGAACAGCGCCATGGAGAGGTTCAGCAGAATGATCACGAGCATCGTCACCCCGAGGATTTGGCTCGTCAGCGCGGTGGGGATGAGCAGGAAGAACACCGCGGCGAGGATCGATCCCACGAGGATGTACGGCCTGCGCCTGCCCAGCACGGTCCGGGTACGGTCGCTCAGTGCTCCGAGGAACGGCAGGAGCACGATGGCGAAGATGTTGTCGATGGTCATGACCGAGCCGATCGCCGTGGAGCTCAGGCCGAACCGGTCCTTGAGCAGCACCGGGATGTAGGCGTTGTACAGCGACCAGATGATCGAAACCCCGAGGAAGCCGAAACCGAGGAGGAAGGTCCGGGGCCAGGAGAACCGCAGGCCCTCGCTCGTGCCGTGTGCGTTGGCGTCGTTCGTGCTCATGTGCCCTCCTTGCGCGGCCATTCTGGCAGGCCGGTCGCCGCCGCGCAAGGGAGACCGACCGGGCGGCTCGCGCATCTCGCGCTGGATGGGCGGTTCGGGCGGCCCTGGCAGCCGGCGTTTGTGCGGACGCTGGTTTGCGGGTAGGATGACCTCCGCCAAGACGCGCGAGGAGCGGTGACATGAACGACACTGCGGCGGCCGACCCCTCATGGACCTGGTGGCGCGACGGCGTGATCTACCATGTCTACCTGCGCTCGTTCGCGGATGCGAACGGCGACGGCCTGGGCGACCTGCCCGGGCTCATCTCGCATCTCGACTACCTCAACGGCGCGAGCGACAGCCTGGGCATCGACGCGATCTGGCTGTCGCCCTGCTTCCCCTCGCCCGACCGGGACTTCGGCTACGACGTGGCCGACTACACGGCGATCGACCCGCGTTTCGGCACGATGGAGGACTTCGATCGGCTGATCGCCGAAGCGCACCGTCGCGGCATCCGGGTGCTGCTCGACCTCGTGTACAACCACACCTCGGATGCCCATCCCTGGTTCCGGGAGTCGCGCTCGTCGCGCGAAAATCCCCGCCGCGACTGGTACGTGTGGCGCGAAGGCCGGTCGGGCGGCAGGCCGCCGAGCAACTGGAAATCGGTCTTCGGCGGCCGGGCCTGGACGCGGGATCCGGCCACCCGCCAGTACTACCATCACCTGTTCGCGCGCGAGCAGCCGGACCTGAACAGGCGAAACCCCGGCGTCCGGGCTGCGCTGCGGGATGCCGCGCGGTTCTGGCTCGATCGGGGCGTCGACGGATTCCGCCTCGACGTGTTCAACGCGTGGTTCGAGCATCCCGGCTGCCCGAACAACCCCCTGTGGCCGGGGCTTCGGCCGTTCGGCCGGCAGCGCTTCCTCAACGAGATCGACCAGCCCGAGATGCACGAGG
>JAPLSM010000233.1 GCA_026398635.1 Spirochaetota bacterium | reverse complement strand
GCCACCCCGTAGATCTTCGAGGGAGGCAGGTGAAGGTATTCCGCGATCCGGTTGATGTTCTCCCGGGACAGGTACCCTTCGGCACCCTGCACGTCTTGCAGGATGGAAATCAGGTGCTCCCTGGAAGGGGGATGCTCTCGGATCACCTCGTCAACGCTTCCCGCCTGTGCAGTTGTCGCCATCAGCTCACCCCTATATTGTGAATTTATTCACGGTTAGGAAGATAGCATTTCGCGAACAAAATGTCAATAAGGCTGGCGCTAGAAACAGGAAAGTATCACGATAAGTTTTTATGGATCTCTTACGGAACTCGGAATGACCTTTTGATAGAAACCTTGGAAGAGTTTTCCTTATAATGCTTATTGACTTAGCTCATAAAGCTTTTCCCGCCACCAACTCTTGGTAAGTGATGGTCAGCGTGGAAACGCAGGCGCGTATGAGCCTTTCGAAGAGTTCTTTTTCCCAGATGTACCAAGCCTTATCGTGCCCACACCGGGGGCAGATGGAGCCATCGGGCCATCTCATCGCCCGAAGGTGTTCGAAGCATGCTTCTTCCGTGGCGAACGTCTTCTGAAACCCCACCAGGGCTGCGTTCCTCGTAGCGTTTGGCCATTGGCCCTGCCCTCGTCGGGAGGGGTAGCCACAGTTATGAGCTAAGTCAATAAGCATTTTCCTTATAAAGGGGGCAGACCCAGCTCCGCCAAAGGACCGGCAGCCTCGTCCGCAGAGCGGAAATGAAACGCCCGGATTCCGGCACCCCGGGCCCCCGCGACATTTCGCTCGCTGTCGTCGAGGAACATGCAGGATCCAGCCGTCTCGCCCAGGCGATCCAGCAACACCCGGTAGATGCCCGGCTCGGGTTTCACGAGCCGCTCCTTGCACGAGAAGACGCGTGCCTCGAATTCTGCCAGCCAGGCGAAGCCCGGGTCCGCATTCATGAGGTCCAGCAGCGGCTGCGGCATATTGGAGAGGACCGCGGTGCGAAAGCCCGCGGCGCGCAGGCGCCGCGACCACGCGAGCACCCGTTGGTTGATCCGGCCCCAGCCACGCAGGTCCTCGCGGTTCAGCCGTTCGAGCAGACCCGGGGCGGTCGTGCTGCCGGCAAGGCCGAGGATGCGCGCCCAGTAGCCCTCGAGGCCGGTGTCCGCTCGGTCGTAGGCGAGACGCTCGCGCATGTGCTCGGCCGCGAAGCGCTCGATGGGCAGGCCGCACCACTCCGCGAGCGTGCGGATGCTGTCGGGGTCCACGGGCAGGCTGAGCACGCCTCCGTAGTCGAAGATGACCGTCGTCACGGGCTGTTGCATGGAGGGCCGACTGTAGCCGAAGCCCCAGCCTCCGGCAAGGGATTCTTCTTGACGCCCGACGATGCCAAGGGTAATGTCTGCCGATGCCGCAACACGACGCGGACGTCATCGTGGTCGGCGCGGGAATCGGTGGGTTATCCGCCGCGGGCCTGCTCGCGAAGAGCGGCCTGCGCGTGCTCGTGATCGACCGAAACTACATGCCCGGCGGCGCCTGCGGGGCCTTCCGCCGGGACGGCATCACCCACGACCTCGGCGCTGCCATGCTCTTCGGCTTCGGCGAGTCGGGATTCAGCCCCCACCGGTTCCTGATGAACGAGCTGGAGGAGCCCGTGGAGGTGGTCCGCCACCGGGCGCTCTACAGGCTGAACTACGGTGACGAGCCGATCGTGTTCTGGCCCGAGATGGACCGGTTCATGGACGAGCTGGCCCGGGTGTTCCCGGCCGAGCGCGGCGAGCTCACGGCCTTCTACCGCTCGATCACGGACCTCTTCGAGAACGTCATCCGGGCCGACCCCGTGTACGTGGCGCCCTCCGAGATGCGCGCCCGCGACCTTCGCGGCCAGTTCTTCGCCCGGCCCGTGAAGCAGCTGCGCACCCTCGCACTCCTCTCGACCTCGGCAGCGCGCCTGATCCGGCGCCACGTGCACTCGCCGCGCGCCATCGCCTTCTTCGACAAGCTCACCTCGACCTACTGCTACACCACCATGGAGGAGACGCCGGCGATCCTCGCGGCCACGATGTTCGTGGACAACCATGCCGGCGGCAGCTACTACCCCGTGGGCTCGCCCGCCGTGCTGGCCGGCCGACTCGAGCGGGCCGTGGAAAAGCGCGGGGGCCGGTTCCTCTACGAGACCGAGGTGACCGGCATCCTCTTCGATGGCCGGGGCCGCGTGCGCGGCGTGCGGACCGGCGACGGGGAGGAGATCTCCGCCCCACAGGTCGTCTACGCGGGTGCGGTGCACCCGCTCTACCGGCGGCTCCTGCCGCCGGAGCTCGTGCCGCAAGCCGACCGAACGCGCATCGAGCGCATGGTGCTGACCCATCCCAGCGTGGTGCTCTACGGCCATGTGAAGGCGGACGCCGTGCCGCCGGGCACCTTCCCTGTCGAGATGTTCGTGGACAACAAGGCCGCGCTGGACGAGAGCGAGGTGACGATGTACCTGTCCTCGCTCGAGGACCCGTCGCTCTGCCCCGAGGGAACGCACGTGTTCACCCTCATCGGTCCCTCGATGGCCTCCTGGCCGAAGCCCTCAGACCCGGCCTATAAAAGCGCGGAATACCGCGAGCACAAGGAGCGGGAGGCCGCGCGGATGATCGGCCTGCTCGAGCGCCGGTTCCCCGGCTTCTCGCGCGGGGTGCTGCGCTACGAGCTGGGCACTCCCTCGACCATCGAGCGCTTCCTCGGCAAGCCCGGCGGCTCGGTGGCGGGTCCGAAGCAGGCCATCGGCCAGGAGCTGATGCGCCGGCCGCACGCGCGCACGCGCTGGCCCGGCCTCTACCTCGCGGGCGAGTCCACGGTGATGGGCACCGGGACCCCCGCGGTTACCATCTCCGGCATCAGCGCCGCGGACGTGGTGCTGCGCGACCGGGGCCTGCCGGAGTACCGCTGGCACCCCGGGCAGCGGAACGTGGTGACCGTCCGCGAGGGCCCCGTGCCCCGCCGTCCTGCGCCGAACGCCGCGCCCGGCACCGCATCGCTCTGCCAGTGGTGCGAGGTGCCGGCCTGTCGGCTCGCCTGCCCCTCGCGCATCGACATCAGGGGCATCCTGCGGCGCATGGAGATGGAGAACATCGACGGCGC
>JAPLSM010000117.1 GCA_026398635.1 Spirochaetota bacterium | reverse complement strand
TAGGCGGCTACCCTGTGGGATGCCAGAAACCCAACCGTGTCCGGACGGCTCCCCCAAGCCCCCTGCTTGCCAGGCAGATGCCGCGCCTCGTTACGGCTAGGAGCCGTGGTCACACTAACATAGACTATGGTAGCCTTTATGGGGGCAGGTCAGGGGCGTATGCCTACTATGCACACCTTTGGCTCAAGAAGTAGCGCCGAGGCCTGGAACGGCATGAACTGGTCCCCAACATGACACAGCTAGAATAAACACATCAACAAGGAGGAGACATGAGAACCGAGGAAGAGTACATCAAGGGACTAGGTAAGATGCGGCGGAACATCTACTTCGACGGTGAGCTCATCGACCGCACCGACGAGCGGCAGATGAACTGCCTCAAGACCATCGGGACTACCTTCGACGAAGCAGCCAAGCCCGAGAACGAAGAGCTGTGCACGGCCATCTCCCATCTCACAGGACAGCGGATCAGCCGCTTCACCCACATTCACCAGAACACCGACGACCTGCACAGGAAGCAGGACATGACCCGCATGCTCTGCCAGAAGGTCGGCGGTTGTATCCAGCGCTGCATGGGCATCGACGCCACCAACGCGATCTACAACGTCTCCTACGAAGCCGACAAATCGAACAATGGTGCCACCCAGTACCACGAGAACTTCAAGAAGTGGCTCACCCGCTTCCAGACGGAGGACCTCGTGGGCTGCTGCGCCCAAACCGACGTGAAGGGCGACCGCTTGTTGCGGCCAGCCGACCAGCCCGACCCCGACGTCTATGTCCACATCAAGGAACGCCGGCCGGATGGCATCGTCGTCAGTGGCTGCAAGCTCCACATCTCCGAAGCCTCGGTAGCCGACGAGATATTGGTGCTCCCCACGAGGGCCCTGCGTGCCGAGGATAAGGACTACGCCGTCGCCTTCGCGATCCCCGGTGACTGGGACGGCCTGAAGCAGGTGATCACGATCCACAACCTCCGAGAGAGAGAGTACTACAAGCGCGGCTTCATGCCGGGCTCCACCGACTCCTACATGCTCTTCGACAACTGCTTCGTGCCCTGGGAGCGCGTCTTCCTCGCCGGCGAATGGCAGCACGGGGGGGTGCTAGCCCTCCTTTTCGCCTTGTTCCACCGCCACTCCTATTCGGGCTGCAAGCCGGCGATTGGCGACGTGATTCTTGGCGGGGCAGCTCTCGCCGCCGAAGTGAACAACATCCAGAAGGCGCCGCACGTACGGGAGAAGTTAGCGGAGATCATCATGACCACCGAGCTAGGGTACGCCGCGGGCTACACTGCCTCGGACCTCGGCAAGCCGGAGGTCTACATGCCCGGCGTCGGCTTCGTGCCTTACGGCCCCGGCTCATACATCCCCAACTCGATCTACTGCAACGTCGGTCGCTGTCTCACGGGCGAGGCCGTCTACCGGGAAGCGGAGATCCTTTGCGACATCTCCGGTGGCGTGACGGCGACCTTCCCGCACGAGAGGGACTTTGTGAACCCGGAGATCGGGGGGCTGCTTCGCAAGTACACCAAGCGGAGCCCCAAGGTCGACGTCGACGACCAGGCGCAGTTGTGGCGCTACCTGGGCGATGCGCTCTGCTCGGCATCGGGCGGAATCCATAACATCGGCTCCTACCATGGTGGAGGCTCGCCGATCATGGAGCAGATCGCCATCACCACGCAGTACGACATCGAGGCGCGCAAGAAGCTGGTGGCGTTCCTCGCGGGCATGAGCACCGGCGACCGCGAGGCGCTGGTCAACAAAACCACCCGGCACCGGGCGAAGAA
>JAPLSM010000025.1 GCA_026398635.1 Spirochaetota bacterium | reverse complement strand
CCGAAACCTGCGAATACCGGCGTCATTTCCTCAACTTCCACGCCGAACGGATCCTCGTGACTTCCATTGAGCCCGACCACCTCGACTACTTCAAGGACCTCGAGGACATCCTCGATGCCTTCGAATCCTACGGACGGTCGCTGCCATTTCACGGGACCGTTGTCTTCTGCGCGGATGACGTCGGGGCATCGGAAGCTGCGCGGCGGATCGGCGGCCACCGCGATGACCTGGGCCTGGTGCCCTACGGCCGAACCGCCTCGGGTCGATTCCGGGTCGCCGATATCTCCCCCGGCCCGGGCCGCACCCGCTTCAGCCTCGAGGGATTCTCCCTCACGTTCGAGCTGCATGTGCCGGGCGGGCACATGGTGCTGAATGCGACCGGAGCCCTGGCACTGTGCACCGATATCTGGAAGAAAGAACGGGGGACGCAGCCGGTGGACGCCGAGGGCGCTGCCCGGGCATTCGCCGGCTTCGCCGGCTGCCGGCGCCGCAGCGAGATCGTCGGCGAGGCGCGAGGCGTGCTCGTGATGGACGATTACGCCCACCACCCCACGGCGGTGGCGAAGACGCTCGAAGGGATCAGGGCCTTCCATCCGGGCCGGCGCCTGGTCGTGAGTTTCATGTCGCACACGTATTCCCGCACGCGCGCCCTGCTCGCGGAGTTCGGCCGGTGCTTTTGCGCGGCCGACGAAGTCATCATTCACCGCATCTACGCGTCGGCCCGGGAGACGGACGCCAGCGTAACGGGAGAGGACCTGGCCCGCGAGGTGGCGAAGCACCACCCGATGGTGAGCTACTCGGCCGACCCGCTCGACGCGGCGCCCCGGCTCGTCCGCACCTTGCATGCCGGCGATCTCTTCATCACCATGGGTGCGGGCGACAACTGGCGGCTCGGCCGGAAGGTGCTGGCCGGGCTCGGGGGTGACGAATGACGGGCATGACGGGCTTCGGGCACGGGGAGCACCGGGACGACAAGGTGCACCTTGTGCTCGAGATGCGCTCGTACAACAACCGCTTCCTCGAGCTGTACCTCAACCTTCCGTACAGCCTCCGGCCGCTGGAGCCCCGGTTCCGCGAGCTGCTCTCCTCCCGCATCCAGCGCGGCAAGGTGGAACTCTACCTGTCAATGACCGAGCTGGAGAGCGAGGCCGAGGTCCACGTCGATCACGCCCAGGTGCGCGCCTACCTCGACGCCCTGGAGGAGCTGAAGCGCCTGTCCGGCAGCCGGGAACGGGTGTCGCTGTCGCACCTGATCGGCCTGGAGGGGGTGCTGAAGAGCGAATCCCGGCGCGATCCCGAGGACCTCTGGCAGCTCGTGCTGCCGCTGCTCGAGCGGGTGCTCGCCGAGCTGCAGCGCTCACGCGACGTGGAGGGAGCGAAGACCGGTGCCGACATCCACCGCCAGGCCGGGGTGGTGCGCGAACGGGTGGCGGACATCGAAGCCGCAGCACCCCGGCTCGAGGAGCGCGTACGGGAGGGGTTGCGGCAGCGCTTCCGCGAGCTGATGGGGGAGGGGGTGGACGAAGCCCGGATCATGGCCGAGACCGCGGTGCAGCTGGTACGCTGCGACGTGAACGAGGAGCTGCAGCGCCTGAAGGCTCATCTCGACACCCTCTTCGATGCCCTCGACGCGTCCGGTGTGCAGGGCAAGCGACTCGATTTTGTCTGCCAGGAGCTGGGAAGGGAGATCAACACGATCGGTTCGAAGAGCACCATCCTCGAGGTCGACGCGGCGGTCATCGCGGTGAAGGACGCGCTGGAAAAAATCAGGGAGCAGCTGCGCAATGTCGAGTGATCTGCGAATCGCCATATCGGGCAAGAGCGGATGCGGCAACTCGACGGTCTCCCGTCTGGTCGCGGACCGGCTCGGCTTCCCGATGATCAACTACACGTTCAAGGACCTCGCTCGCGACAACGGCATGAGCTTCGAGGAGGTCTGCCAGAAGGCCGAGGAAGGCCCCGAGTTCGACTACCTCATCGACCGGATGCAGGTCGAGATGGCGGAGAAGGGGCCCTGCGTGCTCGGCTCGCGACTCGCCATCTGGCTGCTGCGCGATACGGCATTCACCGTCTACCTCGATGCCCCGCCCGAAATTCGAGCCGCCCGGATCGCGATACGCGAGGAAATCCCCCACGGGATCTCGCTCGAGAAGATGCTCGCACGCGACAAGCGGGACCGGGACCGGTACCTGCGGCTATACGACTGGGACGTGGACGACTACTCTTTCGCCCGGCTCGTGATCGACACCGGGAGCCTGAACCCGAAGGCGGTGGCCGACCGGATCATGAAGGCGGTGCGGGAGGGCTGAGCGGCGATGCGATCGGCATTCCGTTTCACTCGGGGTTCGCGTGGCGCGTCCACAGTGATCCGGGCTCGATGCGCAGGCGGAGCTCGGCTCCTGTTTCGCTAAAACCCCTTGTGCGCGCATCGTGTCCCTGCCACTCGCAAGCGGGTACCCGGGCGCCACGGGGGGGATCTCGCAGTTGGCCCAGATGGTGCGACGGCTTCTGCGCCTCGATCACGCACCCAACTGCTAGATCTGCAACGCCTTCAACTGCCAGCACGCCCGTGAAGACCGCGGCTCAGCAACCTGTACATCTGCGACCCGCCGTGTCCGCCTCGACCTCGCGTCCCGAGAACCTTGACACCGCTCCTTTGAAGGACCTAGTATCGAGGCAGGCCGAGCAGCAGGAAGCCGTGCTCACGACGCTCGATATGATTTTATTCGAGTTGAGGTGAATGTCGGACCGAGACGGTAGCACCATCCTCAGTTTCCAGGGGTGCGTCGCAGATCAGCCGGCACGTGAAGAGCTGGAGGCGAGCGGGCTGTACGACAAGGTCACGCAGGACATCGGCAGAGCCTCGACGCAGTTCCAGGCGTGGTTCGACGGGACGAGCCGGAAGTAAGGGTGGGAAAACTGGCCGGGGCACCGCTGGGAGGTGGACTTCAATATCTGCACAGTCTACCTCCGGCGGGGCTGGCGAGGAGGACCGCATGGTAGGTCTGGGGGAGGCGCTCATCATCGGAGCCGCAGTCGTGCTGCTGTTCGGCGCGACCCAGATTCCGAAGCTAGCCCGATCGCTCGGTGAGGGGCTGAAGGAGTTCAAGAAGGCCGTCAAGGAGGCGAAGGAGATCGACACCGCGCCCGAGACGACCGACAAGGAAAAGTCCGCGGAGACGAAAAAGAAGGGCTGAAGTCCGCCGCGCCGCTCGCGCGGGCAGACCTCATCCGATGGGCAAAAACCTGACGATGCCCTTCTGGGGGCATGTGTACGAGCTGCGGCGCCGCGTGCTCGTGGTGGCCGCTGCGCTGGCGGTGTTCTCGGTCGCCGGCTACGTCGTCTTCCCCATGATCTTCGACGTCATCTCCCAGACCCTCACCGAGGACCTGTACGTCACGGCGCTCACCGAGGGGTTCGTCACCCGCCTCCGCATCGCCGTCCTGATCGGAGCGTTCCTCGCCCTCCCCATCCTCGTGTTCGAGGTCGCGGCGTTCATCTTCCCCGCGCTCTCGCGCAGGGAGCGGCGCTTCATGCTGCTGCTGCTGCTGTCGAGCTTCATCCTGTTCGTAGGCGGGATGGCGTTCGGTTTCCAGTCGGTGCTTCCGATCTCGATCCGGTTCCTCAGGTCCGAGACGTTCTTCCCTCAAAACCTCCACCGGCTGCTCTCCTATCAGGATTTCATCTCGTTCCTTTTCACCTTCCTACTCGGCTTCGGGCTTTGCTTCGAGTTCCCCGTGGTGCTCCTTTTCCTGCTCAAGGTGCGCATCCTGAGCCTGCGGATCATGATCCGCTCGTTCCGGTGGTTCCTGATCGTCATCCTCACCGTGGCCGCCATCATGACCCCGCCCGACGTGGTCTCGCAGCTGATGCTCGCGCTTCCCATGATCGTGCTGTACCTGCTCTGCATCCTGATCGGCAAGCTGATGCGGCTGGGAGCCTGAGCGTGTTCGGCATCGGCCTGGGCGAGATCCTGCTGATCGTGCTCGTCACCTTCCTCGTAGCGCCGAAGGAAATCCCCATAGTGCTGCGGAAGCTCGGACAGTTCTTCGGCATGCTCAGCAAGCTAAGGGACGACCTTATGGATGTGCGACGCGACGTCGAGGAGATCATGCAGGATCCCGTACCCGACGAGATGCGGCGCAAACCTAGAGCGGGATCCGCGCGTAGCCGTCCCCCGGCAGGTCGCCGCAAGCCCGTCTCCGCACCGCGTCCGGCAGCATCGCGGCACGCGGCCGAGCGCGACGGGGGGACTCGCAGCATGCGGGGCGGTGGAAAATAATCTCGGCAGGCAGACCAGGACCCGAGCGATCTCCTCTTTACCCTCAGGCTGAACCCTTGGGTGGCTGTCGCGCTCGGGTCCGATACAGCGATCATCAACATCGGATTTCGCGCCGAGATCTTCGACCGGTTCAGGATCCCGCTCTTGTTTCCCCTACGGGTCCGGGCGGGCGGCGGGTACGAGACCTGGTGCCCCTGGGCAGTAGCGTCAGCCTGCACAACCTGTCCGCAGCTGCTGGCGTCGACCTCTTCGCGCTGCTTAACGACTCGGTGCTGGGCAAGGCCGATCGCGACAAGAAGAGCGTCAGCGTCGCGGTCGAGGGCGAGGGCGAGGCGGACGACCAGAAGTTACGCAATGAGTTCGTGCGGACCTTGAACCTCTTCGGCCGCAACGACACCACGTGGGACGACAACCGGCGCGCTGCCGTGGCCATCCACGAGGCGCTCAACCTGTACGGCATGAAGTATCAGTCGGCTCCACCTCCTCGTACGAGAAGTTGTCCACGAGCGCCACGGCTATCGACTATCTGCAGTTCCCGCGACAGACCCTTGAGAACCTCAGCGGCGATTGCGACGAACCTATTCCTGGAGACCCATCACGATACTCCCCGGGCCCTTTGTGACGTCTCCAGAGGGATCTGGGAGGATGGTGTGCTCCTCGTTGGCGCCAACCCGACGCTCGATGCCGCTCGGACCAGGCTGGACATTGTGCTAATTACATCAGTGAGCTATACTTGCAGGAGATATAGATAGACCGCGCCTGGAGCATTCCCCTTTCGATCTGCGTCATTCCGGGAGGATCTGCATGAAACGCCTGCCTATCCTGGTTTTTATCGTTCTCTGCGGTGCAACAATCGCCGGGGCGCAAGTGACAAGCCCCTTCGCTCTGAGTGCACAACCGGTCGTCGCGATCCCCCTCGGACCCACGCTAGGCGACGGCACGCCGATCTACACCATCGGCGGGGGTGCCTCTCTGAAAGCCGAGTACACACCCCCGTTCGCGCCCTTCCTCTTCGGGGGCTTGGGACTCGATGCCTCCTTCATGCCCCTGAACGGCGCCGGTAAGGCGGCGACATTCCTGTCGCTGTCGCCGGCGTTGGGAGTTCAATTCTTCCCTTTCCCGAGATTCGGCGTGCGGCTCTCTGGCTTCGGCGGGATGTACGCGGGAATAATTGAGGCGGGCACAATCATCAACCCTGTTGTGGGCGGGACCCTGGATTTCGGGTACCAGATCAAGCCCGCGCTCGCGGTCACACTCGGCAGCACCTTCTCGTATCATTTCACGAACCCGGATCCTGCGCTGCTCAGCTTGGGAATCAATGCGGGCGTGCGGTACTACATCGGGGGCAACAAGGCCGACCTCCGGATCGAGCCCGACATCCAGCCCATCTTCCCGGTCTTCTACGGGCATTACGACAACCATGCGGCGGGCACGGTCACCCTGCGGAACAACAGCATGGGTCCCATCGAAAATGTGCGGGTGAGCCTGTTCGTCAAGGAATACATGACCACCGGGAAGCCTTCTGCGGTGGTGCAGGGGATCCCGCGGGGTAAGGAATCCAAGATTGACCTCAATGCCCTATTCACCACCGATATCCTCTCCGTGACCGAGCAGAAGAAGGTGGCCGGCGAGCTGACGGTTGCCTACACATACTTCGGCTCGGAGGTGACGAGCACACTCCCCGTCACGCTCACGATTCAGCCGCGCAATGGCATGACCTGGGCTGACACGGCGCAGGCAGCCAGCTTCGTGACGGTCAACGACGATCGGGTGCGCAACTTCGCTGCGCAGTACGCCGCAGACGCACGGGACAAGACCTCCCTGATGATCAACTGGCGGTTCCGCGCCGCCCTGGCGCTGTTCGAAGCCCTCAAAATGCACGGGGTGGGGTACGTAGCAGACGCATCTACCCCCTATCTGAAGCTCTCCGCAGAAGCGGATGCGGTGGACCTCCTGCGGTTCCCGGTCGAAACGCTGGTGGCGAAGGCGGGCGACTGCGACGATCTGTCGATCCTTTACGCGGCCCTGCTGGAGTCCGCGAACATACAGGCAGCGTTCGTCACGACGCCCGGGCACATCTTCGTGGCCTTCGATCTCGGCCTCGACAAGAAGTCTGCCGGCGACACCTTTTCGAACGAGGCTGACCTAATCTTCCGCGAGGATGGCAGCGTCTGGATGCCGGTGGAAGTCACCATGGTCCGCGATGGCTTCCAGCGTGCCTGGAAGACCGGTGCCCAGGAATGGGCTGCTGCGGTCTCCGGCGGCAAAACCGAGTTCGTGCCGCTACTCGAAGCGTGGAAAAACTTCCCGGCCGTCGATACGGGCAGGGTGCTGCAGGGAGCGATCTCCGCTCCCGAGGCGGTCAGGGTGTACCAGGCCACTGCTACAGCGCTCAATCAGTTCGCCAACGCGGAGATCAAGACACGGGCGAATGAGTTGCTCTCGCTCCTGAACAAGACCCCGAACGATGCGAAGCTACGAAACCGTCTCGGCGTGCTATACGCGAGGTTCGGGCTGCTCAAGGATGCCCGCACGCAATTCGAGCAGGTAACGAAGAACAGCAAGGATGTGCCGGCATCGACCCTGATAAACCTTGGCAACCTCTCCTACCTCGAGGGTAACTACCAGGAAGCCTTCGATTATTACAACAAGGCTTTGCAGAAGGACGCGGAATCGGTCATAGCCATTCTGGGCAAGGCCAGAGCCGCCTACGAGCTGCGCAAGGACGAAGAAGTCAAGAAAGCCTACGACCTGCTCCTCAAGGCAGCACCCGATACGGCGAAGAACTTCGCTTACCTGAACTCAAGCGCGACCGGCTCAGGCCGTGCCTCGGCAAGCGACAAGGAGGTTACGACATGGAGCGAATGATGAAGTCCATCAAGGTCCTGTTGATCGCGGCCATCCTCGTGGTCGCTCTCTCGACCTGCTCGAACCCCTTCGATTGGGTGGCCACGGTGACCGACGAGGTGATGGTGGCGAACCACAAGTACCTCGAAGTCCTAGCTGTGAAGCCGGTGAAAGACGAACCGGCCTTCAGCCAGGACGATCCCATACTGATCGATTTCAACCGGGACATCGACCTATCAAGCGTAACAGATGCAACCATCGTTCTTGTGCCGAGCACGACATGGACCTCGTCGTTCGATACCGGAACCGACAGGTTGAAGATAATTCCAGACTTGCTCCCACCAGACCAGGATTATCAGGTCACGGTCAACGCAGGAGTCAAAGGAACCGACGGGAGCGTGCTCAGGGATCCGTATACCTGGAACTTCCATGCAATTCCTGCGCCGACGGGCAACGTAAAAATCAACAACGATGCGACGTACACGAAGAGCGCAACGGTCACACTGAATGTGACCGCAAACTCCTACGTAACCCACATGCGATGGGCGCAGTCCGAAGTGGACCTTGCTTCCACACCGTACGTTGCGGTGGCAGCTACCGTGAATTCCTATGGGCTGATTGGAGGAGAGGGAACGCGAACGGTGTACATGCAGTTCCGCGACAACACACCCCCTTACCGTGAAACGAACGTCAAACAGGACACCATCATCCTGGACATGACTCCCCCGACAGTCGACGCAGGCCCTCAGCGTTTGGTGAATGCATCTGCCACCACGACACCTGCCCCCACTGCTTCTGACTTAAACGGCATCCAAGGCTACTTGTGGACCGGTGTGAGCTGTTCGCCTTCCGCAGATGTGCTTGTTCCGACTTTCAACAATCCTGGTGCTGACGGAAACTACACTGTGACACTGTCTGTTACTGATAATGCCGGAAATGTCGGTTCCGACACAATGATTCTCACGAGAGACGGGACCGCTCCCAGCCTTGCGCCGACATTCATCACCGTGCCTGCTACTCCCTCAATTCTTCCAAATCCGACCTGGAGCTGGCAGGGCAACTCGGTCAATTCTTGGGGGGGAGAGACACCGAAGCTGTTCCGCTACAGACTCAACTGGTTGGAGCCGCGTGAACTTACTTGGAAGCCATACGATGCATATGCGACCATGGTACCCGATACACAGTACACCGCTCCATACGATCCTCCGAAATACTTAGGTCTGCCAAACAGCAAATACATGAATACAGCGTATGAGCCCATCCTGTACCGTATGACGGTGTGGGAAATGGACAAAGCGGGCAATCTATCTCCACCGGGAACCGCGGCCGATATCACCGTTACGACGGTACTGCCGTACAACAACTCGACCGGCGTGGGCCTGACGCCGCTTCTCCGCTGGAGAAACATTCTTGATCCAGAGACTGGCAGACCCGCTAGGTATTATATCGCCCATTTCGGGTACTTCCGGACGGGAGTATGGGTGGAGCTTATATCACCGAAAGAAATAGAGGCGCAAGTCGGCCTTGAGTCGTCCTGGCCTGTGTACAAGGACGTGATAATAAGGGCTGGCTATACCTTTGGGTGGTATATCGAAGCCCCCGACTTCAGGTTGAGAAGCCCGGTGAATGGCGTCATCGATAGGGATGACTACTGGACTTTCGCCCCATGAAGAACTTGCGCATCTCAGACTCGTTCTAGGCCCGAGAAGCCCACGGCCGACAGCGACCGCGGGCTTTCTCTTGTTGTGCGCCCGGCAGGGCGCACCCACTTGGAGGTAAAAGTCCTCTACTGGCCCGACAGGGGGAACAGTTAGCCGGACGGCAAGGGTGTCCGTCGTGAGGCGGAATCCGAAGGAAGCCGCAGGCAAATCGATGGCCTGACGAACAGAAACTGCATAGAGGCAGCCATGAGGGACGTGCCGCCTTCAGGCAACGCAAGGGTCAAGTAAAGCGTCCCCTGTCGATGTTGGTGACCAAGGACGTTCAGACACTGCCCTTCAAACGGATGCTTCTCTCGGACGATACGCACACTTGGCGGCATGTCCTGGATGTGGGTAGTATGTCGTGTACTCCTTCGATCGAGTCAACCACGACGTGCCGATGTCCCGCGTGGCGCGAAAGGTCAAGAACAAACGGGTGCTTCGGCTCATACGGGGATACCTGCAAGCCGGGATCATGGACGGCGGGCTGGGAGAACCGTCGCGGCAAGGGGGACCGCTGTCACCCCTACTATCGAACATCCTGCTGGACGAGCTGGACAAGGAGCTGGAAGGACGAGGGCATTCGTTCTGCCGCTACGCGGATGACTGCAACATTTATGTTGCCTCACAACGCGCTGGGGAACGGGTGAAGGAGTCGGTGACAGCATTCCTTGCCAAGCGACTGAAGCTGAAGGTCAACGAAGAGAAGAGCGCGGTTGATCGGCCCTGGAAGAGGAAGTTTCTCGGCTACACGTTGACGGCCGAGGGAGAGCCACGATTGAAGGTGGCCCCGGAGTCGGTGGCGAGGCTGAAGGCGAAGTTGAAAGACATCTTTCGACGGGGAAGGGGACGGAGCCTGCAACGAGTGATCGAGGAGATGAAACTGATCCTGGTCGGGTGGATGAACTACTTCTCCCTCGCACGGGTGCGCAACATCTTCGAGAGACTCGATGAATGGATTCGTCGTCGATTGCGCGTCATCCTCTGGCGACAGTGGAAGCGCACATTCACCCGCGCGAAGCGCCTCATGGCACTAAGGGCTTCCCGAGGAGCAGGCGTGGAAATCGGCGTGCAACGGTCGCGGTCCCTGGTGGAACGCGGGCGCCATACACATGAACCTCGCCTACCCGAAGGCATTCTTTGATCGGCTTGGACTTGTTTCACTTCTCGACAGACATCTGTGTCTTGTTGGTAGCTCGTGAACCGCCGTATACGGAACCGTACGTACGGTGGTGTGAGAGGACGGGGGGTGTGAGCCCCCCTCCTACTCGAGCGCTTGATCAATTCACCCGTTTTCCGTATAGTACATCTACCATGGTAATGCCACTCGATCTCCTCATGAGCTTCCGCGGGAACATTTACGAAATGACCTGCGCGGCCATGAAGCGCGGTGTTCAGATCAACCTCATCGGCGACGAGGATCTCGAGCCCAACCGGGAGAAGATCGTCTCCACGGCCATCAAGCAGGTCCTCATGCAGAAGGTCCAGTATCGATTCGAGGCCTGACACCGGGTCCCGCCTTCCCGTCATCTTCGGCCCCACCGCGGTGGGCAAATCCGACTTCCTGTTTTCCGTGCTCGACGAACGTTTCGAGGTGATCAGCGCCGATTCCATGCAGGTGTATCGGGGCATGGACATCGGCACAGCCAAGCCGGCACGCGCCGACCTCTCTCGTCTCCCGCACCACCTCCTCGACGTCGTGGAACCCTCCCGGCAGTTCAGCGCCGGCGAGTTCGTTCGGCGCGCTGACGATCTGGTCGCCGAGATCAGGGCGAGGAGCAAAGTGCCCGTGGTAAGTGGCGGCACCGGTTTCTACCTGCGTACCTTCCTGTACGGCATGCCCGAGTCCCCCCCCTCCGACCCCTCGGTGAGGCAGCGGCTGCAGGACCTCGAGCGCGAGAAGGGCACCCCGGGGCTTCACGACCTCCTTGCCTCCCGGGATCCCGTGGCAGCGCGGCGCATCCCCGCCAACGACCGGCACCGGGTGCTGCGGGCCCTCGAGGTGCTCGAGACCACCGGCCGGTCGGTCTATTCCTTCGCCTGGCCCTCCTCGCAGAGGAAGGACCACGAGTTCCTCGTGATCGGCCTGGACCGGCCCCGGGACGACCTGTACCGGCGCATCGAGGCCCGTGTGGACGGCATGTTCCAGTCGGGACTGGTCGACGAGGTGAAGAAGCTGATCGCGACGGGTTTCGGGCCCCGGGACCCCGGCATGAGGGGCATCGGGTACCGGGAGTTCCTCTCGATGCGGAAGGGATGCCTCGGTTTCCGCGAGGTCCGGGACATGGTCAAGGCCGATTCCCGGCGGTATGCGAAGCGGCAGCTGACCTTCCTCCGAGCCATCCCCGAGGTCCGATGGTTCGACGCACGGGAGCCGGCCGGCGCGCGGGAGGTACTCGCCGCTTTTCTGGGCATGGAGTTGCCCGTTCCCTCTTGACCTCGGGCCAGCGAACGGTCATATTCACCTCCGGATAAAAGGAGACGTCACGGTGCCCTGCGGACGCAAACGTAAGAGACACAAGATCGCGACCCACAAGCGCAAGAAGAAGCTGCGCGCCAACCGGCATAAGAAGAAGCTGCGCTAGCTCCTTCGGAGGAGCGTAACGTGAAGCGCGCCCTCGCCATCCTCTTCCTCGCGGTCATCGCCCTTGCAGCCCCGGCGGAGAACCTGACCTCGCCGGGGTTCAAGGGGTACCTGTCGGGGAAGGGCTTGGCGAAAGGCGACTCGGTCTTCGTCCAGATCGACACCACCTCGAAGCTCGCCTTCACCGCATCCAGCACCGATTCCCGCACCTTCACGCTCGAGTTCGCGGGAGGAGCCACCGGTAACCTCTTCTCATTCATCCCCCAGGGTCGCACCGGGGGTGACCGGAGCCTCGAAGGGACGCAGGAGCTGAGCCTGAGCGGCCGGATTCCCGCGACCGTAACGGAGGTGGACGCCGCGGGACGCGCGCTCGTGCGCGGCTCGCGCGCCATCGAGATCGAGGGCCGTGAGGAATCCATCGAGATCAGCGGGTGGGTCGACCCGCGCGACGTCGACGGCGATCGCACGGTCACCTTCTCGATGGTTGCCGACGCCCGGCTCATCTACCGCACCCTGCTCTCGTCCGCGCGCGACGTGCTTACCGCCGAGGACATCAAGGGAGTCCTCGCGACGCTTCCGCAGACGGCGGAGGGCGCGACGGTGATCCAGCCGGCCGGCACCGGCACAACCGCTGCGCCGACCGCGGTAGCCACGACCGGTACTGCAGCGCAGCCCGGCGCTGCGGCCACGTCGGTTACCACAACGACCGGAACGACCCAGCCCGCCGCAGTGCCCCTAACCTCCGTCACCCTGACCGATAAAAAGAAGCTCGAGCTGCTGCTCATATACCTCAACCGGCTCATCGACCTCGTCTTCGGCCGGTAGGGTCGCGCCTGCGATGGATGCGAACGGCTCCCTGCTCGACCGTATCGACGGACCCGAGAACCTCGTTGGGCTCTCCTACGACGAGCTCGCCCGTCTCGCCGGGGAAATTCGGGAGCGGATCATCTCCGTGGTCTCGCGAAACGGCGGGCACCTCGCCTCCAACCTCGGCGTGGTCGAGCTCGCCATCGCACTGCACCGGGTGTTCCAGTCCCCCGCGGACACCATCATCTGGGACGTCGGCCACCAGTGCTACGCGCACAAGCTTCTGACGGGCCGGCGGGACGCGTTCCCGACGCTGAGGACCGCGGGCGGCATCAGCGGGTTTCCCAAGCCGTCCGAGAGCCCCCACGACTTGGTGGAGACCGGCCATGCGTCCACCGCCATCTCCTACGGCCTGGGCCTGGCCATGGGCCGTGAGATGCGCGGGGAGAAGGGCCGGGTGGTCGCGGTGGTCGGCGACGGCGCACTGAGCGGCGGCCTGGCCCTCGCCGGGCTGAACCACGCCGGGCACCTCGGGAAGAACCTTGTCATCGTGCTCAACGACAACGCGATGTCCATCGGCCGGAATGTGGGCGCGATCTCCGCCTATCTCGGCCGGCTCACCACTTCACGCCTCTACCAGGCCTTCCGTCGCCGGTTCGACCAGACCGTGTCGAGCCTGCCCGTCATCGGCAGCGAGCTCACCCGGTACGTCACCAGGCTGAAAAAGGCGATTAAAGCCATTTTCTTCACGGAGACTCTCTTCGCGGACCTCGGCTTCGAGTACGCGGGGCCCATCGACGGGCACGACATTCCGGCGCTGGAACAGGTGCTGTCGAACGCGCGCCGGCTCGACCGTCCCGTGGTGGTGCACGTCACGACGCGGAAGGGCCGGGGGTACCGGCTCGCCGAGGACAATCCAACGCGCTTCCATGGCATCTCGCCATTCTCGATCGTCGACGGGAAGGTGGAGGAGAGCGAGCGCCTGTCCTACACCGAGGTCTTCGCCGACGTGGTCACCCGGATTGCCCGGGAAGACACCCGGGTGGTGGGGGTGACCGCGGCGATGACAGAGGGTACCGGCCTCGCGAAGATGCGGCGAGAGTTCCCCGAGAGGGTCTTCGACGTCGGCATCGCCGAGGATCACGCAGTCACCTTCGCAGCCGGCCTCGCTCTGTCGGGTCTGCGGCCGGTGGTGGCTGTCTACTCGACCTTCCTGCAGCGCGCCGTAGACCAGGTCGTGCACGACGTGGCCATCCCCAGGCGACCCGTCGTGTTCGCCGTCGACCGGGCGGGACTCGTGTCGGGCGACGGCGAGACCCACCAGGGGGTCTTCGACCTGGCGATGCTCCGTCCGGTGCCGGGCCTCGCGGTCGTCGCGCCCGCGGGCGCCGTCGAGATGGAGACGGCGTTCCGCTGGGCGTTTGCGTCCGACGGCCCGACGGTGATCCGATACCCAAAGGCGGTCTGCACGCCCGAGTGTGCGGATCTCGCTGCTCCGTTCGAGTCCGGCCGGGGCGTCTTCGCGCGTTTTCACCAGAGCGAGGTGCTGATCGTCGCCGTCGGCGCCATGCTGCTCGAGGGTCTGCGTGCCGCAGAGCAGCTCAACCGGCGCGGCATCGCGGCCGACGTCTACAACCTGCGCTTCGTCAGACCGCTCGACGAGGAGTACCTCGCATCGGTTCTATCGCTGTACGGGACCGTGGTGACGGCCGAGGAGGGGACGCTGCGGGGCGGGGTGGGCGAGGCAGTCGCCCGGACGGCTGCCGAGCGCGGCATCGACCTGTCGTTGCGCTGTCTCGGGACGCCCGACCGGTTCCTCGCCCAGGCGACACGCGACGAGCTGCTCGCCAGATGCGGTCTCGACGCCGCAAGCATCGCGCACGCGGCAGAGGACCTCCTCTGTGGCAGCCGCCCGCACAACCTTCGCGGCCCTTCGGCCTTGACCGCCGGGGAACCGCGCGGCTAGAATCCACCCCGTGACCTCGCTCTCCACCGATCCCAATCCAGGCAGCCCGTTCCTCATGCATCCCGCGGACGGGTTCCTCTGCGACCGGCCAGATGAAGGGAGCGGCACTCCCGACGGACCGGACAACCGAGTGATCCAATGGGGGTCCCGGTGGGGGTCCCGGGTCCTCGATTTCAGGCGGAAAACGTACGTGATGGGCATTCTCAACTGCACGCCGGATTCCTTCCATGCCGGAAGCCGGCTCCCCACGCTCGGGGAGGCGTTGCTCGCTGCCGATAGCATGATACAGGCTGGAGCCGACATCCTCGATGTCGGCGGTGAATCCACGCGTCCGGGCTCCGATCCCGTACCGGTCGAGGAGGAGATCCGCAGGGTCGTGCCCGTGATCGAGGCGATCCGGGCGGCGGGGGACACGATGATCTCGGTGGACACGCGGAACCGCGAGACCGCCGAGCGGGCGCTCGATGCGGGTGCGGACATCGTGAACGACATCTCCGCGCTTTCGCGCGATCTCTTCATGGCGCGCCTCGTGGCGGAGCGCGGTGTGCCGGTGGTGCTGATGCACATGCGCGGCACGCCGAAAACCATGCAGGACGAAGCCATCTACGACGACGCCGTCGCGGATGTTCTGAGGGAGCTCGGCGCCTCCATTTCCGCCGCGGTCGCGGCAGGCATCTCTCCGCTGCGGATCATCGTCGATCCAGGCATCGGCTTCAGCAAGAAAACGGAGGACAACCTGCGGCTGATTCGCGGCCTCGCGGCCTTCCGGTCGCTCGGCATGCCGATCCTCATCGGGCTCTCCCGCAAGCGCTTCATCGGCGACATCACCGGCAGGCCGGTCGAGGAGCGCCTCGCCGGCACCGTCGCCGCGAACACGCTCGCCGTGCTCGCCGGCGCCGACATCGTGCGCGTGCACGACGTGGCCGAGGCGGTGGCGATGGTCCGCATCATCGACGCCGTCCTCCGGACCGCCCCCTAGGAGGCCGCGTGGACTGGTTGCTCAGCACCTGGGCCTTCCGCGAAATCGTGCGGCCCGTCGGCGACGTGCTCCTGCTCGCCTATCTGCTCTACAAAAGCTACCGGATCCTCGTGCAGACCCGGGCGGTGCAGCTGCTGAAGGGCACCGCGGTCATGGTGGGCATCTGGGCAGTGGCGCTGTTCCTGCGCCTCAACACCCTGCTGTGGATCCTCAATCTCCTCGTCCCGGGCCTCGTCATCGCGATCGCCATCGTATTCCAGCCCGAGCTGCGCAAGATCTTCACCCGGATCGGCAGCCGCGAGTGGCTGCGGGTCGGCAGCCGTCCGAACGCCCCGCACCTGGAGACGCTGCTCGCCGTCCTCGAGCAGCTGTCCACCCGGCACATGGGAGCACTGATCGTCTTCCCGCGGGCCGTCGGTTTGCGCAACATCATCCAGACCGGCACCCCCGTCGACGCGGAGCTGTCCACGGGACTGCTGCTGTCGATCTTCCACGAGGGCACCCCCCTGCACGACGGGGCGATCGTGGTCGAGGGCAGCCGGGTGGTCGCAGCCGGCTGCTTCCTGCCTTTGTCGGAGCGCGAGGACGTCCAGTCGGTATTCGGCACCCGTCACCGCGCCGCCCTCGGCCTTGCCGAAGAGACCGACGCGGTCGTCGTCGTGGTGAGCGAGGAGAACGGGGCCGTGTCGCTGGCCCACGACGGCGATGTCCGCTACGACCTCAGCCTGCCGCAAGTTGAGAGCGGCCTGCGCAGCCTGCTCGGCTTCGCCGCCAAGCAGGAGGACCGCTCGTGAGGGCGCCCCGCGAACTCCTGCGCCGCCTGCTCTCCGATCTGCCCGTCAAGGTGATCTGCCTGAGCGCCGCGGTCATCATGTTCCTGTTCAACCGGATCAACTCCCTCAGCGACCGGTTCGTCAGCGTGCCGCTCACGGTGGACGTGCCGGCGGGCTTCGCGCTCGCCTCGGCCTATCCGCGCACGGTTCGCATCACCCTCCGGGGCGAGGAAGCCTCCATCAACGCCATCCTGGAGGAGGATCTCGAGGCTTCGGTGAGTCTGGAAGACCGCCGGGACCCGGGCGTCTACCGGACCGCCGTCCGAGTGGAGCGCAGAGGCACGGCGCTCGACGTCGAGCCGCTCGAGGTCCGCGTGGACCCCCAGGAGATCAGCTTCACCCTCGAGCCGTTGCTCGAGCGCCGGGTCGACGTCGCGCCCGACATCAAGGGAGTGCCCGCCTACGGCTACGAGCTGGCCGGCTACGAGCTCTCGCCTCGCGCCGCGGTGCTGCGTGGCCCGCGCAGCCGGGTGCAGGCAGCAAGCACACTCCTCACGGAGGAGGTGGACTTGACCGGCCGGACCGGTCCCTTCACGTTGCGCGTGCGCATCGTCATGCCCGACACGCTGCTCAGCCTCGCCGGCGACCCGTTCGTCGAGTTCAAGGCCTCGATCAAGGAGGCGGTGGTGAGCCGGAGGTTCGAGGACGTGGAGGTCGTCGTGCTCGACGCAGCCGCGGGCCTGAAACCCGCGGAGGAGCTGCCCGCCGGCAGCGTCCAGGTGCAGGGCTCGCAGCTCGCCGTGGAGGCGCTGCAGACCGGGCAGGTGCGCCTCGTGGTGGAAGGGCATTCGATACGCAGGACGGGCACGTGGACGCTCCCGACCCGGCCCGAGGTCCCGTCCAGCGTGACCGTGCTGGACTGGTCGCCGAAGGAGCTGACGGTGCTGTTCGGGGGACCGGTCAGGTAGGGGGATGGCATGGTGCTTGGCGTCGGCATTGACGTGGTGCATGTGGACCGCCTCCGGCACTGGCGGAAGGTGGACGGGCTCTACGAGCGGTTCTTCCACCCGGAGGAACTCGCCTCGGCGCTGCCCCGGGGGGAGACCGGGATACTTTCGCTCGCTGCCCGGTTCGCGGCCAAGGAGGCATTCGGCAAGGCGATCGGGTCGGGCCTGCGTCACTTCGCGCTGCGCGACGTGGCGGTGCTCAATGACTCGCACGGCAAGCCGTTCATGGTGCTGACGGGCAGCGCCGAGGCCGCGTTCAAGGACTTCGGCGGCACGCGCATGGTGCTCAGCATGTCGCACGAGCAGGACAACGCGATCGCGGTGGTGATCATCGAGGGGGACTGATGGCAGAACAGCGCCTCACCTTCTTTCAGAAGCGGCCGACCGAGTGCCCGGTGTGCGGGGCCAAGCACTACCGGGAGGAGCTGCTTTCGGGCGGCGGGAGGCTCATCGCCGCCGCGCTCACCGACGAGCTGCGGCGCGCCTTCGAGCCGTCGAAGAAGTACGGGGACGTCCACCCGCTCATCTACGCGGTAGCGGTGTGCCCCGTGTGCCTCTTCGCGGCCTGGCCCGGGGACTTCCCGCACCTGCCTGGCGACAGCCTGCACCAGGCCGAGGTGCACGCCGACGAGCGGCGCGAGAGCCTGGCCCTCATCCTGCCCGAGCTGGACTTCATGTCGCCCCGCGGCCTGCGGGAGGGCATGGCGAGCTACTTCCTCGCCGTGGCATGCTACCCGTTCTTCGACCGGAGGGCGAACCCGACGTTCAAGGCCGGGCTCGCGGCCCTGCGCGCCGCGTGGCTGCTGAACGACCTGCACCAGCGCGAGCCCGGCGAGGCATGGGACGAGCTGGCCATGTCGTTCTACCGCTCGGCCCGGGACCATTACCTTCTCACCCTCGAGCGCGAGCAGAAGGGCCAGGAGGCCCTGGAGGAATCCCTGCAGCTCGGACCGGACCTGGACAAGAACTACGGGTATGACGGGGTCATCTACCTCGCGGGATACCTCGACTGGAAATACGGCGACCCTTCGGACCCAGCCTCCCGGGTGAAGAGCCTCGAGTTCGCCAAGCGGATGATCGCCAAGGTCTTCGGCATGGGCCGGGCCTCGAAGGCCAAACCGTCGGTCATCCTGGACAAGGCCCACGACGTGTATGCGGCGATCGGCGCCGAGGTCGACCGCCTCAAGGCCGGCGGCGCGGGCTGACGCCCCGTCCCATGCGCGTCATCCGGGCGACGCTCGCCTACGACGGCACCGACTTCGTGGGCTGGCAGGTCCAAGCCGCCGGGCGCAGCGTGCAGGGCGTGCTGCAGGAAGGCCTGGAGCGCATGCACGGACACCCGGTGCGTGTCGTCGGCGCGGGCCGCACCGACTCCGGGGTGCACGCAACGGGGCAGGTGGCGAGCTTCCTTTCCGACATCGATTCGATTCCCGGGCCGCGGTTCCGCGACGCGATGAACGCGTACCTCCCTCACGATGTCCGAGCGCTGGAAAGCGCCGAGGCGCCGCCGGGTTTCCACGCGCGCCGGTCGGCGACCATGCGCGTCTACCGGTACTACACGGTCACCGCCCCGGTGCTGATGCCGCACCTGCGCCGGCACCGGCATTGGGTGCGCCGAAACCTCGACCTGGAGCGACTGCGGGCCATGGCCGGGCTGATCGCGGGCGAGCACGACTTCACGAGCTTCACCGCAGAGGGCGCGGCTTCCGGCTCCCGGGTGCGCACGGTGATGGACTCGCGGTTCGACGCGGAGGGCGATACCGTGGTGTACACCATCGCTGCGGGATCGTTTCTCTGGAAGATGGTGCGGAACATCGTGGGCACGGTGCTGTGGATCGAGGAGAATGGCGGGGGCCCGGCTGAGATGGCCGCGGTTCTCGACGCGCACTCGCGGTCGGCGGCGGGGCCCACCGCGCCGGCCCGCGGGTTGTTCCTGGAAAAGGTGCTGTATGACGAAACGCTCGGCTCTTGATCTGATCGACGACTGGCTGGCCACGGGGTTCACCGCCAGGTCGCCCGAAGGGCGACGTGGCGGAGCCGCCCCGGATGACGGGTCGACCGCCGAATCAGCCTCCAACCTGCGCCAGGCCGAGCTCTCTGCAGTCGCCCTCGAAGTCGAGGGCTGCGCACGATGCCAGCTTTCGCTCAACCGCACGCACACGGTGCCCGGGGAGGGCTCGATCGACCCGCCGGTGCTGTTCGTGGGCGAAGGGCCGGGCGAGGAGGAGGACCGGACGGGAAGGCCGTTCGTCGGTGCGGCGGGCCGGTACCTGGACAAGTGGATCGCTGCCGCGGGGCTCGACCGGGGTGCGTGCTTCATCGCCAACTGCGTCAAGTGCCGTCCGCCGCAGAACCGGGAGCCGCATCCCGACGAAATCGGGGCCTGTCTTCCGTACCTCGAGCGCCAGATTGCTGCGCTCGCACCGCGTGCCATCATGTGCGTTGGCCGGATTGCCTCCCAGGCGCTGCTGGGGACCTCGACGGGCGTGGGCGCCCTGCGGGGGAAGGTGCACGACCGGAAGGGCATCCCTCTCCTGGTGACCTACCACCCCAGCGCAGTACTGCGCGACCAGACGCTGCGCGCGCCGGTGTGGGAGGACCTGAAATGCCTGAAGGGCCTGCTCGCCCATGCCTGATGGCGCCGTCCCCGAGAGATTCGTCGAGGTCGCCTTCAACCTGCCGGTGAAGCGGGAGTTCACCTACCGGGTTCCCGCCGGCATGGAGCCGGCCATCGGATGCCGTGTAACGGCGCCATTCGGGAGTCGGAAGCTGACGGGTGTCGTGGTCGGGGCCGCCGACAGGGCACCCGAGGGTGTTACCGGCATAAAGGAAATCGCCCGGGTGGTGGACAAGCGCCCCCTGGCTATCGATCGCACCCTGGAGCTGGCCCGGTGGATGGCACGGATGTACCTGTGCTCGCTCGGCGAGGCACTCGCGACGGTGCTGCCGGGCGGCAGGCGGGAAGGGGAGGCCGACGAGCTGCCCGTGGAGGAGGACACCCGGGACTACCCCCTCGCGGAGCAGCAGCTCGCGGCCGTGCATGCCGTCACCGCCGCCTCGACGGGATCCTTCTACCTGTTCGGTGTGACGGGGTCGGGAAAAACCGACGTCTACCTCGCGGCAGCCCGTGACGTGACGGCGAGGGGCGCGGGGGCCATCTACCTCGTGCCGGAGATCTCGCTCACCCACCAGGTGGTGCGCGTCTTCGCGGCCGTCTTCGGCGAGCGACTCGCGGTGCTGCATTCGGCCCTCACCCCCTCGCAGCGTCTCAGGGAATGGCTGCGCGTGCTCGACGGCGAGGTGGACGTCGTGATCGGCGCGCGCAGCGCCGTGTTTGCGCCGTTCGCACGGCTCGGGCTCGTGGTGATCGACGAGGAGCAGGAGGGCGCGTACAAGTCCGGGTCGGCGCCCCGGTACCACGCCCGGCAGGTGGCGATGTGGCGCGCCGCGCACGAGGGCGGGGTGGTGCTGATGGGCAGCGCCACGCCCTCGCTCGAAGCCTGGCACCACATGCGCGAAGGGACCATCGCGCCGCTCATGATGGGCGAACGCATCAGCGGCGGACGGATGCCCACGGTGGAAGTGGTGGACATGCGGCGGTCGACCGGGCCCCTGTCGGGCCGGCTGCTCGAGGAGATCGCCCGGACCCGGGCCATGGACCGGCAGACGATCCTTTTCCTCAACCGCCGCGGGTTCGCCTATGTCTTCCATTGCCGCAGCTGCGGGTACGCTGCCACCTGCCGGCATTGCTCGGTGACCCTGACGTACCACCGGGACCGTGGCCGGCTGGTCTGCCACTACTGCGGGTTCTCGACTCCACCCGAGCAGCAGTGCCCCGAGTGCGGCTCCCTGGACGTGGGGTGGTCGGGCCTCGGCACCGAAGGCATCGAGGGCGCGCTCGCTGCAGCGTTCCCGGACCTCGTGGTGCGTCGGGTGGACACCGACAGCGTGCGCCAGCGTTCGGCCCTGCGAGGGGCCCTGGAGGATTTCCGGCACGGACGGGTGCACGTGCTGCTCGGCACGCAGATGGTAGCCAAGGGCCTGGATTTCCCCGGGGTGCGCCTCGTGGGGATCGTGAACGCGGACACCGGGGCCTGGATGCCGGATTTCCGGGCCGCAGAGCGCACCTTCAGCCTGCTCGTGCAGGTGTCGGGACGCGCTGGGCGCAGTGTTCCCGACGGCCTGGTGCTCATCCAGACGCTTCGGCCTGAAAGCCCGACAATCACGCTGGCGCGCGAGGGCAGGCTCGAGGAGTTCTACGCCCGAGAGCTGGACGTCAGGCGTGACCTCGGCTTCCCTCCGTTCACCCGGCTCATCCGTCTGGTGCTGCGGGGGAAGGACCGGGAGGCAGTGGCGAAGGCTGCGGACGGCCTGGCGGCGCCCCTCGCGGCCGCCGTCGGCGCTGCCGGGGAGGTGCTCGGTCCGGCCGAGTGCCCGATCTCGCGGATCTCGGGGAACTGGAGGAGCCACCTCATCGTCTGTTGCCGGGCATTCGGCCCGGCCCACGAAGCGGTCGGCCGCGAGCTCGATGTGTGGCGCACGCCCGCGGGGGTCCACGTGGAAATCGACGTCGATCCCTTGTCGCTGCTGTAGCCTTCTCGGTACTATTTCACCACGGCCATGCTGAGCATCATCACGCTGGGCGACCCCCTGCTCGCGAAGACCTCCTCGCTCGTGCCCGACTTCGACGACGGCATCCGGCGCCTCGCAGCGCAGATGTTCGAGGCGATGGGGACCAAGGGCGTCGGCCTCGCGGCGGTCCAGGTGGGCGCCGCGGTGCGCCTCTTCATCACGAAAGCCCCCCGCGACGTACCGCGGGTGTTCATCAACCCCGACATCCTCGTGACCTCCCTCGAGGAGGAGCCGCTCGAGGAGGGCTGCCTCAGCGTGCCGGGCCTCTACACCGAGGTGGTGCGGCCCGCGTCGGTGCGCGTGCAGGCCTGGAACGAGAAGGGCCGGCCGTTCACCCTCACCGCTGAAGGCATCCTCGCCCGGGTGATCCAGCACGAGCTCGACCACCTGAACGGGGTCCTGTTCATCGACCGGCTCGACGCGAAGAAACGCAAGCGGCTGCTCGTCTCGTACGACGAGAAGATGCGGTTCTGATGCGCATCCTGTTCGCGGGAACCCCCGGCATCGCCGTGCCCTCGCTGCGCGAGACCGCCAGGGCCCACGAAGTCTGCACCGTGCTCACCGGGCCCGACCAGCCGGCGGGCAGGGGCCGGGCTGCGGCACCCTCGGAGGTCAAGCAGGCTGCCCTCGCGCTCGGGCTACGGGTGCTCGAGGCGGACCGTCTCGACGCCGGCGTCCGCGATGCTGTCCGCGCCCTTGCCCCCGAGCTGCTCGTGGTCGTGGCCTTCGGTCGCATCTTCCGGCAGTCCTTCCTTGACCTCTTCCCACGCGGCGGGGTGAACGTGCACCCCTCGCTGCTGCCCCGGCACCGGGGGCCGTCCCCGATCGCCTCGGCCATCCTCTGCGGCGACCGGGAAACGGGCGTCACCGTTCAGCGCATCGCCCTCGAGGTGGATTCGGGGGACATCTACGCGCAGCGCAGGATCAGTCTTGACGGCACCGAGACTACGGGCAGCCTCACCTCGGTGTTCGCCGAAGTCGGCGCCAATCTGCTCGCCGAAGTGCTCGCGTCGATTGCGGTGGGCACGGCTGCGCCGGTGCCGCAGGCCGGCGAGGTGACGTGCTGCAAGCTCACGGCGAAGGAGGACGGGACCGTGGACTGGAGCGAGCCGGCCGCCGTCATTGAGCGGAAGGTGCGCGCCTACGACCCATGGCCGCGCGCTTCCACGACCTGGGAGGGGCGACCCCTCCTGCTCTTGCACACGCGCCTCCCGGTGGGTACCGTGGTTCCCGCGCCGGGAGCGGTTCCGGGCACGGTGCTCGGACCGTCGGCGGACGGGCTGCTCGTGCAGGCGGGCGATGGTCCGCTCGCGCTCGTGCGCCTGCAGCCGGCGTTCGGCCGGCCGATGGAGTGGCGGGCGTTCCTGAACGGACACCCCGGCATCGCGGGGGCGAGGCTCGGAGGATCATCATGAGGGATTTCTTCTGGCGTGTCGGCAATTGGCTCGCGGGCGCCGGGGAGCGTGTCCGCGACACCCTGAGCCGCGCGCTGCCCAACGACCGGGACACCCCCGAGGTGCGGGGCCTGAAGCTGACCGTGTTCCTGTTCGTCGGCATTCTCGGCCTCATGGTGCTCGTCGGCCTGCTCACCTTCTCGCTCGCGGTGCGCGGCCAGGAGCAGACCCTCGTGCCGAACGTCACGGGCAAGGACCTCGTTACGGCGCTTGTGGAGATGCAGGAGAAGGAGCTCTACCCCAGGGTGCAGGTGCAGTTCTCCTCTGAAACCGAGAAGAACATCATCATGGACCAGAAGCCGGCTGCCGGCACGCTCGTGAAGGCCGGCAAGCGCATCACGCTGCGCGTCAGCAAGGGCCCGGTGCTGCAGGAGGTCGAGGACTACGTGGGCCGCAACCTCGACGAGGTGCGCAGCTACCTGCAGACGTTGTACGCCTCGTACAGCCCGAACCTCGTGATCGCCGACCCGCTCTACCGGGTCGAGAAGGGCTCGGCCCCCGGCACCATCCTCGCCCAATCGCCGAAGCCGGGGACCCAGATCTCGGGGCTCACACGGCTCGAGTTCATCGTGGCGCGCGGCGAGGGCG
Source organism: Spirochaetota bacterium (assembly GCA_026398635.1). GTDB lineage: Bacteria > Spirochaetota > Spirochaetia > SZUA-6 > Fen-1364 > JAPLSM01. Next base: position 5,406 of record JAPLSM010000025.1, on the reverse strand, counting down.
AGCTCGCATCGGCGGTGGGCGAGTACGTGGGCCTGAGCTTTTCCGAGGCGATCAGCGAGATCACGCGGGCCGACCTGCCGTTCTTCTTCACCGTGCAGAAAGCCCAGAAAGGCCAGCTGCCCGGGGTGGTGGTGTCGCAGCAGCCCGAAGCCGGCTCGCGCATCTCCCTCGGCGGCGCCGTGCAGCTCGTGATGACTCCTCCCGAGAACCCGGGCAAGGGCCAGATCTTTGGCCTGTTCCGCTACTCGCTGCCCGACTACCCGATCCTCGTGGACATCCGGCTCGACGTGATCACCGATACGGGGCGCCTGACCATCCTCTCCGCGCGTCACGCGGGGGGCCCCCTCGCGGTGCCCTACATCGTGCCCGAGGGGTCCGACCTCGTGCTCACCGTGCTCGACAATGAGGAGGTCACGGTTCAGGCGTCCGCGTACCGGTTCTGAGGTGCTGAGCGATCGACGTTTCTAAAGCAGGCGCGCCCCGTCGCGGACCGCTTCGTATTGACACCGGTTCCGCCCATCTGGTACATTCCGGCCAGCCTAGCGAGCGTCGTAAAATGGCATTACCCAAGCTTCCCAAGCTTGAGTCGGGGGTTCGATTCCCCTCGCTCGCTCGACGATGAACCGGGGGCCCTGCGAGCGGGGCCCTTCCTGCATCCGGCAGACACCAGGGGAAGCAAATGACCGTCGGTCTCACCTACGACCTGCGTTCAGAATACCTCGCCCGCGGCTACTCCGAGGAAGAGACCGCTGAGCTGGACCGGGACGACACCGTCGCCGCGATCGAGGAGGCCGTGCGCCGGGCCGGCCATGCGACCGACCGCATCGGCAGCGCCGGGGCGCTCGCCGAGCGCCTCGCGAAGAACCACCGCTGGGACCTCGTGTTCAACATCTGCGAGGGGCTCCACGGCCTCGGCCGGGAAGCGCTCGTGCCCGCGATGCTCGACGCGCACCGGATCCCGTACACGTTTTCCGACCCGGCGGTGCTCGCCCTGTCGCTGCACAAGGCCCTCACCAAGCGGGTCGTGCGCGACCTCGGCGTGCCGACGCCGGACTTCGCAGTGGTCGAGAAGCCCGAGGACGTGGACGGGGTCCGGCTCGCGTATCCCCTGTTCGCCAAGCCGCTGGCAGAAGGTACCGGAAAGGGCATCGGTCCCGCGTCGAAGATCGCGACTCCCGCGGAGTTGCGGGAGGTCTGCGCGGCACTGTTGAAGCGGTTCCGTCAGCCCGTGCTAGTCGAGGAGTTCCTGCCCGGACGGGAGTTCACCGCGGGCATCGTGGGAACCGGCGCCGAAGCGGAGGTCGTCGGCGTCATGGAGGTCATCCTCAACAAGAATGCCGAGGCGGACGCGTACTCCTACGTCAACAAGGAGGAGTGCGACGACCGGGTCGTCTACCGGCTCGCCGATGACGGCATCGGGCCCGAGTGCCGGGCGGTTTCCCTGAAGGCCTGGCGCGGACTCGGCGCGCGGGACGCCGGGAGAGTCGACCTGCGCGTCGCCCGGGACGGGAAGGTCAGCTTCATCGAGGTCAATCCGCTCGCCGGCCTGCACCCGCAGCATTCGGACCTGCCGATCATCTGCACCATGGTCGGCGTTACGTTCCAGCAGCTGATCGAGCGAATCCTGGCGTCCGCCACCCGCCGCGTGCGGGGGTAGGCTCGTCCGCGAGCGCAGTGGCGCCGTCGCGCGGGTTGCGGGTTTGCGCTACCTGCCGAACCAGTACCGGACACCCAGCCCGGCCGAGGCCCCGGCGATGAACCCCAGCGAAGGTGCGAGGTAGCCGCCGACTACCGGCACGACCTCCAGACTCACTTCGAAACCCTTATCCGCGGGGATCGGCGTGAACCGCAGTCCTACAGGGCCGCGGACACCGAACCCGAAGACGGGCAGGGCGGCCCATACTCCCGCGCCGACGTGCAGTGAGAGCGGGAGCGATCCGAGGGGGAGGTCAAGGATCCAGTAGTCGGCCGTGAGGATGGCGTTCACGAAGGATATCGGCGCGGCGGAGGGGCCGATGATGATGCGTGAGACCCCGACGCCGAGTTGGAGGGGATACGGCCACGCACGCAGATCGATGTACGCGGTGTGTTCCTGCAGGGGCTGGTACCCGGTGAAATCGGTTATGACGGAGAGCTGGTACCGGTATCCGGCACCGATGTCGATGTCGAGGGCCGCACACACCGCGGACGACAGAACCAGCACGGCGAGCACCAGTACCACCGTTTTCCGCATAAGCGCCTCCCGCCATGAAGGGTACCTGATCGCCGGGCCGGCGTCAAAGCGCCCCGGAAAAAGTGCCATGGAGCCGGAAGATGCGGTCAAGCCCTGCCGACAACTGCCGATAATGTCACTGGAGTGAGACAGATGAATCAGTTGAACGGCATGCAGGGAAGCGAAGCGCAGCTGAAGGTCCTCGTGGACCGGCTTGCGCAGGTGAAGGACAAGGGATTGTCCGCGCGGACCGAGCGGGCGTATCTGCGGATGCTGCTGCGCGCCCGGCTGGTCGCGATCCGCTCATCGATTGACGGCATCGCCCACGGCCTCGGTGAGGCTGAACGCGACGAGCTCGCCTGGCAGGTCAGGATGCGGCTGCCGTTCTTCTACCACCTCGAGTCGGTTCTCAGCCTCGCGGACGAGGGTGCGCTGGAGGTTTCCGCCGCCTAGACATGGATGTCTGAGCCGCGCCGTAGCCATGGATGGCGATTAGGCGCGGCGTAACTCCGATCCAGGCGCGATGCTGCCCGTCCCCCCCGCACCACGGCCCCCGGCGTTGACACGCCGGTCGCGAGGACGGTACACAGAACCCATCATGTCAGGATCCACCCCCGCCCGGGAACTGCTCTCGGGCAACCAGGCCATCGCCCGGGGCGCATGGGAGGCGGGCGTCACGGTCGCCACCGGCTACCCGGGCACGCCTTCCACCGAGATCCTCGAGGCTGCGGCACGGTTTGGGAAAGACATGTACCTCGAGTGGTCGCCCAACGAGAAGGTCGCCCTCGAGGTGGCTGCCGGCGCTTCGCTCGCCGGGGCCCGGTGCATCGTCACCATGAAGCACGTGGGCCTCAACGTGGCTGCCGACCCGCTGATGACCCTTTCCTACACCGGCACGGTGGGTGGACTGGTGATCGTCGTGGCCGACGACCCCGGCATGCATTCCTCACAGAACGAGCAGGACTCCCGCCATTTTGCGCGCTTCGCCAAGGTGCCGATGCTCGAGCCGGCCGATTCCCAGGAGGCCCGGGACTTCACGGTGCTCGGGCTCGAGATCTCCGAGAAATTCCGCACCCCCGTGCTGCTGCGGTCCACGACCCGGGTGAGCCACTCGTCGAGCGTGGTCGCGATCGGCAGCCGCCGGTTGCCCGACCGGAAGATCGGGTTCGAGAAGAACATCGAGCGGTTCGTGCCGGTGCCCGCCCATGCGAGGGGGATGCGCCTTCGCGTCGAGGAACGCGCGGCCGCTCTTGTGGCTGCCGCGGAAGCGAGCCCCGCGAACCGGATCGAATGGGCGGACCGCGGCCTCGGCGTGATCGCCGAGGGCGTGGCCTACCAGTACGTGAAGGAGGTGCTCCCGGGCGCCTCGGTGCTGAAGCTCGGCTGGGCCATCCCGTTCCCCGACGGCCTGATCCGGTCCTTCGCCGACGGGGTGCGGAAGGTGCTTGTGGTCGAGGAGCTCGACGGCATCCTCGAGGAACACGTGCGGTCACTGGGCATCGCCTGCGAGGGCAGGAGCCGGGTGCCGGGCATGGGGGAGCTTTCGTCCTCGCGCCTGGCAGCCGTGCTCCGGGACCTTCCGGGCGCCGTCCTGTCGGCCGCGGTTCCCCCGAGCGAGCAGCCCGCGGCGCTCGTGGCCCAGCCGCCGGCGCCGCCCGAAGCGGCGGATCTGCCGGCCAGGCCGCCCGTGCTGTGCCCGAGCTGCCCTCACCGGGGCATCTTCCACGCGCTCGGGAAGTTCGACGTGGTGGTGACCGGCGACATCGGCTGCTACAGCCTCGGCGCGTTTGCGCCGCTGGGCCGGCTGGACACGATCCTCTGCATGGGCGGGGGCATCTCGATGGCTCACGGCATGGCGAAGGCCGGCGAGCCGCGCCGGGTAGTGGGCATGGTCGGCGACTCGACCTTCTTCCACTCGGGCATCACGGGCCTTCTGGACATCGCTTACAACCGGGGAAACCCGGTGATCATCGTGGTGGACAACCGCACGACGGCGATGACCGGCCACCAGGAGAACCCGGGCACGGGCCGCACCCTCCTCGGCGAGGATACGGTCGAGGCAAAGATCGAGGACATCGCCCGGGCGTGCGGCATGAAAAATGTGGAGGTCGTGAACCCGTACCACCTGAAGCCCACCACCGACACGCTTCGGAAGGCCTTGGACTCGGGCGAAGGCTGGCTGATCGTCTCCCGCGGCGCGTGCCCGCTCGCCACCCGCGAGCGTCTCGGATCGCCACGGAAGGTCGGCCAGGAGCTCTGCACGGTCTGCAAGGCGTGCCTGAAGCTCGGCTGCCCGGCCATCGAGCTCGACGGGGAGCGCGTCAGGATCAACGACCTGCTGTGCAACGGCTGCTCGATGTGCCAGCAGGTGTGCCCGTCGAAAGCCATTGGGATCGCATCGGGGGAATGCCGTGACGCCTGAGGTGGTGAGCATCGTCATCGTCGGGGTCGGCGGGCAGGGCATCCTGCTCGGCACCCAGGTCGCCGCCCGGGCCGCGCTCGCCGCGGGTTTCGACGTGAAGACCAACGAGGTCCACGGCATGGCCCAGCGGGGAGGGTCCGTGATCGCGCAGATACGCTGGGGAGCGAAGGTCTACAGCCCGCTCGTTCCGGACGGCACCGCGCGCGCCCTGGCGTCGCTCGAGCGCATCGAGGCGCTGCGATTCGCGCGGTTCCTCGCGCCCGACGGCCTCGCGGTGGTCTCGACGCAGGCCATCGTGCCGGTGACCGCCTCGTCGGGCCGGGGGCCGAAGTACCCTGTCGATGCCGAGGAACGGCTCCGCCGGATGTTCCCCCGGCTGCTCTACGTGGACGCCATCTCCATCGCGGAGAAGCTCTGCGAGCCCCGGACCGCGAACATCGTGATGCTCGGTGCACTCTCCACGGCGCTCCCCCTCGCGGTGGAGCATTGGCACGAGGCGATCGCCTCCAGCGTGAAACCGGCCTTCCGGGAAATTAATGTGAAAGCCTTCGACGAGGGCAGGACCCTGGCAGGGTAGGTTGGCGGGGTAGACCCCGCGGCGCGGTCAGCCAGCCAGCTTCACCAGCTCGACGTATATCTCCACCGCGTGCTCGAGCTCCGCGATCTCGATCCACTCGTCGATCGTGTGGGCTTGTGCGATATCTCCGGGGCCCAGCACGACCGAGGGCAGCCCGGCCTCGGCCAGTTTCGAGGCGTCCGTGCCGTACGGCAC
>JAPLSM010000011.1 GCA_026398635.1 Spirochaetota bacterium | reverse complement strand
AACGTCTCCTCGGTCATGCTGACCGCGGCAGCCGAGAGCCCCGTGGCCACGATCGAGGTCGACGGGCAGCCGCTGGGCAGGACGGGGCGGGTGATCGCCCTCGAGCCGGGAGCGGCGAAGACGGTCATCATCGACGTGACGGCTGAGAGCGGGAACCTCGCGCGCACCGTCGTCAGGCTGAGTCGCGAGCGGGTCGGTTCCGGCAGGGACACGAACGCTCGTCTCGCCCGCCTGCAGCTGGCGGGAGCGCAGCTGAACCCGAGCTTCGACCCGCGCGTGCTCGAGTACGAGGCGAAGCTCGCCCAGAACGTCTCCTCGGTCATGCTGACCGCGGCAGCCGAGAGCCCCGTGGCCACGATCGAGGTCGACGGGCAGCCGCTGGGCAGGACGGGGCGGGTGATCACCCTCGAGCCCGGAGCGGCGAAGACGGTCATCGTCGACGTGACGGCCGAGAGCGGGAACCTCGCGCGCACCGTCGTCAGGCTGAGTCGGGATGCCGGTGATGATACCGGCGGTCCCGTCGTGAAGCCCAGTGGGTACGGGATCTCCGTCACCCTGGACGAGGTGAAGATCGCCAGCCGCGAGCTGACGTCGATCTCCGGCAGCAGAGGCTCCATCGGCAAGGAGGCGCGGATCACGGTCCGGTATTACCGGACGAACACGGTGATCGCACAGGGCACCGCGAATGTGGCCACGAAGATGCAGGGCGCCACACCGGCGCTCTCCGCCTCGTGGGAGTCGCCCAACGTGAAACTGGACCAGGGCAAGCTCGTGGAGATCGAGGTGGCCATCCCGGCCGGCGGGTCCAATTGGCTGCACTACACCGAGGCGCAGTGGTCCGCCCCCGCGGTCGCGGTCAACGTGCCCTTCCTGTGGTTCTCGAATAATCCCCGGGTTGTCTGGCCGGCGGTCGGCAAGGCGGTGAATGTGACCGGCTTCATCTCGCTCCCACCCGGGGGACCCCGGAAGGCAGAGCGCCAGGTTGACTCGGAGAGTCTCGAACTGAACGCGAAGGGCGATTACGGCGTGGAGGTGACCATCACCGATCCGGCGTCGGGCAAGATCCTGGGCCGGGACACCGTATGGGCCAAACCCGGCCTTCCGCGCGGTCAGGCCCTCACCTTCACCAAGCCGATGAGCCTGCCCGAGGGCGCGACCGTGAAGTACACCCTGGCGGCCAAGGCAAAGAACGGCCAGGGCTGGGCGGCCTCGGGCACCACGCAAATTTGGACTACGAACCTTGCCTACGAAGGCGGGTTCGAGCCCGTGATCCTGCAGTTCGCGGAAGAGCTTGTACCGCCGCCGAGGTAGCCGGGCGCGACGGATGGTGTTGGGGCCGGGCGGCAGCGCCCGGCCTTTTTCCCGGGTGATGCCCTGGATGCCGCCGGCTCCGCAGTCGCCGGCGGCGGGCCGCAGTGCCAGGGCACACCGCGGGTTCTCGAAAAACGAGGCTCCGCCTCGCTGTCTACCGCGCCGCGGCCTCGGTGTACTCGTCGAGCAGCCGCCGGTACAGCCGGTATTCTTCCATGGTGACATGCGGCGGCGTCTGGTGGTCCACGCTCGGGATGAACCCGCCCGAGCGCATCAGCGGCATCAGACGCTCGAACTCCGCGCGAATCGCCGCCTCGCCCTTGTTCATCACCATCTTGTCGAAGTGACCGATCATCAAGGCCCGGGGGTGCGCTTTACGGATGCGCATTCCGTCCACGCCCGCCTGCCGCTCCAGCGGCGCCACGCCCTGCACGCCGACCTCTTCCAGCCAGGGCACCATGCGCGTCACGTCGCCGTCGGTGTCCACGATGACGATCACACCCCGCTCGTAAAGGCGCGGCACCAGCCGCCGGTAGTACGGGGCGAGGAACTCGTCGAACAGCGCTTTCGACAGCATCGGCCCGTGGTTGTAGGACATGTCCTCTGCGATGGTCATGAACGTCGGCACGCACACCGGCTCCATCTGGTCCAGCACCCGCAGGTTGAAGTCGCACAGGTCGCTGTTGATGCGGTGGATCAGCTCGGGCTGATCGAAAAAGGCGTATATCTCCGCCTCGACGCCCATCAGGGTGCGAGGGAACCAGAAAAACCCCTCGAGCGTTGCCCACACCACTACCTCGCCGCGCTCCTGGCGCCGGGCCCAGCTCCTCATATCCTCCACCATCTTCGCGTGGTCGGGATACAGCATCGGTCGGATCCGCAGGTAGTCGTCCATGGTGGCGACCTTGCCGCCGACGCGCTGCTTCACCGCCTCGATGGTGGGGTCCAGCGGGGAGAACCAGAACTGCTGGAACGGGTCGAGCCCGAAGTACTCGGCTACTTCGTACACCGTGTTGCGATCGCGCGGCAGGCCCTGCGACTTCCAGTTCTCGACCGTGAGATCCCACCACATGGCCCACTCCCACCGGGGCAGCCGGTCCACGGGCTGGAAGCCCATCGTCGCGCGGAAGCGCTCCACGTGGTTCATGCGCACAGCAGCCGATCCTACCCGGGCCGGCACGGCGTGTCGAGACAGATCCGCAGACGAGCCGAGGCCAGGACGGCCCAGACGCCAGCTCAGGGGCCGGCTGCGTCCACGAGCGCCTGGATCCTGCTCTTGACCGTTCCGACCCCGATGCCCTTCCCGCTGCACCAGTCGCGCACCGTCATGTCCGGAGCACCCATCTTGCCGCCCACAACCTTCATCAGAGCGTCGGGCGCGACGCCCCAGTCGGAGAGGTCCTGGAATGTGGTCATGCCCCGCACGACCCGGTCCGCCGAATCGTGCTCGAGGATCCGCTCGGCCTCGGAAGCCCGGCCGGACCCGGCGCCAGCGCCCGATCCCCTCCCGACGCTTGACGCTCTTCCCCCAGTCAGGTCGGCGAACCGCCTGCCGCTTCTCGCGTTCCAGAGACCGAACACCATGGCGAGCCCGATGAGAACCGCGAAAATCGCGGGAACGAGGATCGCCAGGTGCTTTGCTTTTAGTGCGACCACGATGACTCCTCCAGGCGCGAGCGGACAACCGCGCAGGGTTCGCCTCGAATCTCATGCCTCCGGGTGTGGAAGCGGCGGGGAGTTTGTGAAGATACGGTGAAGAACAGGCGCCCGGGTCAGGGAGCTGCCGAGGAGGGCCGCGCGGCCGGCAGGCTCATCTCCACGATCACGGTACCGGTGCCCGAGTTGGCGATCCGGATGCCTCCCCCGTGCAACTCCATCACTGCCCTGGCGATCGTCAGGCCCAGCCCGGAGCCCGGGGCGTGCCGGGAATGCTCGCCCCGGTGCAGACGGTCGAACACCAGGGGGATCTCCTCCGCGGGGATGGATCCCGTGTTCTCGATCCGGATCGCGATCGGTCCGCCTCCCATGATGCTCACCGCCACGCGACCCCCATCCTGCACATGCTGGAAGGCATTCTGCAGCACATTCGTCGCTGCCCGGTGCAGCAGGTGGCCGTCGGCATTGAACGTCAGGCCAGGGTCTGAAGTGCACGCGAACATGATGCCGCGCTTCTCGGCATCGAGCTGGAAGCGCTGGCAGAGTTCCGAAAGGAATCGACCGGCATCGACGTCCGCGAAGACCGGCTTCATGCTCGGGCTCTCGATGCGCGAGAGCTCTCCAAGGTCGGCCACCAGGGCCTCCACCCGCGAGAGCTCCGTGGAAGCGCGCTGGAGCCGGTCGGGTGTGACGGGCAGGACGCCGTCGGTCATCGCCTCGAGCTGCGACCGCAGGGCCGCGAGAGGCGTGCGCAGGTCGTGCGCCACGTCCGCTGCCCATTGGCCCCGGAGGCGTTCCTCCTCGGCGAGTTTCTCCTGCAGCACCCCCGCGCTTTCGCCGATCTGATCGAGCTCCCTGGCACCCCCGCCTTCGAACCGCACCACACGTTCTCCGGCAGCGAGGCGTGCGAGGCCCGTTGCGAGCCCGGCAGCGTGACGGGACAGGCGCGAGGAGAACACGAACGCCACGGCGACAGCGAGCAGGAAGGAGCCGGCAGCGCCCGCGCTGCCAACGATCGCCAGGGTTTCCAGGAATCCGCGGCCGGCGGATTCGTCGGCGAACGAGAGCACGCCGGCAGCCACGCTGCCGATGATCCGTCCGCCGTCGCGCAGCTCCACCGCCTGCGCCTCGACCGCGTGCCTGCGCAGGAAGTTGCGCGCCGACCCGCCGTCTGCTCCTGCCGAATCCAGCCGCTCGCCCCGGCGCCAGGCGAACACAATGCTGCCGTTCGGGTCGAACACGAAGAGGAACGTGGACTCGTCGAGGTACGGCAGGGTGGCACCGGCGATGGCCTCCGCGTCCAGGCCGCCCCTGCTGCGGTAGCTCGCCAGGACAAGGGACTGCAGGAAGGCGCCGGTTTCCCGGTTGCGGGAGGCGGTCCAAGAGCGGGCGGACACCCCGACGCCGGCTATGACTGCAACGGCCAGCAGGGCCAGCAGCACGGTGAGGGCCGTGAGAAAGGCGCCCAGCGTGCGCGCAAAAAGTGTGGACCCCTTCCGGGCTGCCGGGCCGGCCCCTACCCCCGTGCGTCGATCAGCCACCGGCAGCCGCCCGGGTTCCCGCGAACCGATAGCCGAACCCGCGCACGGTCTCGACCCAGCCCGGGTCGCCGAGCTTTGCCCGGAGGTTCTTCATGTGCGTGTCGATCGTGCGCTCCGAGCCCTCGTAGGCGTAGCCGAGGCTCTCGCCCAGGAGCCGCTCGCGGCTCACCACGATGCCGGCGTTCAGCGCGAGGTGCTCCAGGATCTTCCACTCCGCGGCCGTCAGGTCGAGCTCCGTTTGATTCAGCACGGCCCGGTGGCCGGCCGCATCGAGGCACAGCCGCGACTGAGCGCGCTCCCAGCAGCCGTCGACCCCCTGCGGGGCAGCCGCCGTGCCGGAGCGGCGGAGCAGCGCCTGCACGCGCAGCACCAGCTCCTTGGGCGAGAAGGGCTTCACCACGTAGTCGTCCGCCCCGAGCTCGAAGCCGGTGATTCGATCGGACTCGGCCTCGCGCGCCGTGAGGAACACGAGCGGCACCTTGGAAACCGCCCTGATCTTCTTCGCCAACGCGAATCCGCTTCCGTCGGGCAGCATCACGTCGAGGATCGCGAGGTCGGGCTCCTTGTGTCGCATCACCTCCAGCACGTCGGCCACGCCCCCGAACTCGATCACCTCGTGCTCTTCGAGCCTCAGGTAGCCGGCCACCGCCTCGCGGATGGATTCGTTGTCCTCGACCAGGAAGATTCGGGCCATGCCCTACACCTCCACGTCGCGCAGGCCCCGTGTCGCTGCTTCCTGCGCGCGCAACGCCACCCGGCTCGCGACGAACACGTCGGCCGTGGTGAGTGAGGCCTGTTCCCCTCTTCCCTCACGAAGGAACGATTCGAGGTAGCCGCCCGGATCCGGCGGTCCCGGAGGTAGCGCCTGACCCGAGGACTCGCCGTCCTTGAACAACATGATCTCCCCCGCGTTCAGGCTGGTCTCCAGCACGCCGCCGCTGCCCCAGAGCGTGAACCTCCAGTACAGCGGGAGGGAGTAGCCCTGGCTGTCGGGTGAGAAGTAGGAGACGTCGCCGATCACCCCGGCCTCGTTTTCCATGACGAGCATCAGCTGCGCCGCGTTGCGGAAATGCGACCCCCGCGGTACTCCGCGCTGCCACTCTCGCGCCGCCACGATCCGTGAGAACCGGAGTCCCGTCATCCAGGGGATCAGGTCGATGCCGTGGACGGCTATGTCGTTGATCGTGCCGCCGTGGCTGCCTTCCTCGTGGTACCAGGCCGGGCGGGTGGCGGGCAGCAGCGGATGCTGACCCCCGAATGCCGCAGCGCGCACTTCCCCGATGGCGCCCTCCCGCACGAGCCGGCGCATGCCGATGAAGACGCCCGCGTCGCGCATCTCGAGCATCATACCGACCGCACGGCCGTGTTTTCGGGCGAGCTCTTCGATCCGGTCCAGCTCGGCGACCGTCGTGCAGGCCGGCTTGTCGGCCAGCACGTGCCGGCCCGCTGCGAGTGCATCGGCGATGATCGCGCCGCGCCTGCCGAACACGGTGCCGACCACCACCGCGTCGCAGTCCACCGTCTCGAGCAGTTTCCGGTGGTTCCGGTGGGTCACCTTCACCGCGCCCTCACGCTCGAGGGCGGCACGTACGCCGGCATCGTCCTCGCTGCAGGCGACGATCTCGAGGTCGGGCCGCTCGCGCACCCGGCGGTACGCGTCCCGGACGTGGCCATGACGGAACCCGAGGAAGGCGATGCGCGTCTTCACGCCAGCAGTATACCGATACCTTCGAACCCGACTCAAGCGTGGCGGGCATCGCAGACAGGCATCGCCGACGGACCAGGCCGGATGGCCGATATGCGCAGGAGTCGCAGTACTCCAACGTTCCGATGTTCACCTTGACCAATTGCCCTGTAAATTATTCCATTGACCATGGGTGGAGGCGGATCCGCCTTCACGATTCGAAGGGAGGATTCCATGCCTGCTGTTGCCTCTATCGAGGAACTGAGGGAAGTCGATGGGCGCGTGAAGGAGTTCCAGGCGAGCTATCCCGAGGCCTACCAGGCGCTCGTGGATCTGCTGAGGAAGTACCGCAGGGTCGGGTACAAGAACGTTGCAAAGCTGCTCATGAACGAGTCCACGCCGGAGAAGCTCAAAGGCGAAGCGAGTTCGTGAGTTGGCGGTGGATCGTCTGCATGGCACCCAGGTGGTAGGCGCCGTGACCCACTAACGCAATAACTCCCTTGAACATGTCCGGGTCCTCCAGGGGAGGACCGTCTCGAATAGCAGCGACCAGCTCGCGGTGCACGCGTCGCAGTTCGGTTCGCAACTCGGCCCAGGCTGCCTCGTCCACGGTCTGCGTAATCCAGCTCTCGGCCCATTTCGCTGCTGCGTAGCGATTCTCGCCGCGCATGGCGCGGAGCGCGAGTGAGAGTGCATAGAGCAGGTGTGCTGAGTGCGCGGCAATCGTGTTCAGGCCGGGAGCCGGGGCTTGCGAAGCCATGCTCGCGGGCATGGTGTCCAAGGTGCCGAGGAAGCCCGAGTTCGGACGGTTCGACGTGATCCATGTGGCGCGCGGGTCGGACGGTCCCACGTGGACTTCCTCGAGCAGCGACACGATGGCTTCGACGAACGCTTCGCTTCGGATGTCGCTCACGTCAGGCCTCCGCTCCGATGACCTGGCAGGATATGGGTGAGATGCGCCGCGCTGCTTCGTGGCTTCCTCGAGCTTCTTCAGGGCCACGGCCATGCGTTCCTGCCGTGCCCTCATTGTGCCGGATATCCGGGGGATGTCCAGCCGGGCGATGACGACTCGCACCTCGTCCATCGATGCCTTCGCGAGATGACGCGCATCATGCCAGCTTGACAGGCGGTTTGTACCGTGCGACCACAGCCGGGGCGGGTCTTCCCGGACTCTGCCGAAGGCACACGCCGGAACAGGATGGCTTTCACTCTGGAGGTGAAAATGGCAACCGATCGGAGAGAGATCCGGTACGAATGGCTTCGGCCCGACGAGCTCGTGGCCGAGCGCGCCCGCTGCCCGCTGGTCTTCCTCCCCGTCGGGCCGCTCGAGTACCACGGGCCGCACCTGCCCCTCGGCGTCGACGCGATCAACGCGGGGCGCGTCGCGCGGGAAGCCTGCCGGGCGCTCGGCAAGGGGGTCGTGTACCCAACCGTGCACGCGGGCACCGAGCGCGAACGGGAGCCGTGGCAGGCCGAGGGCCTGGGGTTCCCCCGCGACACGTGGATCGTCGGCATGGATTTCCCGAATGCCCGGTGGAGGAGCCACTACGCGCCCGAGCACGTCTTCGCCCTGGTGCTCGCGAACGACATCGAGGGACTCGTCGCGCAGGGGTACAAGGTTGTCGCCGTCGTCAACGGTCACGGCGCGGTCAGCCAGCAGGAGACCATCCGGAGGTTGTGCGTGCACTACAGCCACAACACGAAAACCGTCGTCACGGGCGACCTCGCATTTCCCGGGAACCTCGACCTGGTGAAGCTCGCCGGCCACGCCGACCTCTACGAGACGTCGCTGATGCTCCATCACCAGGGGGCGGAGGAGACCGGGCGCCGCGACGCCGTCGACCTCTCCATGCTGCCGGAACGCCCGACGCCCATCCGGTATCCCGAGTTCTCCATCGTCGACGGCCCGGGGTTCAGCCGCAACCCGCCGGCCGATCGGATCGTGCACGCGGATCCCCGGGACGCCACCCGGGAGTTCGGCGCGAAGCTCCTCGATGAGGCGGTCGCCAAGATCCTGGCGATGGCCGACAAGGCCCTGCAGGCCGCGGGAATATGACCGCTACGGAGGCCGCGTTATGGCCGACCGCTCCGAGTTCCTCCGCCAGGAGTACGTGTCCCGGATCAACCGGGTCATCGACCACATCGACGCGCACCTCGGCGACGAGTTTTCGCTGGCGGAGCTCGCTGACGTGGCCTGCTTCTCCCGGTTCCACTTCCACCGCATTTTCTCCGCACTGGTCGGGGAAACCATCGCCGACTACATCAAGCGGGTCAGGCTGCAGGCTGCCGCTTCCCGGCTCGTCAACAATCCCCGGGACTCGGTCACTGAGATCGCGCTCGCCTGCGGATTCTCCTCACCGAGCGTCTTCGCGCGGGCGTTCCGGGAGCGCTTCGGCGTGAGCGCCTCGGCGTGGCGCGCACGGAGCGCCCGATCCGGAGCGGAACGCAACGAGGGCATAGCGGAAAGCAACGCCGGCCAAGCGGACCGCAAGCACGGCGATGCGCGGGAAGGCGGACTCCTGCATCCTCGGGAGCATCTCAGGGATGACAGGAGGAACATCATGGCAGTCCAGGCGCAGTCGATCGAGGTGAAGGAGCTTCCCGAGCTGCACGCCGCCTACATCCGGCACATCGGGCCGTACAACCGGATCGGGGAGGCGTTCGGGAAGCTGATGCGGTGGGCCGGCCCCCGAGGGCTGCTGCGGTTCCCCGAGACGATGAGTCTCGCGGTGTACCGGGACAGCCCCGAAGTGACCGACGCCAGCAAGCTGCGCTCCGACGCATGCATCACCGTGCCCGACGGCACCACGGTGGATGGCGAGGTCGGTCTCATGAAGATACCGGGCGGCCGGTTCGTTGTCGGCAGGTTCGAGATCTCCGGCGACCAGTTCGCGGAGGCGTGGAACGTCCTCATGGGCGGCTGGCTGCCGGGCTCGGGGTACCAACCCGACGACCGGATGTGCTACGAGGTCTACCTCAACGACCACGAGCAGCACCCGCAGAAGAAGTTCATCATCGACATCTGCGAGCCGGTGAAGCCGCTGTAGAGCCGGCGCTCGGGGCGAACACCGCTCCCGTTAAATGAAGAAGGCCGCCTCGTGGCGGCCTTCTTCATGCTGCTTGACGGGTGGCCTCAGCGCGCGAGCTCGATCGTGATCTCTTTCCCGGCCCGATTCACCGCGAAACTCACGCTGCGCTTCGAGGTGTCGTTCAGCGCCCGGAAGTAGTCCATCACGTTCTTCGCGGACTTCCCGTTGATCGAGACGATCACGTCGCCGACCTGGAACCCCGCCTTGGCCGCCGGGGTCTCGGAATCGGTCACCGCGCCCACCAACAGGCCGTCCATGCCCGTGGCTACCTTCGCCGCTGAGCGCAGCTCGTCGGTCAGTTTGGCTACGGTCATGCCGGGCCAGAGGTTCTTCGCCGGGGCCACCTCGTCCCTGTCGTCGCGCACGCCGATCTTCGCGCTCAGCTTGACCCGCTCGCCGTAGCGTATCACCTCGAACTCGTGCGAAGTGCCCGCGCCGAGGCTGCCGACGATCTGCGTGAGCTGATCGCGGTTCTTCACCTCCTGGCCGTCCACCTTCAGCACGAAGTCGCCGGGCTGGAGACCCGCCTTGTCGGCCGGGGAGCCCTTGTAGGTGGCCACGATCAGGGCGCCCTTCTGACCCTCGACCTTCAGGTCCTTCGCGAAGCCCGTGTAAGGGGCGACCTCCTGCAGGTCGCCGATCTGCACGCCGAGCCAGCCGTACTCCACCTTGCCCTTGGCGATGAAGTCGTCGATGGACTTCTTCGCGTTGTCGATCGGGATGGCGAACCCGATGCCCACGCTGCCGCCGGCGGGGGCCGCGATCCACGTGTTGACGCCCACGACCCTGCCGCGGATGTCGACCAGCGCGCCGCCAGAGTTGCCCTGGTTGATCGCCGCGTCGGTCTGGATGTAGTCGGTGTAGGTCTGCTGCCCCTCGGGGCCGGCGCGGCCGACCGCGCTCACGATGCCCATGGTGATCGAGCTCTCGAACCCGAAGGGGTTGCCCACGGCCAGCACCAGGTCTCCCGGCTCGAGGGTCGAGGAGTGGCCAAGCTCGGCGACGGGCAGCGCCTCCTTCGACTCGAACGACACGACGGCGAGGTCGCGCCGCGAGTCCTTGCCCACGACCTTTGCCTTGAAGGTGCGCTGGTCGTTGAGCTTCACGCTGATCTCGGTGGCCGACTCCACGACGTGGTTGTTGGTCAGGACGTAGACGGTGGAGTTGGTCTGCCGCACGATGATGCCCGACCCGAGGCCGGACCGCTGGAACTCCTGCTGTCCGCCCTGGCCGCCCCGGTTTCCGAAGAAGTCGAACGGCGATCCACCCTGCGCCTGGGTGACCGTCTCGGTCACGTCGATCTCCACCACCACGGGCAGGGCCCGCTTCGCGATGTCGCGGAACGAGAGCTGGATGGCCTCGAGCGACGCGACGGCGGCCGGAAGCTCCGCGGATGTCGCGGTCTGGCCGGTGGAGTCGCCGGACGTCGCGGCCGGGGACTCTTCGGGTCGGGGAAGAGCGACGAGTATGACTGACACGGCGGCGAGCAGTGCGACCGCCGCCAGCGCTGCGATGATCTTGTGCCTTGTCTTCATGGTTCTTTTCGCCTCCGCTGGTAAAAGTATCGGAAAATCGTTCAGGAGTGGTTGCCGTTCGGTTAAATATTTTTTACATGGGGTGGGCCGCGAGGCTTCGCCCCGCGGTGACTCCGGCAGCGGCCCGAGCTATACTCGGTGCGGGAGGAACCCGCGCGTGACGCTCGCCCAGCTGCTCGATGCCAACTTCGCCGCGGCTCCGAAAGGGGCCGCGCCCCAGGCCGGCGCTGCCCGGTTCCGGCTGGTGACCCGGGAGGGAATCGACACCGGCCAGGGCGCCGGCGGCGGAAAAACGACCGGCCGGCATGCCGGCCCGCTGCGCATCGACCCCTCGGTCCTCCGGCAGCTCTCCTTCGAGGCCTTCCGTGACATCAACTTCCTCTTCCGAACGTCTCACCTCGAGGGCTGGGCATCGATCCTCGACGACCCTGCCGCCTCCGACAACGACAGGATCGTCGCCGCCGCGCTCCTGAAAAACGCAGCGATCGCCGCAGAAGGCGTCCTCCCGTCCTGCCAGGACACCGGCACCGCCACGGTGATCGGCCTGAAGGGCGAGGGTGTCGCGGTGGGCGCCGACGACGAGGCAGCGATCGTGGAGGGCGTGCACGACGCGTACGCACGGTGCAATCTCCGGTTCTCCCAGGTCGCGCCGGTGTCGCTCTTCGAGGACAAGCCCACGGGCACCAACCTTCCCGCGCAGGTCGACATCCACGCCGCGGGCCTCGAAGGCCCCGGTGGCCGCGAGTACCGGCTGCTGTTCGTGGCCAAGGGCGGGGGATCGGCCAACACAACCGCCTTCTCGCAGGAGAACCGCACGCTGCTCGACGACACGGCGTTCGAGGCGTACCTCCGGCGGCGGGTGACCTCTCTCGGCGTGGCCGGCTGCCCGCCCTATCACCTCGCCGTCGTGGTGGGCGGCACGAGCGCGGAACACAACCTGGAGATTCTCAAGCTCGCCACGGCGGGCGCCCTCGATCACCTGCCGGACATCTCCGCTGCTGCCGGCCGCGACGTGCGCGCAGACCCCGGCGCGCTGTACCGGGACCGGGCATGGGAGGCGCGGCTGCTCGCCATCGCTCGCGGCACCGGGCTCGGCGCCCAGTTCGGCGGCGCGTTCCTCGCCCTCGATGCCAGGGTCATCCGGCTGCCACGGCACGCGGCGAGCCTGCCCGTGTCGGTCGGCGTCTCCTGCAGCGCGCACCGAAACGCCCGCGCGCGCATCGACACGGATGGCGCATGGCTCGAGGAGCTCGACCGAGAGCCGGCGCGCTTCCTGCCCCGGGCCCTCGAAGTGCTCGAGCGCGCCACCGGCGCCGCGAGGCACGTCGACCTCGGAGTTCCGGTGAAGCAGGTGCAGCGCCGGCTCTCGGGCCTCGCGCCCGGCACGCTCGTTCTCCTCGACGGTCCGATGGTCGTGGCGCGCGACGCCGCGCACGCCCGGTTCGCCCGGATGCTGCGCGAATCCGGCACGCTGCCCGCGTACCTTCGCAACCACATCGTGTATTACGCCGGCCCGGCCCAGACCCCTCCCGGTCACGTGATCGGCAGCCTCGGCCCCACCACCGCGCAGCGCATGGACCCGTACGTCCGCGCCTTCATGAAGGCCGGCGCTTCGCTGGTCATGCTGGCAAAGGGTAACCGGTCCCGCGACGTCTCCGCGGCCTGCCGGGAGTACGGCGGCTTCTCCCTCGGCACCATCGGCGGCGCAGCGGCGGTCATCGCGAGGGAACACGTGACGCGCGACGAGGTGATCGATTTCGCGGACCTCGGCATGGAGGCGGTGCGGCGGATCGAGGTGCGCGGCCTGCCCGCCTTCGTGGTCATCGACGATCGGGGTGCGAGTTTGTACGACTGCATGGGGGAGTGCGTGGAGGGATGACGGCCACGCCGGGCTGGGCGCACCGTGCCGGGCCCGCGCTGGCCCCTCAGCCGCCCTGCGGGAAGATCGCCTCGAGGCCCTGCGCCTCCTCGGCGAGCGCCTCCTCCTCGTGCGCCGAGAGCGGCCGCACGTGCTCGGCGGCGTCGCACATCCACCAGAGCAGCTGCGCGTGGCCCGGGCTGACCGCGGCGGTCACCGGCTTCGACAGCGTGAAGCGCACGGCCTGCACCGCTTCTTCGTAGGTTTCCACGGGCTTGTACCAGCACTTGGGCCACGCGCGCTCCTCTCCCTCCTCCCATTTCCGTTTCGCCAGGGTCTTGAGCGCGAGGCGCGCCATCCCCTTCTTCTCGGCCTTCAGCAGCACCTTCTCTCCGAATCCCGCCTTCAGCCATGCCGCCCAGTTGAACGGGAAGAGCACGCTGTCGAACTCGTACCGGTCCATGAGGGCCAGGGCCGCCTCCTCCGTGTGCGCCGAGAAGCCAAGGAACCGGACGATGCCCTTCTCCCGCGCCTTCACGAAGGTCTCCATCGCGCCGCCCGGACCCATGATGGTCTCGACCTCCTCGAGCGTCTTCACCGCGTGGTGCTGGTAGAGGTCGAAGTGGTCGGTCTTCAGGTGCGCGAGCGAGTTCGCGAGCTCCGCCGCCGCCTCGACCGCGATGCGCTTCCCGGTCTTGCACGCGAGGAACACCTTCTTTCGGTACGGCGCGAGCGCAGGGCCGAGCCGCTCCTCCGAGTTGCCGTAGCTCGGCGCCACGTCGAAGTAGGTGATGCCCCGGTCGACCGCCTGGCTCACCAGCCGCTTCGCCTCGCCCGGCTCCTCGTTCATGCAGATGATGCCGCCGCAGCCGATGACGGACACCTTCTCGCCGGTTTTCCCGAACGGACGCCGTTCCATCCCTGCGCCTCCTACCTCGTGAACATGAACTCCGCCTGACCCGAGAGCTCCAGGCGGGTCGCGCCGCCGCCGGGGGAGGTCACCGTCCCCTCGAACCGGGCCTGGTTGCGGTAGATCACCGGCCGCTTCACGAACCACGACGCGATCGTGCGGAACATCTTCGGAAGGCGCTGGAAGACATCGGTGATCCAGTACGGAGGGTCGATGGTGAAAACGCCCTCCATCGTGCCCCCGAGGTCGTGCGCGCTCACCGCGATGCGCGCGGGGTAGGGGTACGGCGGGTCGGCGAGCGCCATCATCTCGGAAAACGCGATGGTGTAGTCCATGGTGGTGAATACCCACCGGTCGCCGTGCGCGACAAGGAGCATCGGTAGCTTCAGCGAACCGTAGCCGGGGTGCGAAACGGTCGTGAGGGTTCCGATGAACCACCGGTCGGCGCGCGGCGTGCCCGGGGGGCTCCACACCCGGGCGGCCTGGATCTCCGCATTCGCACGGGTCAGGGGCAGGAGCGTCTCGCTCGTGTCGAACATGCACTGGCCGGCGGCGTCCACGGTCTCGCCGTTCACGGTCATCGTGCCCGAGAGGTCGGCCCACGGTGCGGGCAGGCTGTAGGTGGTGTAGTGCTCGCTGTCGAACCGCGCGACGCCGCTTCCGGGCTTCCACGCCGGCAGCACGTTCGTGAACGTGAAGTCGCACGAGAAGCCAGGCACGTCGACGGTCCAGCGGTGCACCCCGCCGCGGCTCTCGAACCGGATCTTCCCCGCGGAAATGCGCATGCCGCTGGGCGCGACCTCGAGCGACCCGTCCCCGATCTTCCCGTCCCAGGTGAACACCCGGCCCCGCGGGTCGCGCACGATCACGTACATGCCCCATGCGCCGATCGCACCGTATCGCCACTGGAACGGGCCTATCACCACGACGTGCCCGGTGTCGAGCCGGCCCATCCAGTAGTAGGAGTGGCTCTGCCAGTCCCGCTCGTACGGCGTGTTCGGGAACATCTCGTCCTCGGTGACGCGAAGCTCGTTGGGGTGCTCCCAGTTCCACGCGCCGTCGTAGATCTTTGGCTCCGCGCCGGCTCGGTACGGCAGGACGGCCGCGGCAAACGTGGCGAGCAGCGTGACCAGTACGGCCAGGACACGGGTACGCACCTTGATCTCCCCTACTTCATTGTCAGGATTGATACGCCGTTCCAATCCTTCGATGGCGGCCGGGAGGCGAACTGCCGGATGCGGGCCAGAAAAAGCCGGCTCGTCGGGTCCTTGTATTTCTCCGCGAGCAGTGTAAAGGACTTCGCAGCCGTCTGCCACTGCTGGGCCCGGTAGGCCGCGAGGCCCGCGGCGAATACCCGCGCCAGCTCGACCGTGCGCGGACCCGCCTTCGCCTTCGCGCCCAGCAGTTCGTGGATGCGCACGGGCTTCTGCATTCCCTTGACGGCCACCAGGTCGATCTCGCGGAACAGGAACGCGCGCGCCACCCGGACCACCGAGTCGGTCACCAGCGACCAGGTGCCGTAGATCTTGTTCGCGCCCTCGAGGCGCGAGGCGAGGTTGACCCGGTTACCGACCGCGGTGAAGTGCCGGCGCTCGCGCGCGCCGACGGGCCCCGTCACCACGAGCCCCGCGCTGATGCCGATGCCGACCGCGAAGGTCGGGTCGTTCGCGCCGGCCGTGCGGCGCGCTTCCCTCATGGCGTCACGGATGGCGAAGGCGGCCCGGCAGGCGTTCAGCTCCTTCTCGGGCCCGTCGAACCGGGCGAACAGCCCGTCGCCGACCACGTTGTCGATGTCGCCGTGGTTGTCGAGGATGGCGGTCGCCTGCAGCTCGTGGCACCGGTTGAGCGCATCGATGACCTTCTGGGGCGACTTGTCCTCGCTGAAGGCCGTGAAGCCCCGGATGTCCGTGAAGAGCAGGGCGAGGTCGCTCATCGCGCCCTCCCCCCCGGCGTTTTCGTCCCCCTCGGCCTTCCCCTGTCCCGCGTGGTGCAGCGTCGAGGCCGAGATGTAGGGCAGCACGCCCCTGATCACCGTGGTCATGTTCCCGATCTCGCCGCTGAGGCTGCGGATCTCGTCACGGGTGGTCACCAGGTCCCGGTACTGCAGCCGGTCGGGGGACACCCGGGTGCGGCCTGCGATCATGTTGTCGAGCGCCTCGCGGATGGAGGAAACGCTCATGCGCAGGTACAGGATGGGGAAGACCACGGCCTGGCCGAACACCCAGGTCAGGAACACGGCCGCGTAGACGAAGAGCGCGGCGATCACCGTCACCTTCACCTGACTGCGGAACACCGGCTCGTAGATGACGTCCCGCGAGTACTCGACGCCGACCCAGCCCAGGGACTTGCCGCCGAGGACGACCGGCGAGCGGAACTCGTAGAGGCTGTCGTCGTCGAGCAGGCGGTAGCCGGTCGCGGCGGGCTCGTCGCCCGCGGGCACGTCCGTTCCCTCGCGCGAGTCGTCCGTGCTGACCGCCACGGCGACCGTCCCGGTCCTCGGCGCCTTCCAGTACAGCGAGATCGCGCCGAACGGCAGGTGCGCGCCGCGGTTGCGCGCCGCCTCACCTTCGAGGATGTCCTCGACCGCGATCAGGTCGTCCGCGTTCGCCTTCACGGTTCCCGCCGTGCGCTCGGCGAGGCTCAGGCCCCCGTCGATGACCGTCTCGAGCAGCGTACTGCTGTAGTCGCGCATGAGCACCCACGAGAGCACCACGATGACCACGAGGATGAGCGGGATGTAGGTGAGGGCCAGGCGCTGCTGGATGCCGTGCGGCGTGAGGCCGGCGATGGGTGTGCGGGCGCCGCCGGCCCTGCGGAACGCGAGGTACTCGCGGTAGGACGGGTCCCGGCGGTTCATCGACCCGAGCAGTAGCGCGGCCGAGGTCGCGTTCCACGCGAGGGAGGCCGCGAACACCCCGTACTGCGGCAGCGGCAGGGCAGCGAACCAGCGGCCGCTCGCGGCGTCGCGCAGCATCGGCACCACGAGCAGCGCGATTATGCCGGCGCTGAGGACGATGTTCGGGAGGATCGCCACGGGCCGGATCGGGTCGCAGAAAACGGGAAGGGCCCGCTCGAGGGGGATCGAGAAAACCTTCCACAGGAGCAGCCCCGCAGCCACGACGGCGAATGCCCACGCGAGCCACGTGGCCGCGCTCGCGACCGCCGCCGAGCCCCAGCCTGCGCCGACGCCGGCGACTCCGCCAGCCCCCGCGAGAGGGAGCGCGATCCAGGCGGCGGCGCCGAGCGCGTAGACCGTCTCCACGACGTGCAGCACGATCCGGGTCCGGGCCGACTGCTCCACCCCGCCCTCCTCGTCAGTACTCGTCAACGCGCTCCGCGCCGAGCTCGTGCTGAGAGTACTCAGTACTGTTCGAGCAGCCGCTGCTTCGAGCGCGCCTTCTCGAGGTAGTCGGCCGCCTGCTCGTAGCCCACGTCGATGCGCACCACCGTCTCCAGGCTCTCGATGGCATCCGCGAAGTTCTCCACACGATAGGCGGCGAGGCCCCGGGCGTAGAGGTCGGTGAGGAAACCGCGGATGCGTTCGCGCCGGGCGTCCAGCTCGGCGAGCTTCGCCTTGTCCGTCGTGGACCGTTCGAGCGTCTCGAGCCGGTTCTGCGCGGCGACCAGCTCGCCGGCGCCGATCAGCCGGTCGATGTCCTTCAAGGCCGTCTCGAACGAAACGCCGGTCTCCGTCTTCGCCAGGGCGTCCGAGATGCGCTTCTGCAGCGTGGTCGCGTCCGCCGTGCGCTGCGCGGCGAGGGCGGCCTTCACCCTGACGTCGGCCGACGCGTACTCCTTCTGGTCGTAGAGCCAGCGCGCCCACCGCTCGTTGAGCTCGTACACTGCCGTCCGCACCGCCTCGTCGCCGAGACCGCCCGAGCGGCGGGAGAGCTCGCTCATCTCCGCGATCTCCGCCTTGGAGACCGTGAACTTGAGTTCGCCCAGCAGGCCGCGCACCGCAGCGAGCCGCCGCGCGAACGCCTCCTCGATTTGCTTCCGGATCCTGGCCTGCTCGTCCAGTGCCGCCTCGTTCTTCGCGTCGAGGGCCAGCACCCTTCCCGCGGCGAGGTACGCGTCGATCCACAGCCGGTCCCGGGCGTCGTCGGTCGTCTTGTCGGTGATCTTCTCCACCGTAGCCCGCTCGAGGGCGATGCCCTCCTTCACCAGCGCGTCCCGCAGGTCCACGGTCTCCCGCTGCAGCCGGCGCACGTCCTCGTTCTGAGCATCGAGCCGCGCGGCTTTCCCGACCGCCACGACCATGAGGTAGTCCTCGTCCCGGGTGCGCGACTTCTTCGCCAGCAGGCGGTCCGCCTCCTTCACGTTCGCCTTGAGGCGGGTGACGAGGTACGTGTCGACGAGGTCGAGGTACTGCTTCGCCTGCGCATTGGACGGGTCGTAGCGCAGCGCGGCATCGAAGTAGCGGCGCACCTCCTTCACCGCCTCGTACTCGGCGTGCTGCACCAGGCGCACGGTGTACTGCTCGATGCCGGCCTCGGTGAGCGCATTCGCCTTGGCCGGGTCGTCCAGCTTCCCAAGCAGGAACAGGTCGTCGCCGAGGGAGGCGCAGGAGGCGAGGGAGGCAGCCGCGAGGATCGCGGCGAGCACGGCAGCGAACGCGCCGATGGGGCGGTGCCGAAGGACGCGATTCATGACAGGACCCCCGATGACGGCGAGTATACGGCGGGCCGGGCCCGTCCCACAAGCGACGGACGGTGCGGAAACGGCGGGGGCGGAACCGCGACCGGTCCGGCGCGGGCCGTGCAGGGCCTGCCCGGCCCGCGGGGGGGGGACGGCCAGCCCCGGGGGCGCATCGTCCCCGCGAGCCGGCGATCCGTCGTCGTTTGCGTCGGATCCGGTTTCCGGGGTACAATGCGGGTCACAATGCTGAAGACGGAAGGAGAATCTCCATGACGCGACCCATCCGTGCGTTCCTCATCCTGTGCGCGGCCCTCGCGATCGTCGCGACCGCAGCGTACGCGGCCCCGCCCACGGTGGTGCTGAAGTTCGTCGAGACCACCGACATCCACGGCTCCTTGTTCCCCTGGAACTTCATCACCGACAATGTCGTCGATGGTTCGCTCGCGCAGCTGTCCTCCTACCTCGTGGCGGAGCGCGCCGACCCGAACCAGTCCGTCGTCCTGCTCGACAACGGCGACATCCTGCAGGGCCAGCCTGTCGTCTACTACTACAACTTCGAGAAGACCGACGTCCCCCACGTGGTCTCCCAGGTCATGAACTATCTCGGCTACGACGCTGGCACGCTTGGGAACCACGACATCGAGGCCGGCCATCCCGTGTACGACCGGCTGGCGAAGGAGCTCGCGTTCCCCTGGCTCGCCGCAAACGCCGTGAAGCCCGACGGGACACCGTACTTCCAGCCCTACACGGTGCTGGACCGGGGCGGGGTGAAGATCGCCATCATCGGCATGATCACGCCGTGGATTCCCAACTGGCTGCCCCAGCAGTTCTGGACGGGCATGAAGTTCGAGGACATGGTGGTCTCCGCGGGGAAGTGGATCAAGGTCGTGCAGGAGAAGGAGCATCCGGACCTCGTCGTCGGCCTGTTCCACTCCGGAGTCGACTTCACCTACGGCGGCCAGAACGCGGACACCCCGAACAACGAGAACGCCGCCGAGCTGGTGGCTACCAGGGTCGCGGGCTTCGACCTGGTGTTTACGGGGCACGATCACGCGGCGACCAACAAGGTCGTGAAGGACCCCACGGGCAAGACGGTCGCCATCGTCGGCGCGCAGAACGCTGCCCGCAACGTCGCCGTGGCCACCGTCACGCTCACCCGCAACGCCACCGGCTCCTGGGACAAGACGATCAAGACAGAGCAGAAGGCGCTGGCGGGCATCACCACGGACATCAAGTTCTCCATGAAGTTCGCCCCGCAGTTCAGGGAGGTGCGGACCTGGGTATCCCGGCCCATCGGGAAGATGGCGGGAAAAATCAGCACCCGGGACTCCATGTTCGGCGACAGCGCATTCGTCGACCTGATCCACAACGTCCAGCTGTCCCTCGCAGGCAAGGCTGAGTACGGCCTGAACAGGGCGGAGATCTCGTTCGCCGCCCCGCTGTCGGCGGACGCGGCCATACCCTCCAGCCCCGACGGTATCCTCTACGTGCGCGACATGTTCAACCTCTACCAGTACGAGAACTTCCTCTACACCATGACCATGACGGGCCAGCAGGTGAAGGACTTCCTCGAGTACTCGTACATGGGCTGGCTGGATACCATGAAGTCCGATACCGACCATCTCATCGCCTTCAAGAAGGACGCGTCGGGCGCCCTCGTGCTGGACGAAAAGACGAAGCTCGCGATCCAGATCACGCGGTACTACAATTACGATTCAGCTGCCGGCATCGTCTACACCGTGGACGTGACGAAGCCCGCCGGTTCGCGCATCGTCATCGCCTCTGTGGCAGACGGAACGCCGTTCGACCTCTCGAAGACCTACAGCGTTGCCATCAACTCCTACCGGGCCCAGGGCGGCGGCGGACACCTGGTGACCGGCGCGAAGATGAACGACGCGGAGGTGAAGGCCATGAAGTTCGTCACCTCCTCCACGATCAAGGACCTGCGGTACTACATCATGAAATGGATCGAAGTCCAGACCGGCACCCTCGACCCCAAGCCCAATGGCAACTGGAAGATCGTGCCGGAGGGATGGGCAGCGAAGGCCAAGATCCTGGACATGCCGCTGCTGTACAGCAAGTAGTCTCCGTGTCCGATGCGCCCGGGCCGTGCTCCGGGCGCATCCTCACCGCGCGCGCCCGCCGTGGGGGTTGAATCCCCCATCGCGGTGACGCGGGCGTCTCCGATCACCTCAATTCGTGACATTCGTCACTACCGCCGGCGCGCCGGCTGGGCTACCTTTCTCACCATGAACGAGTCGATTGGAGAAGAGCGGAAGGTGGTCGCCACCCTGCGGGATGTGGTCAAGCGATACGGGTCGACCCTGGCACTGAATCACGTGGATTTCGAGATCGGGAAGGGCGAGATCCTGGGTCTCCTGGGACCCAATGGGGCCGGCAAGACCACGGCCATCAGGGCGCTGTGCGGCCTGATCGACGTCGACTCGGGCACCATCGAGGTGTTCGGCATCCCTCAGCGCCCGGGTCTCATGGAGATCAAGCGCCGCATCGGCCTCGTGACCCAGGAGATCACGATCTTCGAGGACCTGTCGGCCAGGGAGAACCTGCAGTTCTTCGCCGGCCTCTACGGCCTGCGCGGCCAGGAGCTGAAGGACCGGATCGCGGAGACGCTCGAGTTCGTCGGGCTCACGGAGAACGCGGACAAGAGGGTGAAGAAGTACTCCGGAGGGATGAAGCGCCGGCTGAACGTGGCCTGCGCCCTCACGCACCACCCTGAGCTCCTCATCATGGACGAGCCCACCGT
>JAPLSM010000339.1 GCA_026398635.1 Spirochaetota bacterium | reverse complement strand
TACGCGATCCGGCTCGTCACCTCGGTTCCAGATCCTGAGTTCTACGCTTCCACGTGGTTCTTCGGATCGGCCGGAAACGATGCCGGCTACGAGTCCGACGACGCGACGTCGAACGGCATCCCGGTGAAGCTGGTGCTCCTTCCCGTCGGGGGGAAGCTGAACCGGAGCCTGGTTCCGAACGATGTGGACTGGGTGAAGCTCGTCCTTCCCTGATCGACGATCGTCGGTGGACACGGGGCTGCCGCCGTGTGACAATGGCAGCGTGAAGCGACGCGAAGACACGGGCCTCGCGGTCTGGAACGAGTGGGACCTGGGCCACAAGCAGACCGCGGTCTGGACCTTCCCCGAGCGCAGGATCTACGTCGAGCGGGTCGACCGGGAGTGGCACGTGCTCTCCGTGGCCGGTGAGAAGAACGCCCGGGAGGCGTCCCGGACCTTCATCGAGCGGTCCCGCAAGCCGGGGTCGTCCGAGTGGCGGCACTACCTCTCGCAGGAATCGGGCCCGGTGCGGCCGCAGCCCGTGCTGCCCGACCGCGCCATCGTGGCCAAGCCGGATCGGTCGCTCACGCTGCTCGCCGGCGAGAGCGACCAGTTCTTCCTCGAGATCCCGGTCTGGTTCCGCATGAACGTCGGCGGCGACCGGCAGGTGCGGGTGTTCGAGGAGCCGCTCGCGGTGATGTCCAACACCTGGTTCGGCGATCCCGTGAACGGCGAGCTGTGCTACGTGCTGGCCACCCGCCTACACCAGGGCATGTCGTCGATCGCGCCGTCGGCATGGCGCGCGGTCTGCCCGATGGCGGTCACCAACGACTCCGCCACCGACCTCGCCTTCGAGCGCATCTGCCTGCACGTGCAGAACCTCGCCGTCTTCCGGGGCGCCGAGCGCCTCTGGACCAACGGCCTGTCCGTGCTGTTTCGGGGCGCTGAGCAGGCCTCACACATCCAGGTCTCGCCCGGCCCTCCCGAGTTCGAGCCGGGCCTCGCGCCCGCGGCCCCCGCCCGGCAGCCCGCAGAGAGCTGGGACATCCGAAAGACGTTCAGCCGCATCAGGGAGTTTGCGGAGTTCTAGCGAGGAAACGCCATGTGGTTCCAGCAGATCGCGGAGTGGTTCAAATCGCTGTCGCCTGACGTGGTTGGCAAGGGCATCCGGATCGCCGCGTACCTGGTCGGCGGCTTCCTCCTCGTGCGCCTGCTCGTCGTGGCCGTAC
This sequence comes from Spirochaetota bacterium, assembly GCA_026398635.1. Lineage (GTDB taxonomy): Bacteria > Spirochaetota > Spirochaetia > SZUA-6 > Fen-1364 > JAPLSM01. The sequence goes on along the minus strand of JAPLSM010000339.1, from coordinate 766 downwards.
AACGCTTCATCATGAAGAAGGCCACCCCGCAGCGCCGGATGGTGGCCCGCAAGATCATCGTCTACGCGGGCTTCGTGATCGTGCTGATGACCGTGCTGGCGGAGCTCGGGGTCAAGCTGACCGCCCTGCTGGGAGCCGCGGGCATCGTGGGCATCGCGGTGGGCTTCGCCTCGCAGACGAGCGTTTCGAACATCATCAGCGGCCTGTTCCTCATCTCCGAGAAGCCCTTTGCGGTGGGCGACGTGATCCGCATCGGCACCACCACCGGCATCATCCAGTCCATCGACCTTCTGTCGATCAAGCTGCGGACCTTCGACAACCTGTTCGTGCGCATCCCCAACGAGAAGATCCTCACCTCGGAGGTGACGAACATCACCCGGTTCCCCATCCGGCGCATGGACATCATGGTCCAGGTCTCCTACCGGGAGGACCTCGACAGGGTGCGGGAAGTGCTCGCGGACATCGCCCGGGCCAACCGGTACTGCCTCGACGAGCCGGCGCCGGTCATCCTGTGCACGGAGTTCAAGGAGAGCGGCGTCGAGCTGCTGTTCGGCCTGTGGTTTTCCAAAGCCGATTTCATAAACCTCAAGAACTCGATCATGCGGGACATCCGGAAGCGCTTCGTCGCGGAGGGCATCGAGATCCCCTTCCCGACCCGGACGCTGCGCTTCGCGGAACCCGAACAGGGGCCGAAGGCGCTGAAAGCTGCGGGCGGAGCGAGGGCGACGAATGGCAGAGGCGGCAGGAGGGTGACGAAGAACGCAAA
>JAPLSM010000308.1 GCA_026398635.1 Spirochaetota bacterium | reverse complement strand
CCGAGCAGACCTTTGCCCCGCGCAGCTGGGTGAAGCCGTCAGCCAGCACCTCGATCCTGCCGCCGGCATCGCGGCGCAGGATCGAGTCGCGAGTGGGCACATAGAGGTTGCCCGAGCTGTCTACGTCAAAGAAGGTGATGTCGACGTCCATGCGCTCGGGGAAGCGGACGGTTTCCAGCAGACGGCCCCCGGCATCGTACTTGGCGATCAGCGTGCTGGACACCTCTCCGAGCGAACCGGGTTTCACCTGCCCCTGCTTGTCTGCGAGGCCCACCCAGATGTTCCCCGCGTCGTCGACGACCAGGCCCAGCGGATACAGCAGATCCCCGACGACGACGGTGCTCTGCCCCTGCGGGCTCAGGCGGCAGACCGTCCCGTTCTTGAAATCCGCGTAATAGATGGCGTTGTCGGGGCCGGTGTCGATGCCCGCGGGAGACCCCACCTTGCGCGTCAGGGTCCGGATGGTTTTTTTCGCGTCAATGGTCACGATCTCACTGACGAATCCGGGGGCCGCGCACGTGTAGTAGATCAGGCCATTTCGGTCGAACGTGAAATCCGCCGGCGGGGGCTGGTAGCAGCACATCCCCCTGCAGTAGATCTCCACCGTGTTTCCCGCGCCGACCCGCAGCAGGCCGATCTCGTCGCCATTGATGAGAATCCAACCCTCCGGATGCTGGTCAATGGCAATCGGCGTCGTCAAGCCGCTGGGACGATTCAGGACACGAACGTTCCCCCGCAGGTCGATGGATACCATCTGCCCTTTTTCCTTGCGCACACCAAGGATGGCCTGCCGGGCGGAATGCCAGGACAGGCCAAAGGGCAGGTCGAGGTCATCGGAAAAACGGGCGATCGGCTCGAGCTTCCCATTCCTCGACAGCCGGAACACGCCCCGGCCGTCGACGTTGGCCGAGAAGTAGAGGTTGCCCGCCTCGTCTGAAGTCAGGCCGTCGCTGGCGAGATGGACGCCACCTTGCCGGAAGGCGAAATACCGCTCGAGCGTTGCTTTCCCGCGAAGCCGATAGATCCCGTCTGAACACCCGACGAACACCTCTCCGTCGGCCGCGACCTCGACGGCCCGGATTCGGGATTCATTGGGTCGCTCCAATACCTTCTCGAGCCCTCCGTGCGCAGTCCAGCGATAGAGGACGGACACGGGCTTGTCCATGAGCCACCCGCCGACATAGACGGACGCGCCGTCCGGCGCCACGGCGATGGAACCGTCCGAGTAGGCGAGAGGGAGCCTCGCGATTTCCTCCCGTTTCCGCTTCCCGGGGTCCCAGCGGTACAGGCTGCCGTCGGGGAAATTGTAGTACCACATCACCCCCGCACGATCGCATTCGAAGTTCATCCCGAACGGGTATTCCGTGCGCTCCACGCTGCCGTCGGCGGAAACGCCGACCAGGCAGCCCGCCGAGCCGGCCATGAGAACGGTGCCGTCCGGCAGCACGGCCGTGTCGAAGGGCGCGGAGGAAGTCGGGTTCGGCGGAACCACGGCCTCCGCCTTCCCGCTTTGGGCCTGGCGAGTCTCTGCCCCACTGCTCATCACGGCGATGAAATCCACGATGCCTTGTCCCCCGACATTCGCCGAGATCCCGAACTGCGTCAGCGCCGTGCTGCCGGACAGCAGCACCTCGCCAAGGAGCCGTTGATTGCTGAAGTACTTCAGCGCGCCCTCTTCGATCCGGATTTCATGGAGGACCCACTTCCCGGTATTCGTGGCCGAAGGCGTACCGAAGCCCGCGCTGCTGAACCTCGTCTGTCCTTTTTCGAAGCTCTTCCAGGCCCAGTCCCCCTGGGCGTCGTTGAACAGCGCG
>JAPLSM010000021.1 GCA_026398635.1 Spirochaetota bacterium | reverse complement strand
TGCAGAAGAACTTCTGCGTGACGATCCCGACCCTCGCGTTCTTGCTCAGTGGTTCAGCCATGACAACATCCTCCTTCCGGGCAGGGTTCTCACCTGCCTGATTCGCGGGTTTCCGGGTCAATGTCCGGATACGAAGGCTCGAATTTACTTATCGGAGACGGAAAGTCAATACCTCGGCGTGACGTTTTTTCTCGTGCCCGCGGGGTCGCGGGTGCACGGGGGACTCCCGGGCTTGTCTTCCGGCGGGGTTTCGGTCAATGATCCGCACCCATGGCCGGCCTCCCCCCCTTCCGCGGATTCCTGATCGACGCCGACAACACGATCTTCGACTACGACCGGGCCGAGCGGGAAGCCCTGGCAGGCGCCCTCGCCAAAGCGGGACTGGAGCCGACCCCCGCGATTCACGAAGCCTACCGGCGGATCAACGACGGCTTCTGGAGGGCATTCGAGAGGGGGGCGGTAACCCAGGATGCGCTCAAGGTGGAGCGGTTCCGGCAGCTCTTCGCGGAAGAGGCTCCGGGCTGCCGCGCGGACCCCGCGGCGGTGTCGCGGCGATACGTGGAACTGCTCGCAATGCAGGTGCACCTGCTGCCCCACGCAGCCTCGGCGATCACGGATCTCGCTGGCCGTGCGGCCCTCGGCCTGGCCACCAACGGCCTCCCCGAGGTCCAGCGCGGCAGACTCGAACGCTCGGGCCTGGGACCCTGCTTCCGTACGGTGCTCATCTCGGGCGAGATCGGCATCGCCAAGCCGGATCCCCGGTTCTTCCTCCTGGGGGCGGAGCGCCTGGGCCTGTCGCCCTCGGAGGTGCTCTGCGTCGGCGACGTGCCCGCGACGGACATCCGGGGAGCCCGCGCAGCCGGCATGGCTTCGTGCTGGCTCGCCGCACCCGGCGCGGTGTGGCCGCCCGAGGAGCCCGGGCCCGACTACACCATCCGCGACCTGCGGGCTCTCGCTGCGCTTTCGCCTCCCCGGGTGTTCCCATAACCGCCGGTTTGTAGTAGATTCACTGGAAAATCGGGAACATCGATCGATACCCGCATCCTGTTGCCTGGAAAGGAGCATGCCGTGATACAGGTCGAGAACGTCAGCAAGCGGTACGGCCAGCGTACCGCCGTCGACAAGCTGACCTTCACCGTGAACCAGGGCGAGATCCTCGGGTTCCTTGGTCCGAACGGAGCCGGCAAGTCCACCACGATGAACATCATCACCGGCTACCTCTCCGCCACGGAGGGGTCGGTCAAGGTAGACGGCCACGACATCCTCGAGGAGCCCCACGAGGTGAAGCAGCGCATCGGCTACATGCCCGAGCTTCCGCCGCTTTACCCCGACATGACCGTGCAGGAGTACCTCGCGTTCGCCGCGGAGATCAAGGGCGTCGCGCGCGCCTCCCGCGCGAAGGCGGTGGACCGGAGCATGGAAATGCTGCAGATCACCGACGTGCGCGGCCGGCTGGTGAAGAACCTGTCCAAGGGCTACAAGCAGCGCGTCGGCGTAGCACAGGCCCTGGTCGCCAACCCGCCCGTGCTCATCCTTGACGAGCCCACCATCGGCCTCGACCCCCAGCAGATCATCGAGACCCGGGCGCTCATCCGCAGCCTCGGCCGGGAGCACACCGTCATCCTGAGCTCCCACATCCTCCCCGAGATCGCAGCGGTGTGCGACCGGGTGCTCATCATCAACCGGGGCCGCATCGTGGCCTCCGACACGACCGCCAACCTCTCGCGCGGTCTGTCGGGCGAGAGCCGGCTGGCCCTGCGGGTGGCGGGTCCGGAGGCAGAAGTGCTCGAGCGGCTTCGGGGCGTGGCGAACGTGCACAAGGTCGAGTCGCTCGGCTCGCGCGAGGCCGGCACCGTCGACGTCAGCGTCGAGGCGCCGCCGGCCCACGACATCCGCCGGCCCATCTTCGAGGCACTGGCGAAAGCGGGGCATCCCATCCTGTCGATGCGCTCGCAGGACCTCACCCTCGAGGAGATCTTCCTCAACCTCATCACCCGCGAAAGGGAGGACGACTGACATGTTCGCCGTCTTCAAGCGTGAACTGCGGGCGTACTTCTCCTCGCCCATAGGGTTCGTCGTCATCGGGCTGTTCCTGGCGCTGTCGGGGATCTTCTTCGCCGCCTCCAACCTCCTCGGGGCCAGCTCCGAGTACAACGGCCTGCTCAGCACGATGGCCTTCTTCTTCCTGGCCCTGGTGCCGATCCTCACCATGCGCCTGCTGACCGAGGAGACGCGCCAGCACACGGACCAGATGCTGATCACCAGTCCGCTGTCCGTGACGGCGATCGTCGTCGGCAAGTACCTCGCCGCGGTGGCCGTCTACCTGATCACCCTCCTCGTCACCGTGGTGTTCCCGGTGATGATGAGCTTCTTCGCGCTGCTCGGCCTCGCGTGGTGGAAGATCCTCGGCGGCTACATAGGACTTTTCCTCCTCGGCGCCTCGTTCATCGCGGTCGGCCTGTTCTTCTCGTCGCTCACCGAGAGCCAGATCGTGGCCGCGGTCGCCACCTACACGGCGCTGCTCGTGATGTGGATCATCGACGCACTCAGCTCCATGGTGCCCACGGGGTGGCTGTACGGCCTCGGCTTCGTCGCGGTCGCCGCCGCGGCGCTCGCGCTGCTCGTCTGGCTGAGCACCCGCAGCATCCCGGCCACCGCCGCCACGGCGGTGCTGCTGGGGGCCGGGATCGCCGTGGTGGCGGTGCTGAACAAGTCCCTCTACGAGGGCCTCCTCGCGAAGGTGATGGCCTGGTTCTCCCTGCTGAAGCGCTACGAGGACTTCAACCTGGGAATCCTCGGCCTGAGCCCCTTGGTGTACTACCTCTCGTTCAGCGCTGCGTTCGTCTTCCTCACCGTGAGGATGATCGACCGCAAGCGGTGGATGTAAGGGAGGCATGACCGTGAAGAAGACGATCCTGGATTCCCTCAAGAGCCGGAAGTTCCGCTTCGGCGGCTACGCCACCCTCCTGGCGGTGGCCGCGCTCGCCATCGTGGTGGGCGTGAACCTCGTCGTCGACCAGATTCCGGTGAAACTGGACATGACGCAGGAGCGCCTGTACTCCCTGAGCGACCAGACGAAGAAGCTCCTCGGCGGCCTCTCCGTCGACGTCACGATCACCACCCTCAGCAGGCCCGGAGCCGAGGACAAGCTGGTGAAGGAGGTCCTCGACAGGATGGCGGCGGCGAGCCGGCACATCCGGCTCGAGACCGTCGACCCCGAGACCAACCCCGGATGGGCCAAGACCTACAGCAAGACCGGCGAACTGCGCGAGAGCAGCCTCGTGGTGGCCGTATCCGAGACGAAGTACAAGACCATCGACCGCTACGACCTCTACAACTACCAGATGAACCAGCAGACCTACCAGAACGAGGTCACCAGCCTGGCAGCCGAGCAGCGCCTCCTGTCCGCCCTGCAGTACGTCACCGCGGCGAAGAACGTCACCGTGTACGTGGTGAAGGGCTACGACGCGGAGGGCCTCACGGACTACGGCCTGACCTCGACCGTCGAGGGCCAGAACTACGTCGTGAAGGAACTCGACCTGATCGCCGCGGGCAGCGTTCCCGCGGACGCGGACGTGGTGCTGCTCGCCAGTCCCCGGCTCGACCTCTCGGCCGCTGACGCCGATCACCTGCGCGCGTACCTCGCGGGCGGCGGCCGCCTGATGGTGCTCCTGGACCTCGCGCGGCTCGCCGAGCGCGCGCCGCAGCTCGAGGAGCTGCTCGGCAACTACGGACTCGGCGTGCAGCGCCTGCTCGTGATCGAGGGCGACACCAACCGGTACGCGTACAGCCGGCCCTTCTACCTGCTGCCCAAATACGAGTACCACGACATCGTGTCCCCGCTGTCGAGCGCGGACCTCCCCCTCCTGGTGCCGGGCGCCATGGCGCTGAAGGTGCTCGCATTAAAAAAGCGGGCCCTCACCATCGAGGCGCTGCTGTCGACCTCCGAGAACTCGTGGGGCAAGATGAACTACAGCACCGCGACCAGCACGACGAAAGATGCCGGCGACGTGGAAGGCCCGTTCACCCTCGCCTACGCCGTCACCGATCCCGCGCAGACGACGGGCGCGCGGGACACCAAGCTCGTCGTGGTGTCCTCCTCCTCGTTCCTGCAGTCCGCCCTCCAGCAGGTCGCCGCGGGCAACGCCGACTTCTTCCTGAACAGCCTCTCGTGGCTCAGCGAGAAGAAGGGCGACATCTCGGTGAGCGCCAAGAGCCTGCAGAGCTACCCCCTGCGGATCAACACCCTGTGGGGGCTGATCCTGTCGGCCGTCGTGGTCCTCCTCATCCCGCTCGGCGTGCTGGGCGCGGGCCTCGGCGTGTGGCTGCACCGGCGGCACCTGTAGCAGGGGGACCCGAACGATGAAGAAACGCACCGTCGCCATGCTCGTCACCCTCGGCGCGCTGGCCGCGCTCGCGGGCGTCTACGCGTACCTGCGCCTCAAGCCCGCCCCCGCGGCGGCCGACTACGAGGAAGGCGCGAAGAAGGAGTTGTCGAAGCTCGACGCCGAGAAGCTCCAGAAGATCGTGCTCTCGGACCGGCCCGAAGGGACGCTGACGCTCGTGAAGAAGGACGGGGCCTGGGCCCTGGAGCCCGCCTACCCGGTGAAACTCGACGGGTCCACCGTGGACGACCTGGTGTACAGCTTCACGGCGCTCTTCGCCGAGCGGACCATCGAGGAGCATCCGTCAAACCTCGGCCAGTACGGCCTGGTACCGCCGAAGGCGGTGGCGCGGGCCTACCTTGCCGACGGCACGGTGAAAACCATCCGCCTCGGCGACGAGACGCCGACGGGCAACACCTACTACCTGCAGGTGGAAGGCGACCCGGCCGTCTACTCGGTCTGGATGAACCACGGCCAGCACTTCCATTGGAAGGTCGCGGACCTGCGGTCCAAGGCGCTGCTCGCCTCGATCAACAAGGACGAGATCGCGTACTACAAGGCACGCCTGCGCTCGGGCCAGACCATCGAGGCGATCCAGAAGACGACGGACGAGCAGAAGCAGTTCCAGCTCGGGTTCGGCTCGTACCTCATGCTCAAGCCCTACCCCGCCCCGCGCGGCGTCGACGCGGAGAAGTTCGACCCCATGCTGACCGGCATCGCCTCGATCGACATCGGCGAGTTCGTCGACGACTCTCCGACGGACCTGGCCGCCTACGGCCTCGCCAAACCGTGGGGCGAGCTGCTCGTGCGCGACAAGGCCTCCACCCTCCACCTGCTGTTCGGCGCCGACCGCGGCTCGGACCGGGTGTGCTTCCAGGTGGCGGGCGAGCGGGCCGTGTACGCGGTGGACAAGTACAAGCTCGACTTCCTGAACGCGAAGCCCTTCGACCTCATCGACAAGTTCGTCTTCATCCCGAGCATCGACGACCTCGACCGCCTGGACATCGCCGCCGGGGGCGCGACCCACGTCTTCACCCTGGCGCGCACGACGAAGAAGGCTTCCGAGGCGAAAGCCCAAGGGGTTTCCGAGGCGAAAGCCCAAGGGGCGTCCGAAGCGAACGCCCTAGGGGCGGCGGAAGCGGGCGCCGAGGACGAGGTCGTGGTGACCTACACGGGCGACGGCCGGGAGCTGAAGGAGGAGTGGTTCAAGAAGTTCTACCAGTCCGTCATCGCCCTCTCGATCGAGGGCGAGGCGCCGCGCGCCGTCCCGAACGCTCCGCTCATCACGATCAGCTACCGGCTGAACAAGGGTGACAAGCGGAACGTGACCGTCGGCCTCGCGCCGTACGACAAGATCTTCTACGCCACGTTCGTTGACGGCGTCGGCGGGTTCGCCCTGACCAAGGTGCAGGCCGAGGGCATGCTCGCGAAGATGGACAAGCTGCTGAAGGGCGAGGAAATCACCGACTGAGCGCCGGACGCCGTCCGGCCGACCAGGACGCGGCCCCCCCGCGGAGGGCCTACGGCGTCCCCGAGCCCGCCCCGTGCCAGAGATGGCGCAGGGCGGGCTTTTTTTCCGGGATTCCGCTCACCCGCGCGGCTTGAGCTCCCAGGCCTGGGTCTTCGGGTTGCGCAGGAGCGCCTCGAAACCGACGTCGAGCACCCGCCCCGAGGTACCCGCGAGGCGCACGCGCCGGGCGAGAACGTTGAGGTCCGTCACCCGGAACTCCTCGTCGTCGTAGCGGACCCGGGCATTCATCGAAGGAAGCGTTGCGCGCGCGTCGTGGTAGACGTCGAATTCGTAGGCGAGGCAGCACAGCAGGCGGCCGCAGTGGCCCGAGATCTTCATCGAGTTCAGGGTGAGGTTCTGCTCCTTGGCCATCTTGATGGACACCGGCCGGAGTCGGTCGGTGATGGAGTTGCAGCAGAGCGCCCGACCGCACACGCCCACCCCGCCCACCACGCGCGCCTCGTCGCGCACGCCGATCTGGCGCAGCTCGATGCGCAGCTTGAAGGTCGAGACCAGGTCGCGCACCAGGTCGCGGAAGTCTATGCGCTCCTCGGCCGTGAAGAAAAACAGGATCTTCTGCTCGTCGAGCAGGTAGTGCGCGTTCACCAGCTTCATGTCGAGGCCGCGCGCCGAGATGCGCTCGCGCGCCGTCTCGTAGGCCTTCTCCTCGCGAATGCCGTTTTCGCGGAGGCGCGAGATGTCGACCGGCGAGGCGAGCCGCACCATCGTCCGCTCTTCCGCGCCTTCGACCAGCCCCGTCTCGACGCCGAGCACCCGGGCGATCTCATTGCCGTACCGGGTCGGCACGACGACCAGATCGCCGACCGCGACCGCGGTCCCTTCCGGCGCCGTGCAGAACTCCGTCGCGCTCGAGAAGAGGATCTTCACCCGGCAGACGGTCCGGGCCGTCGCCGCAGGCGACGCGGCCCCTTCCGCCGGAGGCGGGCTGCCGGCCGGCGCGGCGGCGGGCTCGTCGAGCACCGCCCCGGTCCGATCACTGTTCCCCTCATCCCCCATGGGGTCCTCTCTTCATGAAACGAGGTCCACGAGCATCCCGTTGATCTCGTCCACCTGGGCGAGGATGCCGAGCTGCTCGCGCTGCGCCGAGAGCACCGAGGCCGCGAGGGTCTCGAGCTTCCCGTCGATCACGCGGATCGACGTGTACCGCTTCCGCCGCGCGAGGTTCGCGCCCGAGGTGGTCTCCTCCACCTCGAGCATGTGGTCGACGACGTGGCGGAGGAACGCCTGCACCCGCTGCCGGTACTCGCGGATGGCCTCGAGGGTGGGCGCCGATTTCAGCGTGCCGCCCGCCGCGAACACCTCGTCGAGCAGCTCCTCGACGCTGCGCCGGTCGCGCCGCCCGGTACCCCCGTCGTCCGCACGCGAGTCCCGGGCCGCCTCCTCCACCATATGGGAGAACGTCCGCCAGCGCCCTTTCTCCTTCTTCTGGGCCTTCTTATGGTCCGGAACGTGGTACGGGGAGGCCTCGCCGAGGGAGTCGATGCGGGCCATCGGTCGACCGGTCTACCTCCGCGCCGCAGCGGCGGAGGCAGGCTCGCGGCCCGCGGCGCCGGACTTGCCGGCGTCGGCGGCCGTGCGCTCAGGAGCGG
>JAPLSM010000397.1 GCA_026398635.1 Spirochaetota bacterium | reverse complement strand
TACGGCGGCGACCGGGAGAACCGCATCCGGCAGGAGATCCTCCTCGGCGTGGGCGGTATCCGGGCCCTCTCCAAGCTCGGCATCACGCCCGCGGTGACCCACATGAACGAGGGACACAGTGCGTTCCTCGGCATTGAGCGCATCCGCGGCCTCGTGAAGGGGTCGAAGCTGTCGTTCGCCGAGGCGCTGCAGGTCGTGTGGGCCACCAGCGTGTTCACCACACACACGCCCGTGCCGGCCGGTAACGAGCGGTTCGCGCCGGCGCTCGTGGAGAAGTATTTCCGGACCACCGCGCAGGAGCTCGGCCTCTCCTGGAAGGACTTCCTCGCCCTCGGCCGCGAGCGTCCGGACGACGACAGCGAGGAGTTCTGCCTCACCGTGCTTGCGCTGCGCCTCTCCGCGTACGCGAACGGGGTGAGTCGGCTGCACGGCGAAGTGTCCCGCGGGATGTGGCGCCGCCTGTGGCCCGGCCTGCCCCTGGACGAGGTGCCCATCGGCCACGTCACCAACGGCGTGCACCCGCGCACCTGGATCGCCCACGACCTCGTGGACCTGCTCGACCGCTACCTCGGTCCCGGCTTCCAAGACGAGCCCACCAACCTCGCCATCTGGGACCGGCTCGACCGGGTGAGCGACGAGGAGCTGTGGCGCACCCACGAGCGGCGCCGCGAGCGCCTGGTGGCATTCGCCCGCATGCGCCTCCGCGAGCAGCTCGTGCGCCGGGGGGCCACGAACTCGGAGCTCGCGGTGTGCGAGGACGTTCTCTCGCCCTACGCGCTCACGGTCTGCTTCGCCCGGAGGTTCGCCGCCTACAAGCGGGCCGACCTGCTGCTGTCCGACCCCGAGCGGCTCCTGCGCCTGCTCACCGACACGCAGCGCCCCGTGCAACTCATCTTCGCGGGAAAGGCGCACCCCCACGACCTCGCAGGCAAGGAGATCATCCGTCGGCTCGTCCACTTCGCGGGCGACCCGCGCGTGCGCAGCCGGGTCCTCTTCCTCGAGGACTACGACATGACCATTGCCCGGTACCTCGTGTCGGGTAGCGACGTGTGGCTGAACACTCCCCGCCGGCCGCTCGAGGCGAGCGGCACCAGCGGCATGAAGGCCGCCCTGAACGGCGTGCTCAACGTATCGGTCCTCGACGGCTGGTGGGATGAGGCGCAGGACAGCCCGTTCGGCTGGGCCATCGGCCGTGGCGAGCAGTACGACGACCCGAAGCTGCAGGACAGCATCGAGGGCACGGCGCTCTACGACCTGCTCGAGCGCGAGGTGGTGCCGCAGTTCTACGCCCGGGGCATCGACGGCCTGCCCCGCGAGTGGATCCGAGGGATGAAGGCGTCGATGCGTGAGGTGGGAAAGCGCTTCAGCTGCCACCGGATGCTGCTCGAGTACGCGGAGCGCTATTATCTGCCCGGCCTGGCGGCACAGGGACAGCTGGCCGGCGAGGGCTACGCGACGGCGAAGAGCCTCGCGGGTTACCTGGAACGCGTGCGGCGCAGCTGGCCCGGGGTACGCATCGAAGAGCTCTCGTCGTCCTCGCCGTCGATCCTGAAGGTCGGCGACACGATCGCGGTGCGGGCGAAGGTCAACCTCGCGGGCCTGTCGACCGAGGACGTGTGCGTGGAGCTCTACCACGGGGCGCTTTCCTCGCAGGGCGAGATCCGCGAGCCGCGGCGCCTGCAGATGCAGCCGCGCGGTACCGAGGGGGCGGCTGCGGTCTACGGCGCCGACGCGCCCGCGGACACCACGGGCCGGCGGGGATACACGCTGCGCATCCTGCCCCGGCATCCGGCGCTGGTGCACCCCTTCCTGCCCGGCCTGGTGAAGTGGGGCTAGAATCCGGGCAGCAGCGGCGCGATCTCGACGAAGAGCACCATCAGGACGATTGACGGCAGGAAGTTCGCCGTTTTCAGCCGCGCAAGACCGAGCAGGTTGATCCCGATCATCAGGAGCAGCGCGCCGCCGATGCCGGTGATCTCCGCGATCAGCGCGTCGGTCACCAGGGGTTTGGCGACGCCTGCGAGCAGGGTGAGCGCGCCCTGGTAGACGAGCACCGAGAGCGCCGAGAAGGCCACACCGATGCCCTGGGCCGCGGTGAACACGATCGCCATGGAGCCGTCCAGCACCGACTTCGTGTAAATGAGCGTGTAGTCGCCCTCGGTGCCGGCCTTGAACGAGCCCACGATCGCCATCGCGCCGACGCAGAACAGCAGCGACGCGTTCAGGAACCCGTAGGCGAAGTTCCGGGCGCCGTCGGAGCCGTCGGCGCCGGCCTTGAAGGTCCGACGCAGCGTGTCGCCGAGCCGAAGGATGCCGTCCTCGATGCGCCACCACTCCCCGAGGATGCCCCCGACGATGAGGGCCAGTGCCAGAGCGACGATCATCGTGCTCTTCATGGCCATCTGCACACCGACGACGAGGGTCAGGATGCCCGCGCCGACCTGGATGGCGGCCCGGTAGGAGTCCTTCAGCCGGCCTCTCAGCAGCAGGCCGACCAGCGAGCCGGCGATCACCGCCGCGGCATTGACGAGGGTGGCGATCACGCCGAGCCTACAGCTTCACGAGCGAGTCGACGTCCACGGGCAGGCCAGTGCGGATGGACTTGTTAGCCGCGATGCCGGTCAGGATCGACCAGGCGCCGTCCACGTGCGAGGCCGCCCGGTTGAACGGGTCGGGCACGGGCCGGCCGAACAGGTCGTTCAGCAGCACCGGGTCGCCGCCACCGTGGCCGCCCTCGGCCGCGGGGATCTCGACGTCGCGCGGCAGCTCGAACATCGGCCGCAGGGTGATGCGGCGCTCCCGGGCGGCGCCTTCCATCGACTTCTGGCCCGCCGCGCTCACGTAGCTCGACTCGACGATCTCGACCTCGAGCCGACCCTTCGTTCCCGTGAAGCAGACCCGGAAGCCCTCCCACGGCGAGTAGGCGACGAGGGAGTAGCTCATCATGGCGCCGCTCGCGTAGCGCACGAGCACGGCCATGGTGTCCTCGATGCTGATGCCGTCCCCGAACACGCTCTGGTCCCGCAGGTACCCGTCGTCCTTCTCCGCATCGAGGTACAGCGCTTTAAGCCCCTCGTGGCGCTCGAGGTGCAGCGCGAAGGGATCGCCCTCGGCCTGCGGCGAGCCGTGCACCCGGGAGTAGAACCGGGTCACGCCCCGGCGCTCCGCGTTCTCCCGGCCGTAGAACATGAGGTCGCCGAAGGCGAAGACGGTCTTCGGCCGGGAGCCGATCCAGAAGTTCACGAGGTCGAAGTGGTGCGTGGCCTTGTGCACGAGCAGGCCGCCCGAGTTGCGCTTGTCCCGGTGCCACCGCCGGAAGTAGTCGGCCCCGTGGCTGGTGTCCAGCACCCACTCGAAATGCACCTGGTTCACCGTGCCGATCGCGCCGTCGCGGATGAGCTCCCGGATCTTCGTGGCGTGGGGCGAGTACCGATAGTTGAACGTGACGCGCAGCCTCCGGCCCGTGCGGGCGATGGCATCGACGATCTCCTGGCACTTCGCCTCGTCGACGGTCATGGGCTTCTCGCTGATGACGTCGCAGCCCAGCTCCATGGCGCGGATGATGTAGCGGTGGTGCGTGCGGTCGATGGAGGTGACGATCACCGTGTCGGGCTTCGTGGTGCGCACCATCTCGTCGAATCGGTCGGGTGTGAAGGTCGGCACCGGCTTCGCGCCGAGCCGCTCGATGGTCCGGTTGGCAAGCGCCATGCGCGTGGAGTTCATGTCGCAGAACGCGACGAGCTCGCTCGTCTCCCGGTAGTCCCCGGCGACGGCCTCGTAGAAGAAGGACGCCCGGCCCCCGGTGCCCACCTGCGCGTAGCGTTTCCGTGCTGCCATCCCGCGGCCTCCCTGGGGCAGCAGTATGGGAACAGCCGCGCGCGTGTCAAGGAAGCCCAGCCCAGCCACGTCGCTCTGCGACGTGGCGACCCCGACAGCTACGGACGAAGTCCGTTGCGAGAGGGGCGAGAGGGCAGGCGGTGCCCTTTCACGCCGTGGCGACTCCGACAGCTACGGACTTCGTCCGTAGCGAGAGGGGCGGGAGCTGGCCAGTTGCGCCCGGCCCGCACTCCCCGTAGAATCCTCACTCGTCATGCCCCGTCCCCGCATACTCGTCCTCATGCTCCTCGCCCTCACCGCCGGGGCCGCGGTGGCGGCCGGGCCCGACGATCCGACCGACCTGATCGGCATGGACCCGGCACAGGTCTTCGCAGCGCTGGGCGCTCCCCGTGAGATCTTCACCTGGCGGGGAGCTGAGCCGGCGGAGGACGACATCGTCTTCTTCTACCCCGACTTCCGCTACGTGTTCTGGTTCCAGAGCCGGGTGTGGCAGGTGCGCTTCGACCACCGGCACGGGGGGACCGTGCTGGGCTTCTCGATCGGCATGGAACGCGCCGAGGCGCAGGTCTGCGGGCAGGGAAGGCTGCAGGATTTCGAGGGATCGCTGTACCTCACCCTGGACACGGGCCGGTATCCCGTGCGGGTGCGTCTCGCCATGGTCGACGACCGGGTGGCCGACATCTACGTGTACCGGAGCGATTGGTAGCATGCCGGCCCCTGCGAAGGTGTGCCTCTGCCTCACCTCCGATTCGATCGCGGGCAATCTCGCGGTCCTCGAGCGGTACCGCGCCGAGGTGGACATCGCCGAGCTCAGCGCGGACCGCCTTTCGCCGGGGGAGCTCATGGCAGCGGCACGCCTTCCGGCGCTGGCCGGCCTTCCGGTCATCCTCACGGTCCGTCGGGAGCGCGACGGCGGGCGCTGGACGCGCGACGAGCGGGAGCGGGCGTCAGTCATCTGGCGGCTGACCGGAGGGCCGGCCGGCGGGGGGTTCGCCTTCGTGGAGCTCGAGGAGGACCTCGCGCTTCAGCTGGCGGGGGTCCCGGTCATTCGGTCGCTGCGCGATGTCCACGGTGTTCCGGAAGATCTCGAGCATCACCTCCGCGGCCTTGCCCGCGGTACCGGCGAGCTGCCGAAGGCCGTCGTCGCGGTACGGGGCACGGCCGATCTCGTGCGGCTCCTGGGGGTCTTCGGGCGGACCCGCTCCCTGTCGAAGGTGCTCGTCGGCACGGGCGACGCGGGATTCGCCACCCAGGTCCTCGCCTCACGGCTGGGCTCCGCGGTCTGCTACGTTTCCCCGGCAGGCACGGCTTCCGCCCCCGTACCGGCGGACCCCGGAACGCTCCGCGGCATGTACCGGTTCCCCGCCATCGACGCTGACACGCCGGTGTTCGGTGTGATCGGCGACCCGGTCATGCATTCCCTCTCCCCGGTCATCCACAACCGGGGCATGGCAGCCCTTGGCATCCCCGGCGTCTATCTCCCCTTTCCCGTCGACGACGTTCCCGCTTTCATGGCCGCGGCCGACCTCCTGGGAATCCGCGGGCTGTCGGTGACCGTGCCGCACAAGGAGGCGGTCATAACGTTCCTCGCCACGCGCGATCCGATCGTGGACCGCATCGGGGCCTGCAACACTCTGGTCCGGCCGGAGGCGGGCACGGGGTGGCACGGGACAAACACGGACGCCGAGGGCTTCCTCGCGCCACTCCGCCGCGCCTTGGCCGGCCGCCATCTCGCCGGCATGAAAGCCGCCGTGATCGGCGCCGGCGGTGCCTCCCGCGCGGTCGTCGCGGCCCTCTCCGACGAAGATGCGGATGTCCTCGTGCTCAACCGGACGCCCGACAGGGCCCGGGAGCTGGCTGCCCGGTTCGGCACCCGGTGGGCCGGCCTCGACGGGCGGGGTATCGCCGCCCTCGGCGGACATGCCGATCTCGTCGTCCAGACCTCGAGCGCCGGGATGGGGGAGGGCGGCGGGGACCCGGTGCCCGGCTACCGGTTCTCGGGCCGGGAGGTCGTCTACGACCTGGTGTATGCTCCCCGCGAAACTCCGCTGCTCGCCCGTGCGCGCTCTGCCGGATGCACCGTCATCCCCGGCATCCGGATGCTCCTGTCCCAGGCGCTGGGGCAATTCCGGCTTTTCACGGGCCGTGATTTCCCGGCCGCTACCCTCGAGGAACTCGACCGGGACCTGTGAAGCCCTCCCGATCGAGAATCGTTTCACGAATCCCTTGACATATTTTTCAATCCCTGCATAGATATGCAAACTCATCGCCATGGGCTCCCGCCCTAGCACGGTACTCCGTGCGGAGGCTGCCGCCCGAGGGATGGCCTACCACCTGGCGAAGCCAGGTGGTAGGGGCCGGCCGAGCCAAGGATGGCGCAGGTCGGCCATGCGCATGGATGCGCATGAGGTCGACCAGTGCGCACGGGCTCCCGCTTTCGCACGCCGGAGGCGTGCTAGGGCTGCCGCCCGAGGGATGCCCCCGGGCGACAGCCCGTGCCCGGCAGGCGCGCGTGCGCGCCGGGAGGGTGGCCGCGAAGCGGACAGCGAGAGCCGCGAAAGGCCGACCGCCACGAGTGGAGGAACTCGCAGATGCCGCATAAAAAGCTCTTCATCCCGGGACCCACCGAGGTGCACCCCGACGTGCTCAAGGCCCTGTCCACCCCCATGATCGGGCACCGCGGCTCCGAGTATTCGGAGCTCCAGAAGAGGCTGACGGAGAAGATCCAGGCCCTCGCGTACACGAAGAACCCCGTGATCTTCTCTGCGTCCTCGGGCACGGGACTCATGGAAGGCGCCATCCGGTGCTCCACCGCCAAGCGGGCCATCGTGTTTTCAGTAGGAACGTTCGGCAACCGGTGGAAGGAGCTCGCCGACGGAAACGGCGTGCCGGCGGACAAGCACGAGGCGGAGTGGGGCACGGGTCTTACCCCGGAGGTCATCGACGGGTACCTCGCCGCCGGGAAGTACGACTGCGCGACCGTCACGCACAGCGAAACCTCCACCGGGGTGATGAACGACCTCGAGGCGCTCGCCCCCGTGTTCCGCAAGCACCCCGAGGTGGTGTGGTGCGTGGACTGCGTCTCGTCGTTCGCGGGCGTCAAAATCGAGGTCGACCGGCTGGGCATCGACATCATGGTGACCTCCAGCCAGAAATGCCTCGCCCTGCCGCCTGGTCTCAGCCTCTGCACCGTGTCGCCCAAGGCCGAGGAGCGCGCGAAGGGCGTGAAGAACCGTGGATTCTACTTCGACCTGGTCAATCTGCTGAACTTCATCCGGGAGAAGAACTTCCAGTACCCTTCCACCATGACCATCCCGCACCTCTTCGCCTTGGACGTCCAGATGGAGCGGATCGCGAAGGAGGGGGTCGACAACCGGTTCCGGCGCCACCGCGAGATGGCCTCCCGGGTGCAGTCCTGGGCGAAACGCCATTTCGCCCTGTACCCCGCGGAGCAGTGGGCCTCCACGACGGTCAGCTGCATCCGCAACACCCGGGGCATCTCCGTCGCCGACCTCAACAAGGAGCTCGGAAAGCGGAACCTGAACCTCTCCAACGGGTACGGCAAGCTCAAGGAGCAGACGTTCCGCATCGCCCATATGGGCGACCTCCAGATGAGCGACATCGACGAGCTGCTCGCCGCGGTGGAGGACATCCTGAAGCTGTAGCGGGTGAGCGAGCCGCAAACGGGGGGTCAGCAGCCCCCCGTTTTCTATTTGCGCCCGGGGGGGTGCTTCCCTATACTTGAGCCCATGGAGGAGCTCAAGTCCTGCCTCTTCTGCGGGAAGCCCGTCGACCGGGACTACTCGTACTGCCCGTGGTGCGGCTACGAGTTCGGGCCCGGCGACGACGTGCCGATCGTGCGGCGTGAGCCCGCACCTCCGGCGGCCGCCCCGGCCGACGATCCCGACCCCGAGCCGCAGCCCGCTCCCGCGGAAACCCCCGGGCTGGGACAGAACGTGCTCCTCCGGCTCACCACCCTCGAGGAGCTGCTCTCCGACATGGAGCGCGAGCTGGACCTGCTCCTCAAGACCTCTTCAGCAGATCCTTGATCACGCTGCGGTCGTCGAGCAGCGACCCGAGGCTCCGGTTGTGGTGGAGCCGCCAGATGATCCGGGCGAACAGGTTGGACACGTCGGCGCTCAGGTACCACTCCCGGGCCAGGACTTCCTCCCCGAGGTAGACCGCGTTGGTCCCGATGATGCGGTGGAACAGGCCCTCGCGGTACGCCGCGTCGAAGCTCTCCACCGCGCGCGCGGTGAACAGGGGCAGGCTCGCGGCCGCGATGATCCGCGAGGTGCCCAAGTCCTTCAGCACGCGCATCGCCTTGATGAGCGTGCCTCCCGTGCCGAGCATGTCGTCGCACATCAGCACGGTCTTGCCCGCCACCAGGCCGAGCAGGCGCATGTCCGTGATGTTGCCGCGCTCCGCGCTCTGCGCCACCCGCGAGTAGTCCCGCTCCTTGTACAGCATGGCGAGCGGCCGGCCGAGGATGGACGCGTAGAACTTGTTGCGCTCCACGGCGCCGACGTCGGGCGACACGATGACGAGGTCCTCGTCCTTGAGGTCCGCCACCGTGGCCAGCACCTTGAGGATCTGGTAGGAGCCGTGGAGGTTCTCCAGCCTCATGTGGTTGAAGCTGTTCTCGATCTCCTTCGAGTGTATGTCGAGCGTCACGAGCCGGCTCACCCCGAGGTTCTCGAGGATCTGCCCTACGCGGGCCGCCGACAGGCTCTCGCGGCCGAGTTTCTTGTGCTGCCGGGAGTAGGGGTAGGTGGGCAGCACCACGGTGACGCGCGCCGCGCCCGCCTGCAGGGCCGCGTCGATGGTCACGAGCAGGCAGAACAGGTGGTCGTTCACCGAGAGTACCGCGCTCTCGTCGGACTTCTGGATCTCGAGCGGCCACCGGTTGGACACGTCCTGCACCACGTAGACGTCCGAGCTGCGCACCGAGGCGAGGATTTCGGTCTTGAACTCGCCGTTTGGAAAACGGGTGAACTTGGCCGGCACCATCCAGTTCGGCGAGCGGTACGCGTCGATGGGCTCGACCCCGTCCACGGCCGACCGTAGCAGGTCGCTCGCGAGGTTCACCTGGCGGATGATCTCGGCCCGGGGCAGGCCGTAGGCCTGGGAGAGTGTGCGGATCCGATCGTCGAACTTGTCCTTCGTGATCGCCTCGAGGTGGCCGAAGACCATCTGCGCGAAGGCCCGGCCGCCGGGGCAGGCGATGATGCCGATCTGCGCCTGGCTGAGGTCAGGCATGGCTCTGGAACCAGGCGACGGTCTTCGCGAGGCCGGCCGCGAGATCGTGGGTCGGGCGCCAGCCCAGCACTTCAAGCGCCCGGCGGTTGTCGAGGCAGCTCCTCCGAAGATCGCCCGGCCGGGGTCCCGCCGGGGTGTACCGGGGTTCCGAGCCGAGGAGGTGCGCGATGGTCTCGAGAAGCTCGCGCGTCTTCACGGCGGTGCCGGTGCCGATGTTGAAGATCCCGTCGTCGCCTTTGACGAGCGACAGCGCGTTCGCCTCTGCCACGTCCTCCACGTAGACGTAGTCGCGCGCCATGCCCTCGGGGTCGTCGGGCCACGCGTTCAGCACGGGCACCTCTCCTCGCAGGAGCTTCGTGCAGAAGATAGCCACCACGCCGGCCTCGCCGTCCGGATTCTGGCCCGGGCCGTAGACGTTCGCGTACCGCAGGCTGGTGTACGCGAGGCCGTGCTGGGCCCGGTAGAAGCGCAGGTAGTGCTCGCCGGTAAGCTTGTGGATCGCATAGGGCGAGAGAGGCGCGGGCGGCCGGGTCTCGGGGATCCGGTCGACCGGCGCGTCGCCGTAGATGGCTCCGCCCGAGGAGATGAAGATCACCTTTCGCACCTGGTGCCGGCGGCAGCACTCGAGCACGTTCAGCGTCCCGAGCGCGTTCGCCCGCGCGTCGGCGAGCGGGTCGCGCGCGCTCGCGGTGACGCTGATCTGCGCCGCGTGGTGATCGACGACATCGGGGCGCTCGCGGGCGAAGATCGCGTCCAGCTCGGGCGATGCGACGTCTGCGAGGTGGAAGGAAGCCCCCGGCGGCACTCGCGAGCGGTCGCCCGTGCTCAAGTCGTCGACCACCACCACCTGGTGGCCCGCCGCGAGGAAGGCCGCGGCGACGTGCGAGCCGATGAAGCCAGCCCCCCCGGTCAGCAGGATCTTCATGTGAGCGACTGTAGCACCGCCCTAGGAGGCCGATCAAGCGGGCCGCCTTGCGTGCCGATCTACAATATGAGAAGGATTACGAGAGGTACGCCTGTGCGCAAACTCATGCTCCTCATTGCGGGCTGCGCGACAGCCCTCCTCGCCGTGTCGGCCGCCTCGGCCCAGACAGCCTTCTCTGGGCTCGAGCTCTCCGCCGCCGACCGGTTGCTGTTCAGCGCACAGAGCCGGTCGCCCTGGCTCGGGGACTTCTCCACCCTGTTCCTCGCCGACCTCCGCACCCGGGCCATGCGCCAGCTCACCTTCTTCCCCGAGGAGGTGCTGCTGCTGCAGGACCATGAGGTGCTCCAGATCCGCAACCGGTTCGGCGTCTTCCGCTCGCAGCCGGGGTTCTCGGGCCTCGCAGCCGTTCCCGGCTTCCCTTCGTTCGTCGCCGGCTCCACGGTCGCCTCGGGGACGACGGTGCCGATGTTGACCTCGCCCGACGGCCGGTTCCTCCTGTTCGTGCGCCAGCGCTCCGCGGCCTACGGCGACCTCGTGCTGCTCGATGCCGAAGGCGGCGCCGAGACGGTGGTCGCGACCGGCGTCGAGCTCTCCCTCAGCGAGCCGCCCGCGCTGTGGTCGCCCGATTCCCGATTCTTCGTGTACGCACGGGGCTCCACCCTTTACTACTTCGCCCTCGCGCAGCTCACCGAGGGCCGGGTGCTGGCCGAGGAGCTGCGCAAGGTCGGCGACGGCCGCGCCGCGAACGTGCGCTGGGGCGCCGCCGGCACCCTGTACTACCTCGACGGCTCCATCGTGTACGCCATCGAACCCGGGGAGCTCTTCACCCGCGCGCTGTATGCCGGTTTCCTGCCGATCGGCCGGGTCGCGGGGAAGATCCCCTTTGCGTTCGATCCCAGCTTCGACCGCTTCCACGTGTCGCCCGACGGCCGCTCCGTGCTGCTCGACAAGGGCGGCCGCAACCTCTTCCTCTACCGTCTCGCCGCGGGCGACTTCCGCGCCACCGGGAACCCCATCGCCCTGCCGTACCTCTACCTGCCCCGCAACACCACCGTGCGTCGGGTGGTGTGGTCGCGCACCAACGTGATCACGATCCTCTGCGGGGCGCAGAGCGGAGGGGAGGCGGTCACCACGATCTTCCGGCTCGTGCCCGACGCCTCGGGCGCGTTCGGCCCCTTCGTGCAGGCGTCCGAGACGGGCGTGCGCGACCTGGTACTCTCGCCCGACGAGACGACGGTCGCGCTCGTCGGCGACGGGGCGGTGGCCTGGAAGGACTACGCCTCGTGGAAGGATCGCGGCCGCGCCAAGCAGGTCTCCCCGATGCACGTGCTGTGGATCGCCGACAATGAGCTTCTGGTCGCCGGGGCGTGGACCACGGAGCGCCTGCGCATCGACACCGGGGCGGCGACCCTCGTGGCGCTTTCCCAGGTCGAACGGTCCGGACACGCGGCCGACGGCGGGGTGGCGGTTCAGGCGCGGGGGAAGGCCTGGACGTTCGACGAGACCGCGGGCGCCTGGAAGACCGCCTCCACGTATTCACCCGCCGCGCCGGCGACCGCGTCGGCCGCCTGGCGGGTGTACCTGGAACCCTCGACCCGGGGCAGCTACGGGAACCTCGTGATGGTGCGCGACGCGCAGGGTTTCGGCACCGAGCCGCTGTTCAACGCCGAGACTTCCGTCTACGAGGCGTTCCCCGCGCAGGACGAGCCGGTGGACTTCACGAACGTCACCCACGGCTCCCGCATCCGTCGGCGCGAGGTGGCCCTCGTGTTCAACGCGATGGAATCCGACGAGGGGCTCGCCGGGATACTGTCGGACCTGGCGGTCTACGGCATCACCGGCACCTTCTTCGTGAACGGCGAGTTCATCCGCCGCTACCCGGACGCGGTGAAGGAGATCGCCGACTCGGGCCACGAGGTGGGTTCCGCCTTTTTCCGCGCGTTCAACATGGTCGACGCGCGCTTCACCGGGGACGGCGCCTTCGTCCGCGAGGGACTCGCGGCGAACGAGGACGAGTACTTCGCGGCCACGGGGCGGGAGCTCTCCCTGCTGTGGCACGCCCCCGGCTACCTCGTCAGCTCCGACATCATC
>JAPLSM010000209.1 GCA_026398635.1 Spirochaetota bacterium | reverse complement strand
CGTGCTGCTGTACAACACGCGGTCGGTGGCCCGGGCAAGCGGCGACGCGACCCGCAACCTCTTCGGCGCCTACTACACGGACAACGTGGGTCACTACGTGGTCGTGAAAGGCTACAGCCTCGACCGCAAGTGGCTCGTGGTCTACGACCCGATCCCCAGCGACTGGAGCGCGAACAGCGTGCGCTACGCGGACGGCATCAGCATGATCGGCAGGAACCGCTACTACGCGGCCGCGGAGCTGTTCTCCACCATCCGGCGGCCCAACGTGCTGGTGATCGACCGGCCTGGCTCGGCTGCCGAAGCGACGGCTCTGGCTGCAGACCGGTAGTCGCCGCCCGTCCGCGGGGGGTCGGTCCCCATATTCCTTCACCAACCCGATCTGCACGCCCTTCACGGATCCTGCGCTGGGGACAAACCTGCCTGGCGATGACCGAACGACTTCTCCAGAAATACCGATACCGCATCGCCGGGACCCCCGAGTGTCGTGAAGCAGCGCATGAGATAGCCGACCACCTGCGGAACTGCTGCGACGACGTCCACGAGGAGACGTTCGTGCTGCATCCGCTGGCCTTGTGGTATGTGGGCAAAGCCGTCGCTGCGAATTACCTGCTGACCCTGGTGCTTCTCTTCCTCGGCGGATCCTTCAACTACGCTGGCGCCTCTCTGTGCATCATCGGTCTCGCCTACAGCCTTTCGCAGTACGTGTTCTACCTCGGGGTCTTCGATCGGGCGTTCGCCTCCTCTCTCGGCTGCAATGTCGTGGGCTCTTTGGAACCCGAACGCGCCGCGAAGCAGCAGATCGTCCTGGTTGGCCATCATGACAGCCCCTTCATTTTCAACTTCCTGGAGCGTTTTCAGGGAATGGCATTCATTCGGTTCCTGCTCAGGATGCTGGCCTATGCGTGGCTCTGCGTGTACAGCGTTGTTGCGAGCATTCGCCATTCTCCCGGTGGCATTCTGGCGCCGATGGGAATCCCCCTCTGGATAGCCATTGCCGGCCTGCCCTTCGCACTCCAGTTGTTCTTCATGATGGGCAAGGCAAAATCACCGGGAGCGGGTGACAACCTCAATTCGACTTCCATGGTTGCGGCACTCGGCCAATACTTCCTGGGCGAGCGGCACAACGGCTTCCCACTGAAGCACACCCGGCTCATCCTTCTCAGTACCGACGGAGAGGAGATCGGCCAGCGCGGGGCCATTCACTACGTTCAGGCCCACGCCTCGCACCTTCACGCGACACCGACGCTGGCGCTCAACATCGACAGCGTTTATCACGCCCGAAACCTGACCGTACTCACGCGAGACAGAAACGGCACCTGCCGGTTGTCAGATTCGATGGTATCTGAAGTCCTCAGGGTCGCCGATGACCTCGGGTATAGCTTGAAACGCGCGCCGATCCCCTTTGGAGGCGGCGGAACTGATGCTGCTGCCTTCGCCGTCGCCGGCATCGAGGCTGCATCGATCGTAGGAATGCCAATGGGCCTCGTCAGCAGGGACCATTTGTACCACACGTCGAAAGATACGGTGGAGCACATCGAGATTGGGGCAGTGACGTCGGTCCTGGCTATTGCGGCAGGATACGTAAGGATGATTGACGACCGGAGCTGGAACACGGGCATGGAAAGGGAAAAGCGATAGCCTGTCGTCGGTACGCGCACCTCGGGGAATACGATCACCGCGCTCGGCGACTACTGCCCGCCCGGTCCTCCGGGTGGGGCCCGGTTCATCGTGAGGAAGTTCACGGTCGCGTACTCGTTCCATGCGGACGGCTCGACGCCGAACTCGTGCGTAGGACTCAAGATGGAGTAGTGTGCACAATTCTCCCGTATGCGAGTTGTGCACACGGTTACTTCCATCATTGAGCGTTATGCTGAAATAGAGAAGATTTCCGGTTCTTCCCATATCCTAGAATAATCTTCTACCGGAATGCATCATATACAAGTTATTTCAGCAGAACAAAATACACTATGATGTTTTTCATCTCGCTTATGTTGACTGGACTATTGTCATTGAGCACCCCATTCACGGAATCAACAGCAGGTCGAGAATGAAATCGCGAATGGCATGCTTATTGCTCTTCATAGGTGAGCGTGATGAAGATGAAGGTCTCCGAGCTCGCAGCGCAGGCGGGCATGCAGCTCATATCCCCTGCAACGAATGCCAGTACCGAGGTGTCCCGGGTGTATGCGGCAGACACCATGAGCGAGCTGATTGCCCATGCGTCGTCGGGAACGCTTCTCGTAACCCACCTCGATAATGCCCAACTCGCCCGGGTGGCCGAGCTGATGGATGCTCCGGCGATCTGCCTCGTGGACGGCGCGCACCCCGGCCGCGAGCTCCTCGAGGCTGCGCGCCGGGCGGGCGCCGCGGTCATGGTCTCCCGTTCCGGCCTGTTGAAAACGGCCCGGACGTTCGAGGAGCTGCTTAAGCCGTGATCACCGTGAACCGGCGGATCGAGGGCGGTGATTTCGGCTCAGCAGGGTCGGCGACCCGCGTGCTCAAGGACCAGCTCCGCATGGCGGGCGTGCCCGTCGACACCCTGCGCCGTGTGATGATCGCTTCCTACGAAGCGGAGATGAACGTGGTCATCCACGCCCGCCGGGGCACCCTCTGGGCCCGGATCGACGGCGAGCGGCTCGATCTCGAGGTGATCGACGATGGGCCCGGGATACCCGACATCGAGCTCGCGCTGCGCGAGGGCTGGTCAACGGCATCCGATGAGGCGCGCCGGATGGGCTTCGGCGCCGGCATGGGGCTGCCGAACATCCGCCGCAACAGCGACCGGTTCGAGATCGACTCCGAAGTCGGCCGGGGCACCCGGGTGAGGTCGACGATCCTCCTCCCGGGCCGATCCGGCGGGGCGCCGATTCCCGATGATCCGGAAGCTCCGGCGCCCGTGCCCGAGATCCGGGCGGACCGGTGCCGCGCGTGCCATGCCTGCCTCGCCGCCTGCCCGACGGCGGCCCTGCGGGTGCGGGAAGCCGGGCCGCGGCTGCTCGACTCCCGGTGCATCGGGTGCACCGCATGCGCAGCCTCGTGCCCGGACCGGGTGTTCGGGATCGGCGGATCCGATGCCCGTGACCTTGACGGCACCGGTTCGGCCCTCGTGGTGCCGCGGGGATTCCTCGCCTCCTTTGCCGCCGCACCTTCCGCCGTGCTCTCCGCCCTGTCGGGCCTCGGATTCTCCGAAGTCCGCATCACCGAGGAGTGGGAGCGGGCACTGCGGCTGGAGGCGCTGGACCGGGCGAGCCGCGGGGACGGGCCGCTCGTCGCGCCCTCCTGCCCGGCGATCGTCGCGCTCGTGGAGGCCCGATTCCTCAGCCTGCTCAGGAACATGGCACTCCTCGCCTCACCGATCGCCGCTGCGGCGGCCGGGTTTCCGCTGCACCGGCTGGTGGTCGTGCCCGCGTGCCCGGCCCAGCGCGAGGCTGTCCGGCGCGAAAGCCGGGCGGGCAGGGTCGCGGTCGTCGCGCCGACGGACCTCGCCGCGGCCGTGCAGCCGCTGCTGGCAGGCGGATCGGCGGGAAGTGCGGCCGCCGCGGACCGGACCGCGACTGCCGTGGCTGAGCCGGAGCCGGACGGCGTGCTACGCGTGACGGGGCTCCGGCACGCCGTGCGGGTCCTCGAGCTGGCCGAGGCGGGCGCCCTTCCGGGCGTGCGGCTTCTCGAGCTGTTCGCCTGCGACCGCGGCTGCGCCGGCTCACCCTACCTCGGTGTCGATCCCTTCGTGGCGGGGCTCCGGCTCGCCCTCGAGGGCCCCGCTCCCGCGCGGGAGGGCTCGGGTGCGGCCGCAGCGGTCGGACGCCGGCTTCCCCCATCGCCGCGCGCGGGAGCGCGCCTCGACCCGGACATGACGACCGCGATCGGCATGCTCGGCGCGATCGACGAAGCTGCCCGGTCGCTGCCCGGCCGTGACTGCGGCTCCTGCGGCGCGCCGACCTGCGCGGCGTTCGCCGAGGACCTCGTGCTCGGCAGGGCCGGTGCGTCCGACTGCCCGCACCGTACCCGGCCGCTCGGAGGCACAAAACCATGACCCTCGCGCAGATCCAGCACGCACTCGGCCTCGGGTGTCTCACGCCCGGCTTCAACCTCGACCGGGAGGTGACCTCCGCGCACGCCTCCGACCTGCTCAGCGATGCGCTTGCGAACGCGCCGGCAGGCGGCGTGCTGCTCACGATCCAGGTGCACCTCAACGTGGTGGCCGTGGCCCTGCACTCCCAGCAGGCGGCCGTCATCTTCACTTGGGGAATGCAGCCCGACGAGACCGTCGTGCGCAAGGCCATTGAGGAGGGCCTGCCCCTGTTCGCCGCCGCGGCCTCCACCGGCCATTGAGGAGGGCCTGCCCCTGTTCGCCGCCGCGGCCTCCACCTTCGAGATCGCGGGCGAGCTGTACGCCCTCGGCGTGCGCGGGGCCCCGGCAGGGGCACGGCCCGAGCAGTCGCCCGACCTGGGGAAGGCATGATCCGTGTGGCCGCCGACCTGCACGTGCACACCTGCCTCTCGCTCTGCGCCGAGCGCCTTATGCGGCCCCGCGCGATCGTGGAGGCGGCCGTGGCCCGGGGGATCGGCATGATCGGTGTGTGCGACCACAACAGCGCCGGCAACATCAGGGCCGTGGCCGCGGCGGCCGGCGGGCGCCTCTGCGTGATCGCCGGCATGGAGATCACCACGAGCGAGGAGGCCCACGTGGTCGGCCTGTTCCCCTCGGCCGCGTCGGCCGAGAAGGCCGCCCGTGAGGTGGCCGGAGCTCTGCCCCGGTGCCGACAGCCCGAGGAGCAGGAGCTCGTGGACGCCG
>JAPLSM010000273.1 GCA_026398635.1 Spirochaetota bacterium | reverse complement strand
AGCTCGGTCGTTCCGCCCGGCTCTCGCGGCAGTCCGCCCAGGCCGTCGAGCACCAGCAGGACGATCTTCGTGTCGCTCTTCATGGCGAGGTCGCGCACTATGTCGGCCATTGGGGTCTCCTTGGAACGCGGCGTTGCTGGTAGTATACTGGAAAAGTTCCGCGTATCAACTCGCGCGCACGAAAGGGGAGGCTGCATGCGGACCTCGGGGAGGTTCATCCTCGCAATCGCCCTCGCGGTGCTCGCGGCAAGGGCGACGGGTGCGCAGAGCGTGTCGCAGCGCCAGGAAATCGCGGTCTTCAATCTCAGCCATCACCGCTGGAACGTCCCGCCGTCAGCCCTCGGAGCCATCGACGATCAGATCCGCTCGGTCTTCATCAACCTCGGCCGGTTCGACGTCATCGGCATGGCGTACCAGCTCGACGAGGAGGACGTGCAGGGCTTCATCGACGCGATCACGTCCTTCAGGGAACAGAACCTCGAGATCCCCGAGAGCGTGCAGATGGGCAGGGAGTACCTGACGCAGGCCGACGTCACCCGGCTCGTCTCGGGGTTCGTGGTCGTGATCCCCTCGGTCGTGGAGTACCGCAGTCGGCGCGAAGACGACGCGTGGAAGGTCGACATCCGTACCTCCTTCACGTTCATCGACGTGGCCAAGGGCCGTAACTTCGCCCAGTTCTCCGTGGAGACCAGCGGCTCGGATGACGATGCCGACCGTGCCGTGCGGAAGGCGGTCGACGCCATCCCCGCGCGGCTCACCTACGAGGTCAGGCGGATCGACCGGTTCACGCTGCGCACCGGCATCCTCGAGGTCCACGGAAACGAGGTGGTGATCGAGCTCGGGAGCCGCATGGGCGTGAAGGTCGGCGACGAGTATCTCGTGCTCTCCCCCCGGATCCTCTCCTCGGGCAAGGAAGTTGTCACGGAGAAGGGCCTGATCGTGGTCAAGCGCGTCGAGGAGGAGATCTCCTACGCGACGGTCGTCTTCGCCCACGGCCGTCTCGAGCCGGGGGAGCAGCTGAAGGAGCTGCCCCGGGTCGGCCTGGAGACGGAGGTGTACGGCAGGGGGATGCTGGTCGGCACCTGGCTGGACAAGCGGCCCTTTGCCCTTGGCATCCGGCTGACCGTGTCGCGCGGGTTCCAGGCCTTCAGGCCGTTCATCGGCGCAGAAATGCCCCTCCAACTGACCGACTGACGCTCTTCGGCGGCGCCGTGGGCGCGCAGGCGAGCTGGCTCCTCACCCGCGATCTCCGTCTGACCGCAGAGGTCGGCGCGGCCGGATGGCGGAACAATACGCGACCCTACCTGAATTACTTTGGCGTTTTCGCCGGAGCGGGTATCGTGGTAAAGTACTGATGCAGGAGCGTGTCATGGGCAGGATGCTGAAAGTTCTCCTCGCTGCCGGACTCACGTTCGCCCTTGCCGGGTGCGCCACCGCGGGAACCGGC
Source organism: Spirochaetota bacterium (assembly GCA_026398635.1). Lineage (GTDB taxonomy): Bacteria > Spirochaetota > Spirochaetia > SZUA-6 > Fen-1364 > JAPLSM01. The sequence continues at coordinate 307 of JAPLSM010000273.1, read as the reverse complement.
ACTGCCGGCGCAGCGTCGATGCCCCCCGAGAAGGAGTACGCGGGTACCGGCCAGGATCCCTCGCTGCTCGGCGCGATAAACAAGGCGAAGATGGACGCGGTGCGTAAAGCCGTGATCGACCTGATCGGGGCCGCGGCCGAGCAGGCGAACCGCGAGGCGCTCGCCGGAAACCTCTACAATACCCGCAATCCCAACGCCTACGTGGTCAACGAAAGCTTCGAGACCACACGCAAGGACAAGGTCGGCGAGGACTACCTCGTGGAAGGCACGGTGCTCGTGCGCATGGAGGCCGTGGCCGCCACGCTCG
>JAPLSM010000005.1 GCA_026398635.1 Spirochaetota bacterium | reverse complement strand
CGTTCATCGCCTACAACACCGCCGGAGACACCTTCCGCGGGGCCATCCAGATCATCGATATTCATACGGAATCGCGCCCGGTGGTCCGAAACACCTTCCTGTTCCCCGAGCTCGACATCAATTCCCTCTGCGTCGACGACGGAACCCTCATCTTCGGCGCCGCAGCCAGCCCGGATTTCGACCCCATCTCCCGCTCCCGCACGTTTGTAGGAACGATCACGATCGCCGCTCCCGAAACAGAGTCGGTCATCATGGCCGCCATGAAGCCGCTCAACCAGGTCCCCGGCGTTCCTGTCTCGGGGAGCTACTCCGTCACGGCCATTGCCCGCGCGGGGGACTACTATTACGCGGCGATTGGCGCCGCGGACGGGGGCATCGTGCGACTCGGCCTCGACCTGGACCCCGCGACGGGAACCTTCGCAGCCTTCCCCGATGTCCGCGACGTCTGCGGCTATACGGGCGGCGTTTTCGCCCTGAAGGGTACGGCCGACGATCCGGCGCTCCCGACGAGCGGCGCGATCCTCTACAGCGTGGATGGCGGAAGCTGGTCATCCCAGGCCGTGTCGGATTTCGGATCCCCCTACAAGAAGGCTACGCTTGACCTCTCCGCGGTCCCGAACGCTCTCTTCGAAAACGAGGATGCGTCCCTCTGCCTCGGCCTGTCCGAAGCGGGTATGCAGGTCATGTCTTGGGAGAGCGGTACGTTGACCTCGCGGTTCAGCGCCGCAAACCCCGTGACCGGCGATCCGGGGCTGCTTGCAGACACGAACGGGATCACCTTCGATTCCCTGCTGATCTTCTCCGCGAACGGCAACTACGGGTTCAGGGTTTTCCAGACGGATCCCGGAGGATCGCCGTTCGCCGCCGTGATCGGATACCACGACATGCTGGGCAGCACCTACGGCGGCGTGCACTACTCGGCGAATGACGTCGCCTACCGCAAGGGCTTCCTCTTCGTGGCCACGGGAGCGGGCGGGGTCAACGTCTACACGGTCAAGACGAAGTAGGGGGCATTCCTCGCGACGACGCCGCGCTGCTCCGCGCGCAGGGCGGACATCAGTTCGCTCCGCAGAGCGGCCGCGACGCGGACTGGAGCCGCGCCGCGGGGTACACCGCGGCGAGCGAGGCGAGCGTTCCAGCGGCGAGACCGTACGCCAGGGACGGCAGGTGCTCCGCCAGCACGAGACCGAGCAGGGCGGGCCGGCCGATGTACATGCCGGTCCGCAGGCGGATGTGCTCCAGCGCGTCGAGGGTCTGGATGGTCTTTTCGTCGTATGCGACCTTCGCTTTGGTCATGGTGTCCCTGCCTGCGTATCGCGCAGACGACAAAAACTTCAAGGGCGGCTGAGCGTCAAATCCGCGGCGTACCCTTCAAGGCTCGTCAAGGAGCTTCCGTACTTCCGTCATGAGAAGCGGAAGGCGTTCTTCGAGGATTCCCCAGGCGACGTGGGTGGAGACATCTGCATACCCGTGGATGAGGCGATTTCGAACTGGCGCTCGACAGCGGATTGCAGCATCCGATCGCCCTGGTAATTCTGGTGTGATTTTCCGTGAATAAAGGTGGTGATCAGCTCTCCTGCCTGTTTGATATCGAAAAGCAGTTTCTTGACATCACGCGATGCCATAGATCCGTTCCTTGGCCGATTCCACTGACTCGCGGAAGAACGGATTCCGAATCGCCTTCTCCTCGACAAGATCAACCCGGCAGCCAAACAGTTCCGAAAGTCCTTCTGCCAGACCGAAATAGCTGTTTGAGTAGAGCGTTAGGGGCATGTCGTCGAACCGGACGAGGAATTCGAGATCGCCAACCTCGGAAACGCTGGAAGCGGATGTAGAGGACCCGAACAGGTGCAACTCCTGCACGTGGAAGGACCGGCAAAGTTGCGCGACGTCCGCGATCCGCTCCTTCAGTTCGGCGACCATGCTCATACCCCTCTAGCAATTATAACGTGCGCTTCCGTTCGAGGCAACGTCCCGGGAGAGGCATGATCATGGCTCAATGCGGACCGATACCCGTCGTCTTGTGCGGTTGCCCGAAGATGCCCTGCAGAATCGAGCGCACCTCCGTGTTATGCGTGTATTGCCCTTCATTGAGGCCACTCTACGCCTGAAAACCAGCTCGAAATATACGTCCTGGCAAGCCGGGCATGAGGAGCGCTTCCTGATCCACTGAAGCATCATTCGCACCTTGGGATTCGACCCCACCTAATGCTATGATCCGATCGAGAAGGAATGGCAACAAGAAATGGGAGATCTCAACCTACGAACGAGCGAAAAGGGGTGGTTCGGTAAGCTTGCCCGTGCGTACCATGAGAGAACTCCGATACTCGTGGTGGACGATGCGAAAGTCGGCATTGATCCGGCCGCGGATTCCCTGGTTTCCATGGGCTTGAAGGCGGGGCTATCCCTGGCGGAGTGGACAGCGGTGGGCGTCTCCATCGGCGTCAGCGCCGCTGGTATCGCAATGGTGGTGCTCGCCTTCCTCGACCCGGAGCCGACGAGCAAGCTGGGTCTTCTTGTCGGCGGCGGCGCAGTCTGCGTATTGACGGGCGGATTTTCAGCGATCCGCATACTCACGAAGCTGCGTCCTCCTAACGTCGAGGTGAGTCCCAGCGGGATACGGATCAGTTGGGAGTGAGGTCCGATCGGCGGCATTGAATTCCGAGGGGACGAAGAAAAACCTCGTTCATTCCTGGAAGATATTGCCGCCGCAGTCCGCACTGTCTCAGTTTCGCGGTGTCCAAGCTCGATGCCGTATCCATGAAGTTCTTGATCAACCCTGCGCTCACCTATGGTATCCCTCCTTGGGGGGGGGGCTGCTCATCCACTACTACAGGCTTCGATGCCGAAGGCGCATGGCCTGGAGAACCGCAGGTACTACGGGTTGTGCTCCTGCCGATACAGGGCGCGTGGCACCGCTAGCCCCACGTCACGCGAGTCGCCCCGGCAGATGGACAGCTTCGTCAGCGATTGACCACATAGGGGACGGCAGCATGCTGAATGGCGCATCACCAGCGGTGAGTGCGCCGTATGCTGGAGCATGAGTCCACGGAGCTTGCACGCGCCATGGACTCGGAGCGGAGCACCTCTTTGGCGGTAGGGTGAAAAGGGTGTCTTGGATTTGCCCTGGTTCCTCGGGCGGGGCACGCCCGTATCCAGAAGAGAAGCTGTCCACAGAGGACGGGATGCTGAAGGTGCCCGACGGCCTGGGGCTGAGGTGACGGTGGACGAGCACGCGCTAAGGGAAGCCCGCATGCCCGGGAAGCCGCGGTGGGATTGAGGACGCCGCACCATCGAGTTCCATTCGCACCCGCGCCGTGGTAGAGTCGTTCCCAACGGTGCGAAGATCGCGTCGACAGGAGACCTGCCGCTCCGGATGGTCAAGCGGATGCGGTGCGGCGGGGCGCACGCGAGCCCGAGACTCGGGGAACTGCGAAGGGAGAACGGAGCTATGAAGGGGTGCCTGACCAGAGCAGCCGTGGCGATCGTCGTCCTCTGCGTGGGTTTCACAGGATGCGCACTGATCCCCGAGGATCTGATCGGGACCTGGATCATGACTTCCGGCGACAACACACTCATCATGACGTTCGAGTCCCGGGCCATCATCATGAAGCAGACCTCCCCGGCCGGCAGCGTGTCATTCTCGGTCGAGGCCATCGACGAGAGCGCTCGACACATCGACACGACAGTGACAGGCGCCACGGGCGAGTTCGCGGGGTATGAGATCGGCGATCGATACTATTGGTACTACGAGATCAACGCGGGCGGCCTGTACTTCATGTTCTCCCCGGTGCCGTATCCTCCGTCAGTGCAAACCGGGCCATTCACGAAGATCTAGCAACGGGGTAGGCACTCGCGAACCCCCGTATCCGGCCCCACCGGCGTGCAGCCGCGGGCTGTCAGCGCAGCCGGTGTCCGCTACCCCACGAGCGCGGGGAAATCGTAGTTCCGCTCGATGAAGTACCTCAGGTCGAAGTCCTCGTGGGTGACGACGATCAGGATCGTGGCGTTTTCGGCCATGTAGTCCGATATGGCCTGCATCACCCTGGCGCGCGTGTCGAAATCGATGTGGGCGAAGGGCTCGTCCAGCAGCAGGACTTCGGGCTTCGCCGCCAGCGCGCGGGCGATGTCCATCCGCTTCATCTCGCCCGAAGACAGCGAGCGCGGATAGGCATCGACGTGGGAGCTCTTCAGCCCCACCTTCGCCAGGGATTCCGCGAAGCCCTTGTGGTCGAAGCTCCCGGGTCCGCCCTGAGAGATCTCGATCTGCCTGATGGAATCCCGGATGCGCAGGTCCGGGAAGAACGCGAAACGCGAATCCTGCTGAACGACGGCCATTTTCCGCCGGAAGGGGACGAAGGCGGGAGGGTCGCCGCCGCGCTCGCGCCGCTTGAGCGAGACCAGGTCCTGGCCGTCCAGGCGGATGCTCCCCGTCGTCCCGTCGATGAGGCGCAGGATGGCCTTGATCATGCTCGACTTGCCGCAGCCGGAGGGGCCGGTGATGCCGTAGATCGTCGAGCGGTCGAACTGGATGGACAGCCCGGTGAAAGCCTGGAAGGTCCGCTCGCCGAAGATGCCCCGCTTGAAGTAGCTCTGGGACACGTCGGCCAGGGAAAGGCCGGTGCCGCCGGATTTCCGCGACTCCGGTTTCGCGAAGCCGACCGCGCGCGGGACGGCGTCGAGGTGGACGAGGCGCCCGGCTTCCAGCGCGTACGCGTCGTCCAGCTTCAGGGACTGGATGAAGTCGAGGTCGTGGCTTGCCATGACCACCGTCTTGTCTGCGGTGGACAGGATCTCGTCGTTCAGGAAATCGATGAAGCGCTTGCGCAGGTTGCGGTCGAGGTTGACGGTCGGCTCGTCCAGGAGCACGAGGTCGCCCCGGCGGGAGAGCAGGATCATCAGGGTGATGCGCTGCAGCTCGCCGCCGCTTACTTCGTCCGGGTACAGCCGGGCGAAGGCGCCGAAATCCAGCCCGAAGTACGTCTTCAGCCTCCGCTCGATGGTTTCGCGCGCCTCGGGGGCCAGAAGCTTGCGGTTGTGCTCGAGGGTCAGGGAGGGGTTCATGGCCTGGGCGCTCTCGGCCGGGACGAACACGAGGCCCCGCGCCATGATCCGGACCCAGGTGCGGTGCCGGGTCTTCCGGCCGTTCCGATAAGCCGTGAGCCCGTGCAGCCGCATCGAACCGCCGAGCGTGAAGGTGCGCAGGGGAAGGAGCCCCGCGATGGCGCGCAGCAGGACCGATTTCCCCACCCCCGTCGGTCCGACGATGACCGTGGAACTGCCGGCAGGAGGGGAGAAATCGCTCTCCCCGATAAGGCTGCGGCGCGCAAGCGAAATGGAGAAGCCGTCGAGCGAGAGAGGAGCCTCTTTCACGTGGCCATGCCCCTTTCGTGGTCGAGCATGAGCAGGAAGGCAGTGCTGATCGCCACCAGCAGCAGCGACGGGAGCCAGAACAGCAGAGGCGTGCCGTCGGCGAACAGGGCATCGCGGTTGGCGGCGATGAGGGCGCCGGGGCTGGAGTGGGCCGGGGTTCCGTAGCTGCCGAAACCGAGCTGGATGACGAATCCGAAGGAACAGTCGAGCACGAGAGTCTTCAGGAGGATGCCCGCGGCCGCGCGCTTCAGGGTGCCGCGCATCGTGCGGGAGTTCATGAGCACAGCCAGGATCCGCCGCTTCGGCAGCCCGTAGGAGCGGAAGGACAGGCTGTACTTGCGGTGGTACAGCTCGCCGAGAGGGATCGCGATGCCGCGGACGGCCTCCGGCAGGGTGGTCAGGGTGGCGGCGAGGATGAACACGGACAAGGACGCGATCTGCGAGGCCCCGCTGGAGTTGCGGGCGAGGAAGACCGACACCGGGGCGTAGCAGAAAAGCGCGATGAGGATGGCCGGAACGGACTCCACCGCCTTGAGGATGCTCGAGACGGTCCTCCCGAAGCGCTGCGACAGGACGCTGGTGTAGCCGAGGGCGACCGTGAGGAGCGTCGCGAAGGCGACCGTCGCACCAAGGGTGATCGCGAGCTGCCGGAACGAGGCATGCAGCGAAGCCGTGAATGTACCGTCCAGGCCGAGCGGGAACCATGCCGGGGGCATCCAGGCCAGGGCGAGGGGCGAGGCCAGGGCGACGACGCAGACCGCCCTGATGACGTCAGACAGCTTTCTCATACCACCTCGGATACAGGAGGAACAGGAACGACTTGACCACGAAAGCGACGATCGCGTTCACGCACAGCAGGATGAAGACCGACGCGACGAGAAGATCGGTGTTGGTCGCGAGCAGGGCATCGAGGAGGGTGCTGCCGAGACCCGGGAAGGAGAAGACGATCTCCGCGATGGTGACGGCGCCGATGATCGCCGGTACCTTTCCCGCGAGGTAGGGGATGAAGCGCGGCAGGCTCGAGGAGAACAGGTACCCGGAGAAGGTGCCGGGCAGGGGAAAGAGGCGGCACAGGGGCTGCCCCAGGGTGGTGAACACATCGGCGTGGGTCGTCTCGACCTGACGCGCCATGTCCGCCATGAGGAAGCGCGCGGCATCCCACCCGAGGCCGCCGATGGCGACCGTGGCCAGGGCGATCAGCGGGAACGGGGCCTGGCTGCCGAATCCGTTGGCCAGGACCCAGAAGCCCACGAACAGGGGCACGGCCGCCATCACGGAGGTGGCCAGGCCGGCCAGGCGCCCTATCACCTCGCTTCCGTGCTGACCGTGCGCGCGGGAAAGGTAGCGGCTCGTCGTCGTCCAGGCGCCGCCGACGAGCGAGACCAGGGTCAGGATGACGAGCGAGGCCAGGGCGAGGGGGAGGGTGACCGCGGCTCCGCTGGCGATGATTCTTCCGGCGCTGAAGCCCGGATGCGCGGTCGAGAAATCGGCCGAGCCCGACAGGAGGAGAAGGAAGGATCGTCCCGTCTCGGCGAAGCTCTCGGGCGGCGCGCCGATGGCGAGAAGGTACAGGCTTACGAGCGCGATGGTTCCTACCACGGCGAAGACCACGCCGTGCAGGAGGAACTCGCGCCCGAGAAAGCGTAGGAATCGCATCAGTCCGACCCTACTGGTACCAGTATTCAACCGACAGGAAGGGATTGTCCGTCGCGATGGCCACTTCCCTGATCCCGCGCGAATACACGTCCTTCTGGAGCGTGCACAGGTACATGGCGGGAGCGAGCTCGGCGATCTCCCGGTTCAGGCGAAGGGTGAGGTCCACCCAATCCGCCATGACGACGGCCTTGTCCCACTGGTCGAACAGGTCGTCCAGCCGGCTGTCGCCGATGCCCGAGATGTTCAGCTCGCCATCCGAGCGGTACCACTGGCCCAGGCTCGAGTACAGGTTGTCGAAGCCTTCGCTGTACACGAGGGCCAGCTCGTACTTCTTCTCGGTGAATACCAGGCGCCGGTAGACCTGGTCGCCGGTGCGCCTGGCCTCGACCTTCAGGCCGATCGCCGCGAGCTGCGACGCCAGGCCCTGGGCCATGCGGGCGCCGAAATCGCCGAGGGAGTCGGGATACAGGAGGATGGCGGTCTTGCCGGTGATGCCGCCCGCTGCGGCGAGGCGCCTGGCCTGCTCCACGTCCCGCGGCGTAAAGTCCGGCATGGATTCGTTCACGTATTCGGGGATGTTGCTGGAGAAGATGTCCGCGGGGAAGGGGCCCGAGTTCAGCACCACGCCCTCCGTGCTGTCGGTTATCGAGGGGATCAGTTTCGCGCGGTCGAGCGCCATCGACAGCGCGACGCGCGCGTCGGCGTTGGTGAAGAGGGGGGACTTGGTGTTAATGGCGACCTGGTAGAACGCGTAGGGCAGGTACCAGTTGATGTCGACGTTCGGCATCCGCTCGACCAGGGGACGATCCAGGGGCGACGTCTCGAGGACCAGGTTGATGCGGCCCTGTCGCAGCTCGTTCATCCGGATGACCGGATCGATGACCTTCTTGATCACGAGCGAGGCCGCCTGCGGGCTCGCCTTGAAGTAGGCCGGGTTCGCGGTGAAGTTGACCCACTTCCCGATTTCCCAGCCCGCGAGCTTGAAGGGTCCCGTGCCGATCGGCTCGATGGCGAAGTTGCGCTCGTTCTCGCCCGTGCGCATGTTGGCAGCCATCTTCTGCCCCCGGTAGGTGGAGGGGATGATCTTGAAGGTGAGCACGGGGTACGCGCGGAAGGGGGGAATGGGCCTGGCGAACTCGATCTCCACCGTCCGCTCGTCGATGGCCTTCACGCTCTCGATGAACGACATGAGGTAGTCGCGACGGGGGGATCGGTTCGCCGGTTCGCAGTAAGCGGCGAAGGAGTACACGACGTCCTCGGCGGTGAGAGTCGTCCCGTCGTGCCAGGAGACCTGCTTGAGCGCGACCCGATAGGCCTTCTTCGTCCGGGGGTCCTGGTCGATGCTTTCCGCCAGCGCCATCTCCGAGTACAGCTTGCCGCTCTGCGCGTCGACCTCGAAGTTCACCAGTCCGTCGAAGACGAGCTCGTCCGCGTTGAGGCCGGAGGTGTTCTGTTCCAGCACGGGGTTGAGCGAATCGGGCAGCGTCGAGACGCCGACGACGATTCCCTTCGGTTCGGGCTTCCACAACAAGAGAACCGCCGCCACGGCGACGGCCACGACCGCCACGACGGCGGCGATGATGAGCACGGTTCGTTTGGTGAGTTTCATCAGCGCATCCTCATGATGAAGGAACTGTAGACGACGACTTCGCCCGTGTAGTCGGGGGTCTTGCCCGGCTGCACCTCGAAGAAGTACTTGTCGCTGGTCAACTGACTGCCGGCGTTCAGGACCGGCCAGGAGTTGCCGACCTTATAGCCGCGGTTGACGAGGTCCTTGATCCCATTCCGAACGATGAGCGATCCGGATTTCGTGTTCTCGGCGAAGACCCGCATGGTCCGGCTGTCGCTGACCGTGACGACCAGGTCGTTCATGGCGCCCCTGGGGATGGAGACCATGCCCCACCAGTACTCGGCCTTCTTCGCTCCGTTCGCGCCGAATGTCGCCGGGCGGCTCTTCCTCGACTCTTCGGCGCTTCCCGGCTGGGGATTGAAGAGCCCGATCATGACCGGCATGGCGATCTTGCCCCGGCTGGCGATCTCCCTCGCGGTCCTGATCTCGGCATTGACCTGGGCGATCTTCGCGTCGAGGTCCTTCTTCTGGTCCTCCACCTCCCTGATCATGTCCGCGTCGATGGAACGGGGGTAGCGGGAAGCGAACTCCCGCATCTCCTGGTAGACAGCGTCGACGTTCGCCTGGACGGACTCCTGGTGCGCGAGCACTTCCTCGAGCGTCATGGAGCCTACCGTCCTCCCTTCGGGCGCGCGCGCGAACTCCTCGCCGATACGGTCCTTGAAGGAGTAGGCCCGCTCGCGAAGCAGCTTGTCCCTCTCGATGGCCGTATCCTGCCGCTTCTTCCTGAGGCGCGAGGCTTCCCGCGCGATGCCGTCACTCTTCGCGACGCCGGCCTTGCCGGCGTCCTCGGCGAGTAGCGTCTCCCCCTTCGCGAAAGCGGAGACGGCAGCATCGTAGGCGGCGATCCTGTCGTAGAAGGCTTCGGTTCCGCGGGCCGTTTCGAGGGCGGCATCGGCGCCGGTCTCCCTCTTGCGCGAAGCGAGGATCGCGTCGATTTCCGCGAACATCGAGCGGATCCCTTCCGACTCACCGAACGCCCCGATGGCCGTCTTCCCCAGCTCACGCGCCTGGGTGAGCCGGTTCGCCGCGGTGTGGGCGCGCATCCTCCCTTCGGCCAGGCTGGATGCCCGCGCCGTGGTTTCGGGGGGGAGGGAGAGCTCCTGGGGAAGCGCGGTGAGTGCCGCCTGGGCCTTCTGGTAGGCGGCAAGGATGCGCATCTCGTCCGCCGGCTTCAGGGCGGCCGCGTCATCCAGGGCCTTCGAGCCGGCTTCGAAGGTGACGAGGTACGAAAGGTACCTGTCGCGCACGGCCGCGTCCTCGATGGCGTTCCAGTACGGCCTGGCGGCCGAAGGCATGCTCTCGTTCCATGCGGCCACGCCCCTCGCGACGGCCTTCTCGTCAGGCGTCTGCTTGACGCCCATGGTCTGGCACGAGGCGAGCGCGATCATCGCGGCGGCGGCCGCCGCAAGGGCAAGCAATTTCCTATTCATCGGTAACCTCCGTCACGAGCCGGAACCCGACGTCGACGAAGCCCTTCGAGGGGTCGACATCCCGGCGGTTGGAAATGCGCAGGTCGGTCGGGCCGTCCATCCACGAGCCGCCTTTCACGATGACGGTGGACGTGTCCCCGCCCGCGCCAGGACCGTACGCGGGGGACGTCCACTGCCAGACGTTGCCGGCCATGTCGAACAGGCCGAACGCGTTCGCGCCGGCCGCGTAGCTGCCGACCGGCGAAGGCGCGTCGAACCGGCTGTTTCCGCTGAAGTTCGCCCTCGCCCCCTCGGCCGGGCTCTGATCGCCCCAGGGATAGATCACGTCCAGTGCGGCCCGCGCGGCTTTCTCCCACTCATCCTCGGTCGGCAGGCGTTTCACGACGCCGAGGCGTTCTGACAGCCAGGCTGCAAAACGCTTGGCGTCCTCCCACGAAACGCCGATGACCGGCTGGTCGTCCTGGTTGTAGTCGGGATTGTCCCAGTACTCGGGGAAGGACTCTGACCGAATGTCTTCGAGGAACATCCCGTACAGCTCGTTGGTGACCGGAGTGCGGTCGATGAGGAACTCCCCCGTCTTCGCCGCGCGGGGCGCTTCCTTCCGGGAGGCGCGCCGGTCGCGGGCCAGGGC
>JAPLSM010000163.1 GCA_026398635.1 Spirochaetota bacterium | reverse complement strand
CCCAGGGCACGGATGCTGAAGGGTGGACGTGGACGTCCATGTGGCCGCCCCACAGACGGGCAAGCCTATGGCTGGCCCGGAGCCTTGTCAAGCTGAACGCATTGCGGGTATGAGAGGCACATGACCGAGCGCCTCTATTACGACGACGCGTACCGGTTCGCGTTCGATGCCCGGGTCCTCTCATCCCGGCAGGGTCCGAAGGGCTGGGAGACGGTCATCGACCGCACCTGCTTCTACCCGGGCGGCGGCGGCCAGCCAGCGGACCGGGGCACCCTCGCCGGTCGGACCGTTTTGTCGATCGAGGAGCGGGGCGACGACATCGTACACGTGCTCGACGGGGAGCCGGTCGGCGTCGAGGTGCACGGCGAGCTCGACGCGGCCCGGCGCCTGGATTTCATGGCGCAGCACACCGGTGAGCACCTGCTCTCCCAGTGCCTGCTCGCGGCGGGGAACCTCGCCACCGTGTCCGTCCACTTCAGCGACGACACCACGACGATCGAGGTCGCTGCCGAGGCGCCTCCCGACTCCGTCCTGGCCGACGCCGAGCGCCGGGCCAATGCGATCGTCCGCGAGAACCGGAAGGTGCGCACCCGGGAACTGGACCGGGAGGAGGCATTGAAGCTCCCCCTGCGTCGAAGGCCGCCCGAGGGCGAACGACTGCGTATCGTGGAGATCGAGGGGTGCGACTGGGCGGCGTGCGGGGGCGTGCACGTCGCCTCGACCGGGGCGATCGTCCTCGTCAAGATCGCCGGCGTGGAGCGCATCCGGGGCAGGTCGCGGATCCACGCGCTGATGGGAGAGCGGGCGTTCGCGGACTACGGCCGCAAGCTCGCCCTGAGCCAGGCACTCTGCCGGCTCCTGACCTGCGGCGAACACGACATCCTGAAGCGCGTCGGCGACCTCGCGGAGAGCGAGCGCGGCCTCGTCCGGGAGCTGAGGCAGGTGCGGGCAGCCCAGGCGGGACAGGCGGCGGCCGAGGCCGTGGCGGAAGGACGCCCGTTCGCTGCCGGCCCGGATGGGGGCGCACGCCGGTTTGTGTCCCGCGTGTTCGACGGGTTCGGCGAGGAACCGGTGAAAGCCTTCGTGGATGCGGTGCTCTCCGAGCCCGGCCGAGTGGTCGTCGCGGTGGACCGTTCGACCAATAGTATGCGCTGGACCGTCGCGCACTCGCTCGGCGCCGGCGACGCTGACCTCGCGGCGCTGGTGAAACCGGTGATCGCGGCCCTGGGCCTTCGCGGCGGCGGCAGGCAGGGCCTGGTGCAGGGAGCCGGCTCCGACCCGGCCGCGGCGAAGCCGTTCGTCGAGGCGGTGGCCCGGGCGTTCAGCGCGTGATCGCTGCCGCCGCGGCCGGTCCCGCACGCCGAAGCCGGACCGAGTACCACAGCAGACCGGCCGCTCCTGCCATCGTCACGGCCGCCATCAGCCAGAAAATCGCCGTGAGGCTCACCGCGCCCGAGGCGTAGAGCCAGGTGCCGAGCCCGGGACCGAACAGGCCCCGCACCCCGACGAGGGTGGTGTGCAGGCCCATCGCGATCGGGAAGTGGTCGGTGTCGGCCAGACGGAGTATGCAGAACAGGCACACCAGTTCCCAGCCGCCGCCGGTGAGGCCGGCGAGGACGCTCGCGGGCACGAGGTGCAGGGGGCGCTCCGCGACCGCGATGACGCCGAAGCGGATCGCCATGAGCGCCGTGACCAGCGCGAGCAGCGCGAAGGGGTTGAAGCGCTTCAGGAGCCGGGGCCACGCGAGGTAGCCGGCCACACTGACGAGCGATACCACGGTTCCGAGCACGAAGCCCGAATCCTGCCAGCCGATCTTCAGCTCGTCGACGAACCGGATCGGCTCGAGCGCGGCTGCGAGTTTGCTCGGCAGGGCGCAGACGAACACGATGGCCAGGAACGCGAGGAAGGCGCCGTCGCGCTGCAGCGCGCCGAGCGACGCGCCAAGACTCGGCTTGGCCGGTGGGCCGGCCGCGGGCCTCCCGACGGGAACCCACCGTCGCGGCCTGATCCGTGCAAAGAGCAGCACCGCGACGATACCTACCGCTGCCGCACCCGCGAACAGCCAGCGCCACGCGTCCGGCCAGCGCTCGAGCACCGCACCTGCGGCCCACGACGTGCCCGCGGCCACGGCGACGATCAGCACCCGGACGTTGCCCATCAGCCGGCCCCGGTGCTCGTCGCTGAAGTTGCTGCGCATCATGCTCGCGTAGGAAGGGCTGCCGAGGTTGGCGAGCAGGTGGAACGCCGACGCGACGGCGAGGAACCCCCCGGGGCCCTTCACCAGCAGCAGGGCGAGCAGCGCGACGCCAGGGTGGGCCACAGGTAGAAGGGCATGGGGCCGTACCGGTCGGCGAGGTGGCCGAGCAGGATACCGGAGAGCGCCCCGACGTACGGCATGGTGAGCATCAGGGCCATGCCCGCGTCTGACACGCCGACCCGGCGCGCAGCGATGGACAGGAAGGCGATGCAGCCGCCGTTGAAGAAGCCGGTGGCGAGGCCAGCCCAGAGGTCCCACCAATGGGTGACCCGGTCGGTCAGGGGCAGGCGTGAGAAGTACGCGCGCAGCATCGATTTCCCAGAGGTATCCACCGGCGTGGCGGAAGAGTCAAGCGGGTGCTATACTCGCCGCCGTGGTAAAGCGACGCGTGCGTGTCCGCTACAATGCGCCGGTCACCCTGACCCTCGCGCTCGTCTCGGCTGCCGTGCTGGTGCTCGACCAGTTCACGGGTAGCACGATCGTCACCTCGTACTTCACTGCTCCGCCGTACCTCGGCGGCGGCGGGGCCCTCACGTGGGTGCGCCTGTTCACCCACGTCGTCGGGCACGCGAGCTGGGCGCACCTGATCTCGAACTTCTCCTTCATCCTCCTGATCGGTCCGGTGCTCGAGGAGAAGTTCGGGTCCGGGATCGTGCTGCTGATGACGCTCGTGTTCGTGCACGCGGGGCTGCTCGGCGCGAGCGGCATCGTGTTCATGCTGATCCTGCTGAGTTCGTTCACGAACATCAGGGCCGGGGAGATCCCCCTCACGTTCCTGCTCGTGGTGGCCCTCTACTTCGTCCGCGAGTTCGTAGCCGCCCTCACGCCCGACTCGGTGAGCCAGCTCGCCCACATCGCGGGAGGCTTCTGCGGCGGTCTCTTCGGCTTCATCTTCGCGCGGCGCGAGCCGCCGGCCGCAGCATCCGGACGCGGTGCGGGCTCGGGGACCGTCACGGGTGAGGGGACCGGCACGGGCGGGAAGCCGGGCACGTCGTCCGACGGGAAGCACCCCTGGGACGAAACCTCGCGGGACATCCGACTCGAGTAGCGCGGCTGCGCACCCGATTCGCAATCCGATGCGGCGGGCGCTATACTAGGAGAGGCATCCGCTCCGTCATCCTCAGGAGGTTTTCCATGTCCACGCTCAAGAATACGTCGCTTGCCCTGCTCGCCGCTGTCGCGGCCGTGCTCTCCCCCGCGTTCGTCGGGGCCGAGGAGACGGCGGCGGCCCTGCCACTCACCAGCCTCGCCCTGTTTACGAGCGGCGTCGGCTACTTCCAGCACGACGGCAGCGTCACCGGGGACGCGCGGCTCGAGCTCACCTTCCCCTCCCGCGGCATCAACGACATCATCAAGAGCCTGATCCTAAGGGACCTGGACGGCGGCACCGTCTCCAGTGTCACGTACGCCTCCCGCGATCCGATCACGAGGGCGCTGAAGACGTTCGCCGTCGACCTCACCGCGAATCCCGAGCTGGCCGCGATCCTCCAGCAGGTGCGGGGGCAGCAGGTCGAGCTCTCCGTTCAGGAGTTCAACCCGTACCGCACCCCGTACGTGCAGGCCGGCAACACGACCGCGAAGGTCGAGGTGCCGCCCGTCACGAAGGTGAGCGGCACCGTGGTGGGGGTGGAGCGCCGTAGCCACCCCGTGACCGGCGAAACCGCCATGCTGAACCTGCTCACGGCCCAGGGCATGAAGAGCATCTCGATCTACGACATCCAGGAGGTGCGGTTCCAGAACCCGA
>JAPLSM010000205.1 GCA_026398635.1 Spirochaetota bacterium | reverse complement strand
GGCGTAAAGCGGTAATGCACGGCATGCTGCCGTGGATCAAAGTTGCCGTCCTCTTCCGGCAACAGCTTTCGACGCAACGCTCAAATTGCATAGAATAAGGACGATTGACAGTCCCGGACTGCTTCAGCACAATGCCCGACGACCATGGGCGAGAACGTCGAGCTGAACCGGAGCATCTACAAGGGCATCATCGACGAGATGATCCGCAACTCCCAGGGCACGCCCGAGGTGACGGACAAGAACGTCTACCAGGAGGGCGAGCCGGCCAACAAGCCCCTCATGCGACGGATCCTCGGCGACCTGTTGCTGCCCGGAAGCAGGATCGACGGTCTCGAGCACCTGCTCGAGCTGCACGCACTCGCCCGACGGAAGCGGTTCTGCCTCGTGCTGATGGAGCATTACAGCAACTTCGACCTCCCGAACTTCTACGAGCTGCTGGAGACCGCCGGCGACGAAGGGAAGGCGATCGCGGACGCGATCGTCTCCGTGGCCGGGGTGAAGCTGAACGAGGAGAGCAGGCTCGTGCTCGCCTTCACGGAGGTCTTCACACGAGTGGTCATCTTCCCTTCTCGCACGGTCCAGGGCATCAAGGACAAGCGCAAGCGCCGCGAGGCGGAGACCCGGCGCGCCCGGATCAACATCGCGGCGCTGAAAACGCTCATGAAACTGCGCCGGGAAGGCCGCCTGGTGCTCGTCTTCCCCTCGGGCACCCGGTACCGGCCCTGGGACCCGAGCACGGGCAGGGGTCTCAAGGAGATCGACACCTACCTCAAGTACTACTCGTACATGGTGCTCGTGGCCATTAACGGCAACACGCTGCTGCCCAATCCCAACGGAAACATGGACGAGGACTACCCGGCCAAGGATGTGGTCCGCTACACGGTGAGCCCGGTGCTCAGGTGCTCGGAGTTCCGCAAGGAGGCCCTGCGGGCGCAGCCCGACCATGAGGACACCAAGCAGGCGGTCGCCGACCGGGTGATGGCCGCTCTGGCAGCCCTGCACGCCGAAGCCGAGAGGGCTCGAACCGGGTGAAGCCGAGCAGGCCACGGCCCGTCGCTGAGCTGCCTGCGGATCTCTGCCGGCGCCTCGCCTTCCTCTTCACGGACATCGACGACACGCTGACCCGGGACGGGATGCTTCCGGCCGACTCCTACTCGGCCCTGTGGGACCTCCACGACGCGGGCATCCGCGTGGTTGCGGTGACCGGCCGTCCCGCGGGCTGGTGCGACCACATCGCCCGGATGTGGCCCGTGGACGGCGTGGTCGGCGAGAACGGCGCCTTCTATTATAGATACGATCGGGTCCGGCGGGCGATGACGCGCAGCTTCTCCCTGCCCCCCGCCGAGCTCGCTGCTAGTCGGCAGCGACTCGCCTCGATCGCGGCTCGGGTTCTGCGCGAGGTGCCGGGCACCGCGATCGCGGCCGACCAGCCGTTTCGCATCTCGGATTTCGCCATCGACTTCCGGGAGGATGTCCAGCCCTTGCCGGCCTCTTCCGTGGATGCCATATGCCGGATCCTCGCGTCCGAGGGCGTCACCTGCAAGGTTTCGAGCATCCACGTCAACTTCTGGATAGGCGGTTTCGACAAGCTCTCCTGCGCGAGGCGGTTATTGGAGGAGCAGTCCGGAACGCCCTTCGCCGCGGTGGGCGAACAGGCCCTCTTCGTGGGGGACTCGCCCAACGACGAACCTCTGTTCGCCGGGTTCCCCCACACGATCGCGGTCGCGAACATCAGGGCCTTCCTCGACCGCCTCGACCACCTGCCCGAATACGTAACGACGGCGGACGCCTCCGAAGGATTCGTGGAGGCGGTGCAGATCATCCTGACGCGGCGCGCCAGATGAGGTAGACTGTCCTCCGGCACAGATCGCCGTGAGAGTGTGGACGTTGAGGAAGACCGTTCGGTGGTGGCTCGCCACAGCGCTCCTGCTCGCAGCGCTCGCAGGCTGCAGCCTGTGCCCGGAAACTGCGACGCTCATCATCCAGAACAACCCCGATTGGGGCGCGGACTGGCTCTCCACCACCATCCCCCCTGGGGAACCACACGCCTTCCGGAGGATCGACCCCGGCACGTACGATGTCCTGATCTGCGACACGAGTGACGGCTGGTGGGGAGTGCCGGGCCTTGTGCTGGACCCGGGAGCGGAGATCACGCTGCCCCTTGTGGACTTCACGGGCTGAGTTGCCCTTCGCTTCGCGCACCCCCGCGGGCCGACTCTCATTGCCCCGACGTGGGGCACCCACTGGTAGTACATTGTGTGTCGGAACCCGGTGTTCAATGGGAGGGAGGAGTCTTCCATGAGGACCGTCAGGTGGATGCTCGCCACGGCATTCGTGCTCGCCGCGCTGTCGGGATGCTACATCATCTTCAGCTTCAACCCCGGACCTGCCGTGGACCTGATCGCTTCCAGCACCTGGATCGAGACCGGCGAGACTTCGACTCTCACCGCGAATGCCTACGACCCGGAAGGCGACACCCTCAGCTACGAGTGGTACGAGAATGGCTCCCTGATCGTCGGCGAGACGGACAGCACGCTCAACTACTGGAGGGCGGTCGAAGAAACGGAGTACGTTACGGTGAAGGTCGTCGTTCGCGACGGCCGTGGGGGGTACGGGACCGACTCGGTCGACATCACCGTGGATCCCATCTA
>JAPLSM010000337.1 GCA_026398635.1 Spirochaetota bacterium | reverse complement strand
GGCACCCGCCGCGGCACCGTCTGCGGCTTGCACCTCCGCGGTAAAATCCATAGAGTGGCCGCGGGGAAAGGCGGGAACGGCGTGGCGATCAACACCGTGCGCACGGTGGACGACCGGGTCCGGGTGCGGACCGTGCTCGCGAGCGTGTCCGACAAGTCGGGGCTCGAGATCCTCGTGCCCGGCCTCCTCGCCGCCTGCCCTGACGTCTCCATCCTTTCGACCGGCGGCACCTACGATGCGATCTTGGCGCTGCTCGGCGCGAAGGCGGCCGGCCGCCTGCAGCAGGTCTCCGAGTACACGGGCCAGCCCGAGATGCAGGGCGGGCTGGTGAAGACCCTCGACTGGCGCATCTACCTCGGACTGCTCTCCGAGACCCACAACCCCGCGCACCGGGCCGACATGGCGATGCACAACGCCGTGGACATCGACATGGTCGTGGTCAACCTCTACCCGTTCGCGAAGACCGTCGCCCGGCCCGGCGCCACGAGCGAGGACGCGCGGGGGAACATCGACATCGGCGGCCCGTGCATGGTGCGCGCCGCAGCCAAGAACTTCCACCGGGTCGCGGTGCTGACCGACCCAGCCGATTATCCGCGCGTGGTGGCCGAGCTCGCAGCCGGGGGCGGTTCCCTGTCACTCGCCGCCCGGTTCGAGCTGGCGAAGAAGGCCTTCCGCCTGATCGCGGAGTACGACGCGGCGATCGCCGCGTACCTCGCGGACCTGGACGCCGGGTTCATGGCCGCAGGCTACGAGGTGCGCTGACCATGGCCGCCGACGCGAAGGGGACGGATCTCAAGTCCGCCTATCGGCGGATCATGGACGATCACTTCCCCGACCGGATGGAGATCAGCTTCATCGGTCCCGAAGGAACGCAGACCCTCGCCTACGAGAAGGTAACGTGGGTCATCGACGGCGAGGAGAAGGGCCTGCGCTACGGCGAGAACCCGGGGCAGGAGGCGGCGCTGTACCGGCTCGCGGCCGGAAGCCTCGTGCTGGGGAACGTGGCCACCATCAAGCCTGGCCGGTACCTCGCCTCGAACGCCGAGCTCCTGCAGTCGGGCAAGCACCCGGGCAAGATCAACATCACCGACGTCGACAGCGCGCTCAACATCCTCCGGCACCTCGCGGATTCTCCGTGCGCGGTGATCGTGAAGCACAACAACCCCTGCGGCGCGGCGAAGGCGGGGACGCTGGCCGAGGCATACCGGCGGGCTCACCTGGCCGACCGGCTCGCGGCGTTCGGCGGAGCCATCGCCCTGAACCGGGAGGTGGACCTCGCCACGGCCGAGCTGATCGTGGAGACCTACGCCGAGGTCGTGGCGGCCCCCGAGTTCGCGCCGGGGGTCATGGACCGGTTCTCGCGCTGGAAGAACCTGCGCGTGATGCGCATCGCGAACATGGCGCGCCTCGCCGAATACGCGGTCGAGACGTTCATCGACTTCAAGAGCCTCGTCGACGGCGGCCTGGTGCTGCAGACCGGTTTCGTGCCGAAGACCCGCTCGGCGCGCGACTTCCTGCCCGCAGCAGCCTCCTATAAAGGAAAGGAATACCGGGTCGTCCGCGAACCCACGGCTGCGGAATACGGCGACCTCCTCTTCGGTTGGCTCGTCGAGACGGGCATCACGAGCAACTCGGTGATCTACGTGAAGGACGGGGCCACGGTCGGCATCGGCACGGGCGAGCAGGACCGGGTGGGCGTGGCGGAAATCGCGCGCGACAAGGCGTACCGGAAACTCGCCGACCGAATCAGCTGGGAGACGTTCAAGACGCCGTACGCATCGCTCGAGAAGCAGGAGGCCAGGGTCGAGATCGACCGGGAGGTCGCCCGGGTGAAGGGCGGCATCGCGGGTTCGGTCATGATTTCCGACGGCTTCTTCCCGTTCCGCGACGGCGTGGACGTCGGCCTGCGCGAGGGGATCACCGCGATCGCCCAGCCCGGCGGATCCGACCGGGATTTCGAATCCATCGAGGCGGTGAACGAGGCGGGTGCTGCCATGGTGTTCACGGGCCAGCGCTGCTTCAAGCACTAGGACAGGGAGAGAACGATGCTCATCGATCTGCCATTCGAGGAACTGAAGACCTACAAGGGACGCAACCCCCGGCCCGCGGACTTCGACGCCTACTGGGACCGTGCGCTGGCCGAGATGCGGGCCGTGGACCCGAAGGTCGAGTTGGTGCCCCACGACATCGGCGCCTCCCTGGGAGTCGAGTGCTTCGACCTGTGGTTCACCGGCGTGCGCGGCGCGAGGATCCACGCGCAGTACCTGCGGCCGAAGGGCGCACAAGGCAGACACCCCCAGGATGTTGCGAAGC